>NZ_JAWJWL010000024.1:0-99835 GCF_034721475.1 Burkholderia alba | reverse complement strand
GTAGACGCCGTCGGACGGGAACGCGCCGGACACGGGGGCCGGGGGCCGCTGGTAGTGCGGCGCCATCGTGCAGCCGGTGGCGAAGAGCGCGACTGCCATTGCAGTCAATGCGTGTTTTTGCATCATCACTGTCCCTTCTTGCCTGCGTCGTCGCCGTTATCCGGCTTCTCTTCGTGATGCGCGTGCTCCTGGGCGAGACGCAGCGCTTCGTCGGCGTCTTCCTTCTCGCCGCTGAACACCGCCCGCACCTTCACGAAGAACATCGGGATCATGAAAATCGCGAGGAACGTCGCCGTGATCATCCCGCCGATCACGCCGGTACCGATCGCGTGCTGGCTGGCCGAACCCGCGCCGTTGCTGATCGCGAGCGGCATCACGCCGAGAATGAACGCGAGCGACGTCATCAGGATCGGGCGCAGCCGCAGACGCGCCGCCTCGAGCGCGGCCTCGATCGGCCCCATCTTCTCGGTGACCTGCAGCTCGCGCGCGAACTCGACGATCAGAATCGCGTTCTTCGCGGATAGCCCCACCGTCGTCAGCAGACCGACCTGGAAGAACACGTCGTTCTCGAGCCCGCGCAGCGTCGCGGCCAGCAGCGCGCCGATCACGCCGAGCGGCACCACCATGATCACCGAGAACGGAATCGACCAGCTCTCATACAGCGCCGCGAGACACAGGAACACGACGAGGATCGAGATCGCGTACAGGATCGGCGCCTGCGAGCCGGACTGGATTTCCTGGAACGACAGCCCCGTCCACGAGTAGCCGATGCCCAGCGGCAGCTTCTTCGCGAGCGACTCCATCGCCGCCATCGCCTGGCCGGTCGACTTGCCCGGTGCCGCCTGGCCCTGGATTTCCATCGCGGAGATCCCGTTGTAGCGCTCGAGCTTCGGCGAACCGTAGGTCCAGTGGCCGGTCGCGAACGCACTGAACGGCACCATCCCGCCCGACCCGTTGCGCACGTACCAGATGTTCATGTCTTCCGGCGTCATGCGGAACGGCGCGTCCGACTGCACGTACACCTTCTTGATCCGGCCGTCGGTATCGAGGAAGTTGTTCACGTAGCTCGATGCCCACGCGATCGAGAACGTCTGATCGATGGCAGCCGGTGTGACGCCGAGCGCGTTCGCCTTCTCGCGATCGATGTCCACCTTGTACTGCGGCGTATCGTTCAGGCCGTTCGGGCGCACGCCCTGCAGCGTCGGATCCTTCGCCGCCATCCCGAGCAGCTGGTTGCGCGCGGCCATCAGCGCATCGTGGCCGAGACCCGCGTTGTCCGTCAGCTCGAAGTCGAAGCCGGCGGCCGTCCCGAGTTCAGGAATCGACGGCGGGTTGAACGGGATCACCAGCGCGTCCTTGTAGCCCGCATAGCGTCCGAACATCCGGCCGATCAGCGCCTGGACCTTCTGGTTCGCATGCTGCCGCTGCGAGTAATCCTTCAACCTCACGAACACGAGGCCCGAGTTCTGGCCGCGGCCCGCGAAACTGAAGCCGTTCACCGTGAACGCGGATTCGACGATCTCCTTCTCGTCCTTCAACAGGTAGTCGGAGATGTTCGCGAGCGTCTTCGCGGTCGTTTCCTGCGTCGAGCCGGACGGCGTCTGCACGATCACGAACATCAGCCCCTGGTCTTCGTCGGGCAGGAACGACTTCGGCAGGCGGACGAACAGCAGGCCCACCGCGACGATCACCACCAGATAGATGACGAGCCAGCGGCCCGAGCGCTTGATCACGTGGTGCACGCCCACGTGGTATTTGTCGCGGCTCTTGTTGAAGGTCTTGTTGAACCAGCCGAAGAAGCCCTTCTTCTCGTCGTGATGACCCTGCGGAATCGGCTTCAGGATCGTCGCGCACAGCGCGGGCGTCAGAATCAACGCGACCAGCACCGACAGAATCATCGCGGACACGATGGTCAGCGAGAACTGCCGGTAGATCGCGCCCACCGACCCGCCCGAGAACGCGACCGGCACGAACACCGCAGACAGCACGAGCGCCACGCCGACCAGTGCGCCGGTGATCTGGCCCATGGCCTTGCGGGTCGCCTCCTTGGGTGACAAGCCCTCCTCCGCCATCACCCGCTCGACGTTCTCCACCACCACGATCGCATCGTCCACCAGCAAGCCGATCGCCAGCACGAGACCGAACATCGATAGCGTGTTGATCGAGAAGCCCACCAGCGACATGATCGCGAACGTGCCGAGCAGCACCACCGGCACGGCGATCGTCGGGATGATCGTCGCGCGCAGGTTCTGCAGGAACAGGTACATCACGAGGAACACGAGCACGATGCCTTCCAGCAGCGTCTTCACCACTTCCTCGATCGACAGCCGCACGAACGGCGTCGTGTCATACGGATACTTCACGACGAGGCCATGCGGGAAGTACTTCGACAGCTCGTCGATCTTCGCGCGCACCGCGTTCGCCGTGGCGAGCGCGTTCGCGTTGGTCGCGAGCTGGATCCCCAGCGCGGCGGTCGGTTGACCGTTGTACTTGGTGTCGAAGTTGTAGTTTTCGCCGCCGAGTTCGATCTTCGCGACGTCCTTCAGCAGCACGCGCGAACCGTCCTGGTTCACCTTCAGCAGGATATTGCCGAACTCCTTGGGCGTACGCAGCAGCGTGGCTTCCGTGATGGTCGCCTGCAGCACCGTGCCCGGCGTCGCCGGCGTGCCGCCCAGCTGGCCGCCCGCCACCTGCACGTTCTGGCTCGTGATCGCGCTCGTCACGTCGACGGGCGTCAGGCCGTAGTTCGTGAGGCGGTTCGGGTCGAGCCAGATCCGCATCGCGTACTGCGAGCCGAACAGCGTGACGGTACCGACGCCGTTCAGCCGGCTGATCGGATCCTTCACGTTCGACGCGACGTAGTTCGCCAAGTCGTACTTGTTCATGCTGCCGTCTTCGGAGTTGAAGGCGAGCACCAGCAGGAAGCTGCTGCTCGACTTCGTCACCGACAGACCGAGCTGCTGCACGACCTGGGGCAGAACCGGCGTCGCGAGCGACAGCTTGTTCTGCACCTGGACCTGCGCGATGTCGGCGTTGGTGCCCGGCGCGAAGGTCAGCGTGATCGTTGCGTTGCCCGAGTCGTCGCTGGTCGACGACATGTACAGGAAGTTGTCGAGCCCGCTCATCTGCTGCTCGACGACCTGCGTGACGGTATCTTCCACCGTCTTCGCGGACGCGCCCGGGTAGTTCGCCGTGATCTGGATCGAAGGAGGCGCGATCGTCGGATATTGAGCGATCGGCAGCGTGAAGATCGCCGCGATACCGCCCAACATCAGGATGATGGCGATCACCCACGCGAAGATCGGGCGATCAATAAAAAACTTTGCCATGAAACAAGCCCCCTATTATTGCGCGCCCGAAGCGGCTGCGGCGCTCGCGGGTGCAGCGCCCGATGCGGCGGCTTGAGCCGGTGCGGCGCCCTGTGCCGGAGCGGCACCGCCCGCGGCGTCGGCTTGCGACGGCGTCGCCGGCACGGCCTTCACCGTCATGCCCGGACGCACCTTGTCGATACCCTGCACGATCACCCGGTCGCCCGGCTGCAGACCGCTTTCGACCACCCAGTTCTGATCCTGCATCGACGTCGCGACGAGCGGATGCGGCACGATCTTGTTCTCGGCGTTCACGACCATCGCGATCGCCTGGCCCTTCGGATCGTGCGTGACGCCGATCTGCGGAACCAGGAACGCGTTGTCGTTCACCCCTTCCTCGATGCGCGCACGGACGAACATGCCCGGCAGCAGCACGCCTTGCGCGTTCGGGAAGATCGCGCGGATCGTCACCGAGCCGGTGGTCTGATCGACCGTCACGTCGGAGAACTGCAGCTTGCCCTGCTCCGAGTACGGCTTGCCGTCCTCGAGGATCAGCGTGACCTTCGCCGCGCCCGGACCGCTCGTCTTGAGACGGCCGCTCTGCACGTCCTGGCGCAGCTTCAGGCCTTCGAGGCTCGACTGCGTCAGGTCGACGTAGACCTGATCGAGCTGCTGAACGGTCGACATCAGCGTCGCCTGGCTAGCCTGCACGTAGGCGCCCGGCGTGACCTGCGAAATACCCACGCGGCCCGTGATCGGCGACGTGACGTCCGTGTAGCCGAGGTTGATCTGCGCGGTATCGACGGCCGCCTTGCCCGACGCGACGTCGGCCGCGGCCTGACCCTGGGTCGCCACGGCGTTGTCGTAGTCCTGCTTGCTGACCGCGTTGGCGGCAACCAGCACCTTGTAGCGCGCGACCAGCGCGTTCTGCGTCACCAGATTCGCCTGCGCCTTCGCGAGCGTCGCCTTCGCGCTGTTCAGCGCGGCGGCATAGGGCGCGGGGTCGATCTTGTAGAGACGCTGGCCCGCCTTGACATTGGTGCCTTCGGTGAACTCGCGGCGCAGCACGATGCCGTCGACTCGGGCGCGCACTTGCGCGACCAGATAGGCACTGGTGCGGCCGGGCAGTTCGGTGACGACCGGCACAGCCTGCGGCTGGACCGTGACGACGCCGACTTCCGGCGTTTGCTGCGGCGGAGCCGATTCTTTTTTCCCGCACGCGGCAAGGAAAACGGCAGCCGTCGCGACAGTGATTAAGCGGTGTGGAACCCGTTCAACGCGCATGGAGCAACCTCGTTTGTAACAAATGGATTGGGTGCCGGCCCTCGGGGACACAACACGAATGCGCCTTGCGACGCTTGATCGAACACCTGAATTGCTGGACTGCGGATACGGCAACGGCACGCGACTGCCGTGCCGGGGGACGCCACGTGACACGCGGCACAACACTTGGAGGGAAATCAGCAGAGTCGGATATTAACTGATTGCCGCTTGGGCCATTCGATCGTAGGGTGGTATTGTATATACAGTCATGAATGTATGTAAAAGACCTTTTTGCATCGCACAAAGTTTTACAATTTACCGACAGTTACAAACAGCTTGTGCCGCAGAGCTATGCTAGTTGGCCACTGCGATGCAGCCCTTGTTGTTTACCCCGCCACCGCTCATCACAGGCCCCCAATGGTCAGACGTACCAAGGAGGAAGCGCTCGCCACACGCGACCGCATTCTCGACGCCGCCGAGCACGTCTTTTTCGAAAAAGGCGTGTCGCACACCTCGCTCGCCGACATTGCGCAGCATGCGGGCGTCACGCGCGGCGCGATCTATTGGCACTTCGCCAACAAGAGCGATCTGTTCGACGCGATGTTCGATCGCGTCTTCCTGCCGATCGACGAGCTGAAGTCGACTCCCTCGGCACCACAGACCGACCCGCTCGGCAAGATTCGCAAGATTCTAATCTGGTGTTTGCTCGGTGTCGCGCGCGATGCGCAGCTCAGGCGCGTCTTCAGCATCCTCTTCATGAAGTGCGAGTACGTCGCCGACATGGAGCCGCTGCTCCAGCGCAACCGGGTAGGCATGAGCGAGGCGCTCCACAACATCGAGGCCGATCTCGCGCAGGCGGTCGCGGACGGCCAGTTGCCCGCGTCGCTCGATACCTGGCGCGCGACGCTGATGCTGCACACGCTCGTCAGCGGCTTCGTCCGCGACATGCTGATGCTGCCCGACGAAATCGATGCGGAACGGCATGCGGAGAAGCTAGTCGACGCGTGCTTCGACATGCTGCGCCTCAGCCCCGCGATGCTGAAGGACACGGCCTGACGGCGGCCGTCCGACCCGGGCGGCACGCCCCGCCCTCCGGCCGCGCCCGCTTCGGGCGGATCGCGCGAACGCCGCCCGCCCCGCCCGCTTCCTGCGCTGCCCCGCTAGCCCCTCAAGCGCGCGCCCGCTGGTTCGATGCGTAGACGTTGTCGCGCTCGGGCACGGCACCGGTGCCCAGCGCGTCGATCCAGGCATCGGTCGTCAGCACCGCGGCGAAATTCGACTGCAGCACGACCGTGAACGCGCGATGAATCTCCTCGGCGCTCGCCGCGCCGGCGCTGTTCTCGTACGACAGCGAGCCCGTCGCGTCGGCCAGATACTCGACCTGAAAACCCGCGTGCGCCGCATGCAGCACCGTCGACGCATTGCAGTTGTGCGTCATGTAGCCGACCACCGTCAGCACGCCGATCTCGTGCGCGGCAAGCCAGTCGGCCAGATCGGTACCGGCGAACGCGCTCGCCAGCGCCTTCTCGATGCGGTGCGCGTGCGGCCGCGACGCGACGACGGGATGCAGCGCCGCCCCGTGCGAGCCGCGCGCGAAGATCGGCGACTCGGCCGGCGCCACATGCTCCACGACGACGACCGGCACGCCGGCCGCATGCGCGGCGTCGATCGCGCGGCCGATGTTGTCGAGCGAGGTCCGGACGTCCGGATATTCGATGAGGAAATGGCCGGTCACGTACTCGTTCTGAACATCGATGACGATCAGCGCACGGCGCGGGCTGGATGCGGACATATCGCACTCCTGGGTCGAAGGAAGGGATGGAATGGAGACGGCGGGCAGAGCATCCGCCGCCGCATGACGCCGCGCGCGGAGCGGCGCGACGACGCCATTGTTCGCGACACGGTCGCACACCGACAGTGGCCTGATTGCCAATATTCGATAGAATCGGGCCATCCACTGATTTCTCCATCGGAGCCGTGCCCGTGACGACGCCTACCCCTCGGACGCTGCCCGCGCATATCGTCGCCGTCGTCGCATTCGACGGCATCAGCCCGTTTCACCTGTCGGTGCCCTGCGTGGTATTCGGCGACGAGCATGGCGGCGACGGCCTGCCCCCGTTCGACCTGCGCGTCTGCGCGCTCGAACCCGGCCCGCTCGCCACCACCGGCGGCTTCACGATCACGGCGCCGTACGGGCTCGACGCACTCGCCGACGCGCATACCATCGTCGTTCCGACCTGGCGCGACACCCGCGAAGCGCCGCCCGCCGCCCTGGTCGACGCGCTGCGCGCCGCCCACGCGCGGGGCGCGCAGCTCGTCGGCCTGTGCCTCGGCGCGTTCGTGTTGGCGGAGGCCGGTCTGCTCGACGGGCGTCCCGCCACGACCCACTGGGCATGGGCCGACGAATTCGCCCGCCGCTACCCCCGCGTGAAACTCGACCCGAATGTGCTGTACGTCGACGACGGCACCCTGATGACCTCGGCCGGCACCGCGGCCGGCCTCGACTGCTGTCTGCACGTGCTCCGCAAGCGTTACGGCGCGCACGTCGCGAGCCGGGTCGCGCGGCGGCTCGTCGTCCCCCCGCACCGGCAGGGCGGCCAGGCGCAGTATGTGGAACAGCCGGTCGCCGCGAATCCGCGCGACGGCCGGCTCGCGGATCTGTTCGACTGGGTGCGCGCCCATCTCGACCTGCCGCACAGCCTCGACTCCCTCGCGGCGCGCATGCTGATGAGCCGGCGCACGTTCACCCGCCATTTCCGTCTGGCCACGGGGACGACGGTCGGCGCATGGCTGCTCGCCGAGCGGCTGGCTCGGGCGCAGCAACTGCTGGAAACGACGGAGCAGCCGATCGACGCGATCGCGCACGCGGCGGGCTTCGGCTCGGACGCCTCGCTGCGCCAGCATTTCGCCGCCGCCTTCGACACCTCGCCGTCCGGATACCGGCGGACCTTTCGCGGCGCCTGAGCGGTCCGCAAAAAAACGCCGGCCCGGGCGACTGGCGTCCGGGCCGGCGTTCGGCGTCCTGGTCGGCGACGGCGCTCAGCCGCCGTTGAACCATCGCGCCACGTAGAGCAGCAGCGCGACGAACACGATCATCGCGGCCCACGCCCACAACGGCACGGTGTTCGACTCGCGGTGATGGAGCGCGCTCGCGGCCCGCCCCGTCAGCGCCCCCGCCAGATGGTGCGGCTGACGCCGCCCGCTGCCCGTCAAGGCCGACGGCCGCAGGAACACGTGCTGGCGCCGCGACGGGCGGCCACGGGCAAGATTGGGCGCGAGGCCGTGCTTCGCCTGCACGACCGCGCAGAATTCGGTGAAGAAATCGTCGGCCAGTTCATGCAGCGCATTCTTGATCTGACGGCCGGGCAATTCGGCGAGCGGCCCCGAAGCGGTCGCCCACACCACGTATTCGATCCGGGTCGCGTCGTCGGTGTCGTCCGCGGACAGCACCAGATCGAGCTGCCCGCGCAGCGCGCCGAGGCCGTCGGCGCGGGCCTTGAAGTTGAGCGTTCGACGGATCTGCCCCAGTTCGCCGGGCCGCTGGCCCGTGACGTGCGCGCGCACGTCGTAATGCGCGCGCAGCGGGCCGAGCGGCACCGTCAGCGTCAGCGCGTATTCGCTGCGCGCGAGCCGTGTAAACGATTCGCAATGATCGAGACTCGCGCGCAACAGCGCGAGATCCTGCAGCGCCTCCCAGACGACCGACGGCGCAAGCGGAATACGTAACGCGTCGTTCAGTTCCATGACCCTCTCCCCGATGAACGTCCGCCGTGTCAGGACGTCTCGTCGATCCGATCAACCCGCTCCGCGTGGAAGGCGATGTACCGGCGAATTCCGTGCGCCGCCTCCGGCGGTTCCTCGTAACTCCATGCGGCGTTCTCGACGACGCCGTCTTCCGTCTGCAGGTGAAAGTAGCTCGCCTGCCCCGCGGGCTCGCGATGGGCCGTCTGTCCGGACGGCACGAGCCTGCTCATATTGATATCGCTTCGCGGCAAATAATGCACATCGGGCAAACCCGCCTGCTTCAAGGTCAACGCGCCTGTCGAGTCCGCATAGGTGATGCCGTGGTGGATCACCCGAATCCGGTGGCGATTCGGCACGATCTCGATGCGAGGGCTGGCGGCGTCGGACATCGGATTCCCCTTCGGCGGGCCGCGCGCGCGATACGCCGCCCTAAACGAAAAGCCACGGCATGGGCCGTGGCTTTCATTATCGGCGAAACCCCGCCGAATTGCGCGGGCTTCGTGGCGGCGCAACCGTTACTGCGCACTCCACGAGAACGCTTCCTTCACGCCGCCCTTCGCGGGCACCGTCACGGGGCGGGACTGCACCTTGCCGCTATAGGACGCCTGCACCGTGTAATGTCCGGGCGCCAGCTTCACCAGCATGAACGGGCCGCGGGCATCCGTCTTCAGCACTTCGGCGCCCTTCGCATCGGTGACCGACACGTGGACGTCGGCAAGGAACTCTCCGCCCGCGCCGGTAAAGCGCAGCGCCAGCGGCCAGCGGCCTTCGTTGCGTTCGAACGCGGTGGACTCATCCTGCCCGACGCCGCCTGACACAAAGCTTACAGCGCCCTGCTGATGCACGGCCGGCAAGCCCGACTGCGCATAGGCGCCCCCCACGAGGCCGAAGGCCAGCGTCGCCGCGATCAGGTACTTCGAAACGCGTTGCTGTTGCATGGTGCTTCTCCTTGAGTCTCTGTCGATCGGACGCGCGGACCGGCGGACCGGCCCGCGCGCGGCGCATCCAAGCTTAGCTCAGATCGACCGGCACGAAGATCTGCGCGTCGTCGCGCTGGATCAGCAGCGCAAGACTGTTGCCGGCGGACTTCACCGCATCGCGCAGCTGATCGGCGCTCGTGACCGGGCGGCCGTTCACCGCCAGGATCACGTCGCCCGGCTGGATCCCCGCGCTGGCCGCGGGCCCGCTCGACTGCTGGACGACCAGCCCGTGGGTCAGCGACGTGCCGTTGCGCTCCTGCGGCGAGAGCGGCCGGACCGCGACGCCGAGCCGGCCCTGCTCGACGGGCGAATCGGTGCTGGCTGCTCCCTGGTCGTCGGTGAGCGACGCGAGCGTCACGGTAACACTCTTCTTCGCCTTGTCCCGCCAGATCTGCAGGTCCGCCCGGGTGCCCGGCTTCATGCTGGCGATCTGCGACGGCAGCGTCGTCGAATCGACCACCGGCGCGCCGTTCACCGACAGGATCACGTCGCCCGGCTGCAGCCCTGCCTTCGCGGCCGGCCCCTTCGGATCGACCGAGCTGACGAGCGCGCCGTCGGGCTTCGGCAGGCCGAACGAACTCGCCAGCGTCTGGTTGAGGCCCTGCACCGCCACGCCGAGACGGCCGCGGCTCACGTGGCCCGTCTTCACCAGTTCGTCCTTGACCTTGATCGCCTCGTTGATCGGGATCGCGAACGACAGCCCCTGGAAGCCGCCCGTCTGCGAGTAGATCATCGAGTTGATGCCGATCACCTCGCCGTTCAGGTTGAACAGCGGGCCGCCCGAGTTGCCGGGATTGACCGGCACGTCGGTCTGGATGAACGGCGTGTAGTTCTCGTCGGGCAGCGCGCGCGATTTCGCGCTGATGATGCCCGACGTCACCGTGTTGTCGAAGCCGTACGGCGAGCCGATCGCGACCACCCACTGGCCCACCTTGCTCTGCGACGGATCGCCGATCTTGACGGTCGGCAGCCCGGACGCGTCGATCTTCAGCACCGCGACGTCCGACTGCTTGTCCGCGCCGACGACCTTCGCGCGGTATTCACGCTTGTCGGTGAGTTTCACGGTGACGACGTTCGCGCCGTCGATCACGTGCGCATTGGTCAGGATATAGCCGTCGGGGCTGACGATGAAACCCGAGCCGAGGCTCGTGCTCGGCTGGTCGTTCGGCTGCGCGCCGCCGCCCATGCCCGGCATCTGGCCGTAGAAATGCTTGAAGAACTGGTAGAACGGATCGCTGGGATCGACCGGGATCTGCGGCATGCCGCGCTGCGCCACCTGCTTCACCATGTGCTTCGCGCTGATGTTCACCACGGCGGGGCCGTAGGTTTCCACCAGTCCGGAAAAATCGGGGATGCCCGTCTTGGCCGCCGCTTCGGCCGGCATCAGCGCGGCCGCCGCGGCGGGCGTGATGATCTGCGGCTCCGCGTGACGGGTGCCGGCGACATAGCCGACCGACAGGGCCGCCGCGACGGCAACGGCCACGGCACCACGCGCAAGGAATCGGGAATTCATCGATTAACCTCCTCTTTTGTTAGAACGCAGCGTAGCGACGCTGTCTTAAAGGAGGCTTAACCGAACTTAAATGCGACTGAAGGACGATTGGAGCGCCCGCCGCTAGCCGGCCGCCCCCCGGCGGAACGCAACGCTCACCAGCAGGCCGCCCGCCGCCGCTTCGCCGAGCGTCACCGTCGCGCCCTGCTGCGCGGCCACCCGCTTGACGATCGCGAGCCCGAGGCCGCTGCCCGACACGTCGGTGCGCGCGCGGGCCGACGTATCGCGGTAGAACCGGTCGAACACGCGCTCCCGCTCGTCGGCCGGGATGCCCGGGCCGCTGTCGCCGATCTGCACGCACGCGCGGCCGGCGGCATCGGCCGTCAGCGACACGTCGATCCGCCCGGCGTCCGGCGTGTACTTGATCGCGTTGTCGAGCAGGTTGCCGAACATCACGCGCAACGCGGCGGCATCGGCCGTCACGGTGGCCGGCTGCACCTCCTCGAAGCCCAAGTCGATGTTGCGCCGCTGCGCGAGCGGCGCGTGCGCGGCGACGCACTCGGTCAGCACGGCCTGCAGGTCGACCGGTTCGCTCACCGTCGCGCCGTCCGGCTCCGAGCGCGCCAGCGCGAGCAGTTGCTCGGCCAGCCGCGTCGCGCGGGTGACGCCGCTCTGCAGATCGGCGATCGCCTCGCGGCGCTCGGCATCGTCGTGCGCGCGCGCCACCAGCTGTGCCTGGATCTGCACGGCCGCAAGCGGTGTACGCAGTTCGTGCGCGGCGTCGGCGACGAATGCCTTCTGCGTGTCGAGCGCGGCCGACAGGCGCGCGAGCAGGCCGTTCAGCGCGCGCACGAGCGGCTGAACCTCGAGCGGCAGACGCGAATCGGGCAACGGATCGAGCGCCTCGGGGCGCCGCGCCTCGACGGCGCGCGTCACGCGCGCAAGCGGGGCGAGCCCGCGCCCGACGATCATCCATACCGCCGCGCCGAGGAACGGCAGCAGCACGATCAGCGGCCACAGCGTGCGCAGCGCGACGTTCGCCGCGAGCCGGTTGCGCACGGACAGCGGCTGCGCGAGCTGCACCACGTTGTCGCCGACGATCGCGCCGTAGACGCGCCATTCGCCGCGTTCGGTGCGCTCGGTCGAGAAGCCCAGTTCGGCGCGCGGCGCGATCGGCGCGCGCGGATGCGAGAAATACATCAGCACGCCGTTGCGGTTCCAGATCTGGATGACGATGCCCTCGTCGCCGTTGGTGCGCGAGCCGAACACCTGTGAAAACGGTTCCGACGGCAGCGCGGCGGCGATTTCCTGCAGCTGGTAGTCGAACAGTTCGTTCGCCTCGGCGAGCGCCTGCCGATAGATCAACCAGCCGGCGATACCCACCCCGGCCACCACGATCGCGAGCAGCCAGATCAGCAATTGATGACGGATCGACCTCACGCGCTACGCTTCCTTCACAACCATGTAGCCGAGGCCCCGCACGTTGCGGATCAGATCCGAACCGAGCTTCTTGCGCAGCGCGTGGATGTACACCTCGACGGTGTTGCTGCCGATCTCCTCGCCCCAGCCGTACATCTTCTCCTCGAGCTGGCTCTTCGATAGCACCGCGCCGGGGCGCGCAAGCAGCGCTTCGAGCAGCGCGAACTCGCGCGCGGACAGGGCGACCGGCGCGCCGTCCAGCGTCACCTGGTGCGATGCGGGATCGAGCGTCAGCGCGCCGTGGCGGATCAGCGATTCGCTGCGCCCGGACTGGCGGCGGATCAGCGCGCGCATCCGCGCACCCAGCTCGTCGAGGTCGAAGGGCTTCACCAGGTAGTCGTCGGCGCCCGCGTCGAGGCCCTTCACCCGGTCGGCGACCGCGTCGCGTGCGGTCAGGATCAGCACCGGCAGCACCAGCCCGCGCGAACGGAGCGTGCGCAGCACATCGATGCCGTCGCGCTTGGGCAGGCCCAGGTCGAGCAGCAGCAGATCGTAAGTTTCGCCGCCGAGCGCGGTCAGCGCCGCGTCGCCGTCCTGCACCCAGTCGACCGCGCAACCGTCGGTCTTGAGCGCCTTGCGCACGCCCTCGGCAATCATCCGGTCATCTTCGACTAGCAGTATTCGCATCCTGACTGGCATCCATCGCACGATTCGATAACGTCGGCCATTGTAGCGCCGCCTTTCGCGCCGCCGACATCCCCGGGCGAAAATCGTCACCTGCCGCGGCTTGTCTCTACAATGGGCGCTTTGCGCCGTCCGGCGCGCCCCTCGCTCAACACCTACCGCCTGTCGTCCGTCATTCGTCCATGAAGAAGAATTTCCGCTTCGCCGCGCCGCACCGTGCCCCCGACCGTTCCCCCGCCCACGCGCCGCGCGCCGCGCTGCGCTGCGCGGCGGTGCTCGCCGCCTGCGCGGCGCTCGCCTTCGCCGCCCCCGCCGACGCCCGCAAGAAAACGCCGAAGTACCCGGCCGCCGTGTCGACCGCGCACTCCGTGCTGCCCGGCACCGTGCTGGCCGCGCTGCAGCGCGCGCGGGTACCCGCTTCCAGCATGAGCGTCGTGATCGAGCGGATCGGCGACCGCATCCCGCTCATGTCGTGGAACGCGAGCCGGCCGATGCTGCCCGCGTCGACGATGAAGCTCGTCACGACCTACTCGGGCCTGTCGATCCTCGGCCCCGACTATCGATGGCGCACCAGCGCATACGCGAGCGGCACGGTCGACCCGGCCGGTACGCTGCACGGCAACCTGTACATCAAGGGCACGGGCGACCCGAAGCTCGTGCCGGAAGAGCTGATCGACCTGGTCAACCGGATCCGGCGCGCCGGCATCGTCAACATCGACGGCGCGCTGGTGCTCGACAAAAGCTATTTCGCGGCGTCGACGCGCGACCTGCCGCCGTTCGACGACGACGCAAGCGCGCCGTACAACGTCGGCCCCGATCCGCTCCTCTATGCGTTCAAGTCGCTGACCTTCACGGTCACGCCCACGGACAACGGCACCGTCGCGATCGACGTGCTGCCGCCGCTGTCGAACCTGTCGATCAGCAACCAGCTGCAGGAGGGCAACGGCTCCTGCGCGGCCGCGCGACCGGCCGTCTCGGCGGGCACGGACGGCGTGCTCACCGCGTCGTTCGCCGGCAACTTCCCGCTGCGCTGCGGCGCCACCACGACCAATCTCGCGGTACTGAGCCACACGACCTTCTTCGCGCGCGGCTTTCTCGCGCTGTGGCAGCAGACGGGCGGCACGTTCAACGGCACGATCGCCGAGGGCGCGGTGCCCAGCAACGCGCGGCCGGTGGCGACCCATCAGAGCCCGGTGCTGTCGAGCGTCGTCTACGACATCAACAAGTACAGCAACAACGTGATGGCGCGCAATCTGTTCCTGACCATCGGCGCGGTGGCGGGCAAGCCGCCCGCGACGCCCGAGCAGTCGAGCCGCGTGATCCACGATTTCCTGAAGCGCAGCGGCATCTCGATGCCCGAGCTCGATCTCGAGAACGGCTCCGGCCTGTCCCGCGACGAGCACGTGAGCGCGCTGTCGCTCGCCGATCTGCTGCAGGCCGCGAACGCCAGCCCGGTCGCGCAGGTATTCGTCGACTCGCTGCCGATCGCCGGCATCGACGGCACCATGAAGAACCGCCTCACCAACCAGCCGGTGCTCGGCAATGCGCACATCAAGACCGGCACGCTGCGCGACGTGCGCGCGATCGCCGGCTACGTCGCCTCGTCGGACGGCTCGAGCTACGTGGTCGTGAGCTTCATCAACGACGGCCGCGCGGAAGCCGCGCGCGCCGCGCACGACGCGCTGCTCGAATGGGTCTACGCCGGCCCGCGCTGACCCCGCCCGCGACGGGCGCGGAACCGTTCCCGCGCCCGTCGCAAACGCCTGTTTGAACCGCGCGGGGGCTTTACCCGCAAGGCTTCCGTACAAACCCTGCCCCGAATACTCCCTCTACGGAACCCCTCGCGCCGCGCGGGGCGATTGCGTACTGTGATGGGCTAAATCGGCACACACAAGCAGGGTCCGGCGCACCGACCGGACACACAGAGTTCGCCAGGGGAAAGGAGGAGACGCCCATGCAATTCAATGTCGAATTGCTTCTGCTCGCGCTGGCGCCCGTCTTCCTGATCTGCATCGGCTGGGAAGCGTGGCACCTGGCCCGCACACGTCCGGAGGATCGCGTCTACAACTGGCGCGACACGATCTGCAATGCCGCGCTCGCGCTGATGCACCAGGGCGCCGACAAGCTCGCGTGGCTCTTCGTGATTCCCGTCTATGCATACTGCTACGCCCACTACCGGCTGTTCAGCTGGGACAGCACGTGGCTGTCGTTCGCGGTGCTGTTCGTCGCCCAAGATCTGCTGTACTACGTATTTCATCGCTGCAGCCATCGAGTGCGCTGGCTGTGGGCCGCGCACGTCGTCCATCATTCGTCCGAGCGCCTGAATTTCTCGACCGCGATGCGCCAGAGCCTGATGTATCCGGTCGCCGGCATGTGGGCGTTCTGGCTACCGCTCGCGTTCCTCGGCTTTCCGCCGCAGCAGATCGTCGGCATCGTGCTGATCAATCTCGCGTTCCAGTTCTTCGTGCACACCCAGACGATCCCAAAGCTCGGCTGGTTCGAGTACGTGCTGAATACGCCGTCGATCCACCGCGCCCATCACGCGCGCAATCCGCGATACATCGACCGGAACTACGCCGGCGTGCTGGTGATCTGGGATCGCCTGTTCGGCAGCTTCGTCGAGGAGGATCCGCGCGATCCGCCGCAGTACGGGATCGTCGAGCCGCTCGGCTCGAACAATCCGCTCGTCGCGACCTTCCACGAATGGCGCTCGATGGCGGCCGACGCATGGCGCGTGGGCGGCTGGCGCAACAAGCTGCGCGCGGTTTTTGGCCCGCCCGAATGGGCGAGCGCTTATCATGCGCAGATTGCCGGCGCGCCTTCCCGTCCGCGCGAGCAGGCCGCGCTGAGCGCCGCGCCCGGGGATCGATAACCAGGTTTACCGCCAACGGCCGCCGCGCCGCCCGGCATGGGAATGCGGCGCGGCAGACAAAGCACAGCAAGTCAGGCCATATCTACGAGGAGATGCAGCAATGAACCCACAACAACAATCGTCTCGCGCCGGGCGCCGCCTGCTGCGCACCGCGCAGGTCGCGCTGGCCAGCGCCGCGTTCGTGCTGCTCGCCGCCTGCGGCGGCGGCGACGACAGCAGCAGCTCGAACACCCCGCCGTCCGGCGTGAAGATGCAGATCGTATCGTTCGGCGACAGCCTGTCCGACGTCGGCACCTACTCGCCGCAGATCCTGCTGGGCTTCGGCGGCGGCCGCTTCACGACGAACCCGGGCCAGGTATGGACGCAAGTGGTGGCGTCGTACTACGGCGATACGCTCACGCCCGCCTACGAAGGCGGCTTCGGCGTACCGCTGCAAGCCACCGGCGGCCGCGGCTACGCGCAGGGCGGCTCGCGGGTCACGCTGCAGCCGGGCATCGGCCAGGCGCCGGCCGGTTCGCCCAATGCGGCCTACTCGCAGGCCACCACCGTCCCGATCGCCACGCAGGTTCAGCAGTATCTGCAGCAGTACGGCAGCTTCAACTCGAACCAGATCGTGCTGATCAACGGCGGCGCGAACGACATCTTCTACCAGGCGGCAGCCGCGCAGGCAGCCGGCACGGCCGTCGCACAGCAGCAAGCCGGGCAGGCGATCGCCCTGGCCGCGCAGCAGCTCGCGGCGCTGGTCCAGCAGATCGTCGCGTCGGGCGCGACGCACGTGTACGTGTCCAACGTGCCGGATATCGGCGGTACGCCGCTCGCGGTGTCGGCCGGCACGCAAGCCACCTTCACGCAGCTGTCGGGCCTGTTCAACCAGGTGCTCGCGGGCACGCTGCAGGCGCTCAAGGTCGATCCGACCAAGGCGGTGCTGGTCGACGTGTTCACGTGGCAGGACGGCATCACGGCCAACTACCAGGCGAACGGCTTCTCGGTGTCGAACACGGGCACCGCGTGCAACCTGCAGGCGATGATCGCGGCCGCCACCAAGGCCGGCGTGCCGGCGCCGAGCGCGTTCGGCTCGTCGCTGTTCTGCTCGCCGCAGACCTACACGGTCGCGGGCGCCGACCAGAGCTACATGTTCGCCGATTCGGTCCACCCGACGACGCACCTGCACGCGCTGTACGCGCAGTTCGTCGAGAAGCAGATCGCCGCCAGCGGCGTCGGCAAATAAGTGCGTCGGCGGGCCGCCCGGCCCGCCAGTCCGCCGAAAACAAACCGCCCGGTTTGCATTGCAACCCGGGCGTTTTGTTTTCGGCGGCCCGGCGGGCCGGGCGGCCCGCCGACGCACGTGCACGCGCTGTACGCGCATTTCGTCTAGAAGCAGAGCGCCGCCCGCGGCGTCGGCAAATAAGTGCGTCGGCCGGCCGCCCGGCCCGCCTGTCCGCCGAAAACAAAACGCCCGGTTTGCATTGCAAACCGGGCGTTTTGTCTGTGCCCGCGCCGATGCACGCCGGCACGGCGATCGGCCGTATCGGATTACTCGCTCGCCTCGAACGCGGCGGCCGCGCGGCCGAGCCGGTCGTTCACCGCGATCCATTCGAGCGTGTCCGGCAGCTTCTCGACGAGAATCCGCGCGACCTGGGCACGATCGAGCGCGCGCAGCAGCCGATATAGCTCGCGCGCGTATGCCTGCGGATCTTCCGGCGCCGCGACGAAATGCACGCCGCCCGCCTGCGCCCAGCCGCCCGCGCGCGAACCGCGCGCGACCAGCGCAACCCGCTCGCCGCCGTCGCGCGCGGCGGCCAGCAGCGGCTCGAGCGCCTCGAACGGCAACAGCACGAGCGGCGTGCGCGGTGCATAGTGCGCCTTCAGCGTGCCGGATGCGCGGGGCGCGGTTGCATCGCCGCCGTCGGGCAGGCGCGGCACCGTGCCGAGCACGTCGGCGATCTGCTGCGGCGTGACGTGCCCCGGGCGCAGCAGCGCCGGGAAGCCGCGCGACAGATCGAGAATCGTCGACTCGATTCCTACCTCGGACGATCCCCCGTCGATCACATGCACGGCCTCGCCGAACTCGTCGCGCACGTGCTGCGCGGTGGTCGGACTCACGTGACCGAAGCGGTTCGCGGACGGCGCGGCCACGCCGCCGTGGCCGCCGCGGCGCGCGCTGAATGCGTGCAGCAGCGCCTGCGCGACCGGATGCGACGGGCAGCGCAGCCCGACCGAATCCTGTCCTCCGCTGACCGCCGCCGGAATCCGCGCGGCACGCTTCAGAATCAGCGTCAGCGGGCCGGGCCAGAACGCATCGATCAGCTTGCGCGCATCGCCGGGCAAGGTCTCGGCCCAGTAGCCGGGATCGCCGCCCGGCGGCAGGTGGACGATCACCGGGTGATTGGCCGGGCGCCCTTTTGCCGCATAGATCCGCGCGACGGCGTCCGGGCTTTGCGCATCGCCGCCGAGACCGTAGACCGTCTCGGTCGGAAACGCGACAAGCTCGCCCGCGTCGAGCAGCGCGGCGGCGGCGGCGATCTGCGCGTCGCTCACGGGCGGAATCGGTCGATCGTTGGACATCGTGCCGGCCGCCTCAGTCGAGCGGGATGTGCAGCAGCCGCGCACAGGCCGTCGCCGCATCGACGGCCTCGTCGAGCGTCGGCGCGGTGAAATTCACGTGGCCCATCTTGCGGCCTGCCCGCGCCTCTTCCTTGCCGTACAGATGCAGCCGCGCGGCCGGCATCGCGGCGACGCGATCCCAGGGCGGCGCGACCGGGTCGCTCGCGCCGTCGGCGAACCAGATGTCGCCGAGGATGTTGAGCATCGTCGCGGGCGAATGCTGGCGCGGATTGCCGAGCGGCAGCCGGGTCATCGCCCGCACCTGCTGCTCGAACTGGCTCGTCGCGCACGCATCCACCGTGTAGTGGCCGGAGTTGTGAGGACGCGGCGCCATTTCGTTCGCGATCAGCGAACCGTCGTCGAGCACGAAGAACTCGACGCACAGCACGCCCACGTAATCGAGCGAATCGGCGATACGCACGGCGGCCTGCTGCGCGTCGGCGACCATCTGCGCATCGGCGGCGGGCGCCGGCACCACGGTCAGCGACAGGATGCCGTCGTGATGCGTGTTCTGCGCGAGCGGGAACACCGCCGACTGTCCGTCGGCGCCGCGCGCAATCAGCGCCGACACCTCGTATTCGAGCGGCAGACGCTTCTCGAGCACGCACGCCACGCCGCCCAGCGCCGCGTACGCATCGCGCGCCTCCCGCGCACTACGCACCCGCGCCTGGCCCTTGCCGTCGTAGCCGAGCCGCGCGGTCTTCAGGATGCCCGGCAGCACCGCGTCGAGTTCGGCGTCGGTCAGCGCGGCCAGCTGCTGCATCGATTCGATCACGACGTGCGGTGCAACCGGTACGCCCGACGCGGCGATGAAGCGCTTCTCGGCGATGCGGTCCTGCGCAATCGCGACACACCGGCCGGCCGGCGCGACGAAGGTCGATTGCGCAAGAAAATCGAGGCTCGCGGCCGGCACGTTCTCGAATTCGGTCGAAACGGCATCGCACAGCTGCGCGAGTTCCGCGAGCGCGGCCTCGTCGTCATAGGCGGCGCGCAGGTGCTTGTCGGCCACTGTGCCGGCAGGGCTCGCCGGATCGGGGTCGAGGACGGCGACGCGATAGCCCATCGCCTGCGCGGCGAAGCAGAACATGCGGCCGAGCTGGCCGCCGCCGACCATGCCGAGCCAGGCGCCGGGCAGAGTCGGTAAAACCGGAGTGGGGAGTGCAGTCATGTCAGTGGTCGGTCACGGCGGGCTTCGTGCGCCCGCCGCAGTCAGGGCAATTCGGAACCTTGGCGCGCGAGCGCCGGCTACAGCGGAGGCAGCGACATCGCGTGCGCGGCCTCGTTCTGGCGCACACGGAACGCGGCGAGCCGGTTCGCGTAGTCGACCGAAGTGACGGACAGGATCGACACCGCGAACAGCGCGGCATTGGCCGCGCCCGCCTCGCCGATCGCGAAGGTGGCGACGGGCACGCCCTTGGGCATCTGCACGATCGAATGCAGCGAATCGACGCCCTTCAGGTACTTGCTCGCGACCGGCACGCCGAGCACCGGCACCGTGGTCTTCGCGGCCAGCATCCCGGGCAGGTGCGCCGCGCCGCCCGCGCCCGCGATGATCGCGCGCAGGCCGCGCTCGCGTGCGCGCTCCGCGTAGTCGAACATCTCGTCGGGCATCCGGTGCGCGGACACGACCTTCGCTTCGTAAGGCACGCCGAACTCCTGCAGGATCGCCACGGCATGCTTCATCACGTCCCAATCGGAACTGGATCCCATCAGCACGCCGACGAGCGGCGCGCTATGCGTATGGGCGGTCTGGACTTCGCTCATCGTGCGCTTTCCTTGTGTGATCTCGGCGCGCGCTTACGCGAGCTGCTGGCCCGTGATGCGCTCGAGCGCTTCCTGGTACTTCGCGCTGGTCTTGTCGACCACGTCCTGCGGCAGCTTCGGCGCGGGCGGCTCCTTCTTCCAGTCCTGGGTTTCGAGCCAGTCGCGCACGAACTGCTTGTCGAACGACGGCGGGTTGGTGCCGACCTGGTACTGGTCCGCCGGCCAGAAGCGCGACGAATCGGCGGTCAGCGCTTCGTCCATCAGGAACAGCTGGCCATGGCGGTCGAGGCCGAATTCGAACTTCGTGTCGGCGATGATGATGCCGCGGGTGGCCGCGTAGTCGGCCGCTTCCTTGTACAGGCGGATCGAGATGTCGCGGATCGTCGCCGTCAGCTCGGTGCCGATACGGCGCTCGGTTTCCTCGTACGTGATGTTCTCGTCGTGATGCCCCATCTCGGCCTTCGCGGCGGGCGTGAAGATCGGCTCCGGCAGCTTCTGCGCATTCTGCAGGCCGGCCGGCAGCTCGACGCCGCACACCTTGCCGGTCGCCTGATAGTCCTTCCAGCCGCTGCCGGCCAGGTAACCGCGCACCACCGCCTCGACGAGGATCGGCTCGAGACGCTTCACGACCACCGCGCGGCCCGCGACCTGCTCGACCTCGTCGGCGGTCACGACCGTTTCCGGTGCGTCGCCCGTCAGATGGTTCGGGACGATGTGCGACAGCTTGTCGAACCAGAAATTGGCCATCTGGTTCAACACGCGGCCCTTGTTCGGAATCGGCTCGCCCATCACGACGTCGAATGCCGACAGGCGGTCGGTCGTCACGATCAGGAGCTTGTCGTTGCCGACCGCGTAGTTGTCGCGGACCTTGCCACGGCCGAGGAGCGGCAGCGAGCGGAGCGTGGATTCGTAGAGGGTAGACATCGTCTTTTCGCAGAAAATAGGAGCCAAACAAAAAGGGAAACGCCGTTCCCCTTCGCAGGCGGGAACGGCGGTCTTGCAACCGGTCAGCCGGCCGCCCGGGCGCGTCGCCCCGGGCCGGCCCTACAGCAATTTAGCGCACCACCTGCGCGAGTTCGCCGGCCTTGTACTTCTCGGCGATCTTGTCGAGCGGCAGCGGCTTGATCCTGCCCGCCTGGCCTTCGCAGCCGAACGCGAGGTAGCGGTCGACGCACACTTTCTTCGCCGCTTCGCGCGCGGGCTTCAGGTAGTCGCGCGGATCGAACTTGCCCGGATTCTCGAACAGGTAGCGGCGGATCGCGCCCGTGATCGCGAGACGCAGGTCGGTATCGATGTTGATCTTGCGCACGCCGTGCTTGATGCCTTCCTGGATTTCCTCGACGGGCACGCCGTAGGTTTCCTTCATATCGCCGCCGAATTCGCGGATTTCCGCGAGCAGCTCCTGCGGCACCGACGACGAACCGTGCATCACGAGGTGCGTGTTCGGGATCCGCGCGTGAATTTCCTTGATGCGCGAGATCGACAGGATGTCGCCCGTCGGCTTCTTGGTGAACTTGTACGCGCCGTGCGACGTGCCGATCGCGATCGCGAGCGCGTCGCACTGCGTGAGCTTCACGAAATCGGCCGCCTGCTCCGGATCGGTCAGCAACTGTTCGCGGGTCATCGTGCCCTCGGCGCCGTGGCCGTCCTCCTTGTCGCCCTTCATCGTCTCGAGCGAACCGAGCACGCCCAGTTCGGCCTCCACCGTCACGCCGATCGAATGCGCCATTTCCACCACCTTGCGCGACACATCGACGTTGTACTCGTACGATGCAACCGTCTTGCCGTCCGTCTCGAGCGAGCCGTCCATCATCACGCTCGTGAAGCCGCTGCGGATCGCCGCCATGCAGATCGCCGGCGACTGGCCGTGATCCTGGTGCATCACCACCGGAATATGCGGATACGACTCGACCGCCGCCTCGATCAGGTGACGCAGGAACGCCTCGCCCGCGTACTTCCGGGCGCCGGCCGATGCCTGCATGATCACCGGCGCGCCCACCTGGTCGGCCGCCGCCATGATCGCCTGCACCTGCTCCAGGTTGTTCACGTTGAAGGCCGGCAGGCCGTAGCCGTGTTCCGCCGCGTGATCCAGCAATTGACGCATTGATACGAGAGGCATTGTGGTACTCCTTGAATGAAAACCGTGCGCCCTACGCGGCGGCTTACGGTCTGCCTCGGCGGAACACGGGCAAACCGGCGCGGCTGAGCGTCGAATAGCCGCATTTTATCGCGAAGCGTCCCGGATTCAGACCAAATAGGCCGCCGGCGGGCAATTTCTTACGTTCGCGACCACGCCTTCAAGCAAAAAGGGCCGCGCGGGGCATCTGACCCCACGCGGCCCCGGCTCGCGCGCGCAACCCGCCGCGCGGCGCTCAGTAAGGCTCGCCGACCCGCACGATCTTCAGGGTATTAGTGCCGCCCGCCTGCCCCATCGGCTCGCCGACCGTCAGCACGACCATGTCGCCGTGCTGCACGTAACCCTGCTTGACGACGTTCTCGAGCGCCGCCTGCAGCGCCGAATCGCGGTCGCTGTTGAAATCGACGTGCAGCGGCGTGACGTTGCGGAACAGCGCCATCGCCCGCTCGCTGCCGACCCGCGGCGTCAGCGCGAAGATCGGCACGTGCGTGTAGTGGCGCGACATCCACAGCGCGGTCGCGCCGGATTCGGTCAGCGCGACGATCGCCTTCGCGCCCAGGTGGTAGGCGGTGAACAGCGCGCCCATCGCGATCGACTGGTCGATCCGGGTGAAGGTACGGTCGAGGAAATCCTTGTCCAGCTCGACCTGCTCCGATTTTTCCGCCTCGACGCACACGGCCGCCATCGTCTCGATCGTGACGACCGGGTATTTGCCCGCCGCCGTCTCGGCCGAGAGCATCACCGCGTCGGTGCCGTCGAGCACCGCGTTCGCGACGTCCGACACCTCCGCACGGGTCGGCACGGGCGCATAGATCATCGATTCCATCATCTGCGTGGCCGTGATCACGAGCTTGTTCGACTCGCGCGCCATCCGGATCATGCGCTTCTGCAGCGCCGGCACTGCCGCGTTGCCCACCTCGACCGCCAGGTCGCCGCGCGCGACCATGATGCCGTCCGATGCATCGAGGATGCCCTGCAGCGCCGGAATCGCCTCGGCGCGCTCGATCTTCGCGATCATCTTCGGCTTGATGCCGTACGGAGCGCCGGCGATGTTCGCGAGCTGGCGCGCCATCTCCATGTCGGTCGCGTTCTTCGGGAACGACACCGCGACCAGGTCGGCGCCCAGCGACATCGCGGTGCGGATGTCCTCCATGTCCTTGGCCGTCAGCGCGGGCGCCGACAGTCCGCCGCCCTGGCGATTGATGCCCTTGTTGTTCGACAGCTCGCCGCCGACCTTCACGATCGTGTGGATCTCCTCGCCGATCAGGCGTTCGACCGTCAGCACGATCAGGCCGTCGTTCAGCAGCAGCACGTCGCCCGGTTTCAGGTCGCGCGGCAGATCCTTGTAATCCAACCCGACGCGCTCGTCGTTGCCCAGCTCGCAGGATGCATCGAGGATGAACGGCTGGCCCGGCACGAGCGTCGTCTTGCCCGCCTCGAACTTGCCGACGCGGATCTTCGGCCCCTGCAGGTCGGCCATGATCGCGATTTCCCGGCCGACCTTGCGCGCGGCCTCGCGAACCAGTTCGGCGCGCTGGCGATGATCGTCCGCGGTGCCGTGCGAAAAATTGAGCCGCACGACGTCGAGCCCCGCCTGCATCATCTGCAGCAGGACTTCCGGCGAACTGGAGGCCGGGCCGATCGTGGCGACAATCTTGGTGGCGCGATGCATGAATCTCCTCGTCTGAGTCTGAGTGGGTGCGCTGGATGTACCGCTGCGAGAGCCGGAGCCGCGCGGCCCAGCGGCCGCCGCTCCGGGGTGCGCGCCGGTGCTTGCCGCCCGGCGTCGCTTTGTTCTGAAGGCGGGGCGGACCGACCCCGCGAGCCGCGGCGCCGCCCGAAGCCGGGCGCGGCTCGCGCGCCGCCGGGCCGGGCTGCGCCGCAGCGGCAGCCCAACGCGTGCCGGGGCGCGGCGTGCCGGACGCCGGGCGCGGCCAAGCCGCCGTCCCGACCCGCGCCCGCGCGCCCCGCCATGCTCAGGCTGCCCGCGTCTCGAGCACTTCCACCGCCGGCAGCTTCTTCCCTTCGAGGAATTCGAGGAACGCGCCCCCGCCCGTCGAGATGTAGCTGACCTTGTCGTGGATGCCGTATTTCGCGATCGCCGCGAGCGTATCGCCGCCGCCGGCGATCGAGAATGCCGGCGAATGGGCGATCGCTTCCGCGAGCGTCTTCGTCCCGTTGCCGAACTGATCGAACTCGAACACGCCCACCGGGCCGTTCCAGACGATCGTGCCGGCCTTTTCAAGCTGGCCCGCGAGCGCCTTCGCAGTATCCGGGCCGATATCGAGGATCAGGTCGTCGGCCTCGATCTCGCTGACCTTCTTCACCGTGGCCGCGGCCGTCGGCGAGAATTCCTTCGCCGTCACGACATCGGACGGAATCGGCACCGACGCGCCGCGCTTGCGCGCTTCGTCGATGATCGCCTTCGCGTCGCCGACGAGATCCGGCTCGGCCAGCGACTTGCCGATGGTCAGGCCGGCGGCGAGCATGAACGTATTGGCGATGCCGCCGCCGACGATCAACTGGTCGACCTTCTCCGCCAGCGACTTGAGGATCGTCAGCTTGGTCGACACCTTCGAGCCGGCGACGATCGCGACGAGCGGGCGCTTCGGGTTGCCGAGCGCCTTGCCGAGCGCATCCAGTTCGGCCGCCAGCAGCGGGCCCGCGCACGCGACCGGCGCGTACTTCGCGATGCCGTGCGTGGTCGCCTCGGCGCGGTGCGCGGTGCCGAACGCGTCGTTCACGTAGATGTCGCAGAGCTTCGCCATCTTCTGCGCGAGCGCGTCGTCGTTCTTCTTCTCGCCCTTGTTGATCCGGCAGTTCTCGAGCAGCACGACCTGGCCGGGCGCGACGTTCACGCCGTTCTCGACCCAGTTCGCGACGAGCGGCACGTCGCGGCCGAGCAGCTCGGCAAGACGCTTCGCGACCGGCGCGAGCGAGTCTTCCGGCTTGAATTCGCCTTCGGTCGGGCGGCCGAGGTGCGACGTGACCATCACGGCGGCGCCCGCATCGAGCGCGGCCTGGATCGCCGGCACCGACGCGCGCACGCGGGTGTCCTCGGTGATGTTGCCGTGATCGTCCTGCGGCACGTTCAGATCGGCGCGGATGAACACACGTTTGCCGGAGAGCTGGCCTTCGGCGATCAGGTCGGTAAGACGCTTTACTTGGCTCATGGGACTGATGAGGGTTGATGAGGAAGGCGGTTCGAATGCGGGCGCGGGCAGCCACAACCGGGCGCCGGGCGCGGCCGGGCTGGGCCGCGCGACGCGCACGCGAAAATCCGAGAGGGAACATTCTAGCCGATCCGATCCGCCGTCAGCCCCGTGGCGCGGCGAATTCCCCCTATTTGGGGGTCGTCCGCCATGCTGCGTCGCAGCAATTCGGCGGAAGTCCCGCCGGACGGGTCAGAACACGAAGCGCAGCGCGGTAAAGACCAGCATGCCGACCACGATCGTGCCGAGCATGGTGCGCCGCCACAGGAACCAGCCGAGGCCCGCGACCGCGGCGTAGAAATCGTGGTTCGCGAGCGAGAACGAGATCCCGGCGGGCGTTTCGAGCACGTCGGGCAACACCACCGCCACCAGCGCGGCGGCGGGGGCGTAGCGCAGCGCGCGCTGCACCCGCTCCGGCAGGACGGTCCGCTCGCCGCCGATCAGGAACAGCGCGCGCGTGACCGCGGTCACGAGGGTCATGCCGAGAATCGCCAGCCAGATCTGCGTCGCGCTCATTTCGCGCCCCCGTTTCGGCCGCCGGCGCGAATCCGCCGCCAGTCGGCCCGCTCGACCAGGAAATCGGTGATGCTGCCGGCCGCCAGCGCGGCGAACACCGCGAGCGGCAACGCCAGCCGGTAAGGCAGTTCGAACGCGACCAGCGACACGATCCCGGCGATCGCCACCGCGGCAAGCGTCGAGCGGTTCGCGACCGCGGACACCATGATCGGGATCAGCGCGAGCGTGCCGGCCAGCTCGAGCCCCCAGCTGTCGGGAAAGAAGCTGGCGAGCAGGATGCCCGCGAGCGACGACACCTGCCACGACAGCCAGCTCGACACCGCCATCCCCCAGAAATAGGCCTCCTTGCCCGGCACCCGGCCCGGCGCGAAGCCCTGCTTCTGGAACAGCAGATAGATGACGTCGCCGTTGAAGTAGCCGATCGCGAGGCGCCGCCACAGCGGGAGATAGGAAAAATGCGGCGCGAGCCCCGCGCTGAAGATCACGAAGCGCGTATTCACCATCGCGGCCGTGAGCAGGATCGTCCAGATCGGCAGATTCGCCGCGAACAGCGGCAGCACCGCCAGTTGCGACGAGCCCGCGTAGACCAGCAACGACATGCCGGTCGCCTGCCCGAGCGTCAGCACCGACTTGCTCATCGCGATTCCGGTGACGAGCCCCCACGACAGGATGGCCATCAGCGTCGGCGAGTAGTCGCGGGCGCCCTGGACGAAGGCGAAGCGGTCGGTGGCGGACAGGCGAGCGAGCATCGGGAAGCGGCGCGGCGGGCTAAAAGGCCGGGCGTCCGGCACGCGCATGCGCCGCCGCCCGTTATTCTTGAGGAAATCGCTCGGGGATTATAGCGCCGGACCCCGTCGCATCGACCGTCGCCGACACAAAAGACGCTAAAATGGACGTCTTTTCGGCTTCGCGCTGCACCGGCGTCGCGCCGTACCCCACCGCATCCGTTAGGAGAGACCTATGTCATTGGCCGATCGCGACGCCAAGATCCGCGTGCCGGCTCATACCCGGCACGCCGGCATAGGTGTCGTCGAGGGGGTGCGCGCATACCGGACAGCCGGCGGCCGCACGTCGATCCGCGTGCCGTACGATCGGCACCGGCGCACGGCCCGATCACGGAAAAGCTGCAGTCGGCGTTTTTCGATATCGTGTCGGGCAAAAGCGAACGGCACGCGCACTGACCACGAGAATCTGAGCGCCCGGCCCGCCCGGACGCCCCCTATCGCCCCATAACGAGAAAGCCCCATGAGTGAAATCAAGGAAATGCCGCTGGTCGAGCTGTCGGCCAAGGATCTCCCGGCCTACTGCCCGAACCCGTCGATGCCGCGCTGGAACGCCCATCCGCGCGTGTTCATCGACGTCACGCACGGCGAAGCGCGCTGCCCGTACTGCGGCACGCGCTACAAGCTGCGCGACGGCGAAGTCGTCAAGGGCCATTGAACGCCCGGCGGGTGTCCCGCCCGACTGACNCCGCGCTGGAACGCCCATCCGCGCGTGTTCATCGACGTCACGCACGGCGAAGCGCGCTGCCCGTACTGCGGCACGCGCTACAAGCTGCGCGACGGCGAAGTCGTCAAGGGCCATTGAACGCCCGGCGGGTGTCCCGCCCGACTGACGCGGCACGGCCGGCCTCGCGGCCCGTGCCGCCGCCCTGTTTCTCTCGCAACCCGAACGCGGCGCTTTCGCGCCGCGCTTCATTACGACATCGGAAATCGACTTGATGCGTCGCGCGTTGGTTATCGCACCGAACTGGATCGGTGACGCATTGATGGCGCAGCCTCTTTTCGCGCTACTGAAGAAACTGCACCCCCGCATCGTCATCGACGCCGTGGCGCCCGGCTGGGTCGCGCCCGTGCTCGAGCGGATGCCCGAGATTCACGATGTCTACCCGACCGATCTCGCGCACGGCAAGCTGCAGATGCTGCGCCGCTGGCAGCTCGCGAGCGATCTGCGCGACAACGGCTACGACGCGGCCTACGTGCTGCCGAACTCGCTGAAGTCCGCGCTGATTCCATGGCTCGCCGGCATTCCGCTGCGGATCGGCTACACCGGCGAAAGCCGCTACGGGCTGCTGAACGTACGGCACGCGAACCCGCGCAAGCAGGACGAGCGTCCGGCGATGGTCGACCACTACGCGGCGCTCGCCTACGCGCCGGGCGCGAAGCTGCCCGACACGATGAAAACCCTGCCGCCGCCGCGGCTCGACGCCGACCTGAACGAGACGGCGCGGGTCTCCGCCCGCTTCAACCTCGATACGCGCAAGCCGCTCGTGGTGTTCTGTCCGGGCGCCGAGTACGGCCCGGCGAAACGCTGGCCGCCCGAGCATTTCGCGGCGCTGGCGCAGAGCGTCAGCCAGTCGTTCCCGTATACGCAGATCGTCGCGCTGGGCTCGCCGAAGGATGCGGCCGCGGCCCAGGCGATCGCCGAACGGGCGCCGAACGTGCGCAGCCTGTGCGGCCAGACCTCGCTGACCGAGGCCTGCGCGCTGATCGCCCGGGCCAACGCGGTCGTGACCAACGATTCCGGCCTGATGCACGTCGCGGCCGCGCTGCGGCGGCCGCTCGTCGCGCTCTACGGCTCGACCGACCCGCGCCATACCCCGCCGCTGTCGGAGCTGGCAAAGGTACAATGGCTGCATCTCGAATGCAGTCCCTGCTTCGAACGCGAATGCCCGCTCGGCCATCTGAAATGCCTGCGCGAGCTGAGCCCGGAGCAGGTATTCGGCGATTTGCGCGGCATGCTCGTCGGGCAACGCTGACCGGCCGCCCGGCCGGACGCGGGCCCGCCGCGCAGTCGATTCACCGGTGTACGAAGGCGGCTTCGCGGCCGCCGCCATGTAACGGCGCGCCTCGCGCGCGAGAGATAACCCGATGCCACGTTTTGCCCGCCTCTTCGAAGCTGCCGCCGATACGCTCAACGCCTATTATCAGGCGATTGCCGACGCCAATCTCGACGCCCTGATGGTCCTCTGGATCGACGAGGACTTCGCGAGCTGCATCTGGGCCGACGGCGCGCATCTGCACGGCCTCGACCAGATCCGGAGCGGGCTCGCACAACGCCTGTCGACGCAGCCCGTGACGATCGAGCCGCTCGACATCCGCGTCTACGACAGCCTCGGCACGGTGGTCTACACGGTCGCGGAAGCCCATCAGTACGCCGATCTGACGGCGGATCCCGAAATGGTGTTCGCCACCTACGTGATGATTCACGAGCGCGGCGAGTGGCGGATCGCGCACATCCACGCAAGCCCGATCCCCGAGCAGGCGGCCAACCAGTTCGCCGCCAAGATCCGTCACGGACAAGGGCCGCTCCACTAGGCACGGTGCGCGGTCGCAAGCGATGAGTACGGCGTCCTCTCCCTCCCCCACAGCCGAGCCGCCCGCGCAGGCCGACCCGCTGCGCTACCGCGCCCCGCGCTGGCTGCCGACGAGCCATGCGCAGACCATCGTGCCCGCGCTGTTCGCCCAGCGTCCGGACGTCGCCTACCGGCGCGAGCGCTGGGACACCCCCGACGGCGATTTCATCGATCTCGACTGGCTTGCGTGTCTCGACACCGCGGCGCCTGCGCCGGACGCCCCGCTCCTCGTGCTGTTCCACGGCCTCGAAGGCAGTTCCGGGTCGCACTACGCGCGGGTGCTGATGGCGGCCGCCCGCTCGCGCGGCTGGCACGGCGTCGTCCCGCACTTTCGCAGTTGCAGCGGCGAGATGAACCGGCAGCCGCGCTTTTATCATCTCGCGGACAGCGTCGAGGTCGACTGGATCCTGCGGCGGCTGGCCGCCCGGCATCGCGGGCCGCTCGTCGCGGCGGGCGTCTCGCTCGGCGGCAACGTCCTGCTGCGCTGGCTCGGCGAGCACCGCAGCGACACGTCGATCGTCGCGGCGGCCGCGGCGGTCTCGACGCCGATCGACGTGCACGCGGGCGGCCGCGCGCTCTCGCAGGGCTTCGCGAAGGTCTACACCCGCAGCTTCCTGAAGACGTTGAAGCTCAAGGCGCTCGCGAAGCTCGAACAGTACCCGGGCCTGTTCGACCGACAGGCGATGCTCGACGCCCGCACGATGCACGATTTCGACGACACCGTCACCGCGCCGCTGCACGGTTTCGTCGACGCCAACGACTACTGGACCCAGGCCACCACGCGCCCGCTGCTACCCGCGATCGACGTGCCGACGCTGATCGTCAATGCGCGCAACGACCCGTTCCTGCCGGCGTCGGCGCTCCCCGGCCCGGGCGACGTCTCGCGCACGGTCGTCCTCGAACAGCCCGACCATGGCGGCCACGCGGGCTTCATGACCGGACCGTTTCCGGGCCGCCTCGACTGGCTGCCGCTGCGTATCTTCGGCCACTGCGCCCGGTTCGTCGATCATGGATGACATCGTCAGGCAGGCGCTCGCCAAATGGCCGAACGTGCCGCACTGCACCGGCTGGCTGCTGCTCGATCGGCGCGGCGATTGGCGCATGCGCGACGATGCGGCCCAGGCCGCGGGCGCGCTCGGCTCGCCGATCCGTCACGCCGCACTGATCGGCTTCATTGCCCGCAACTACGAATGCGACGACAGCGGTCGGTGGTTCTTCCAGAACGGGCCGCAACGCGTCTATGTCGAGCTGGCCTATACGCCGTGGATCGTCCGGCTCGCGCAGGGCGACGGAGCGCCCGCACGGCTGTCGCTGACCGATCACACCGGACACGCATTCGAACCGGCGCAGGCATGGCTCGACGATGCGGGCGGCGTACTGTTCGCCGACGCGGCGCAGCCCGCGCGCATCGCCGCGCTGCACGATCATGATCTGGGGTTGTTCGCCGATCATGCGGCGCTCGACGCGGACGGCGCACGGGGCGTGTTCCATTGGCGCGACGGCGTCGACCTGGCGCTGCGGCCGATTCGTCGCGACGAGGTCGCTCAGCGGTTCCGGTTCGTCGCGAGCCCGGCCGCGCACGCGGCGGATCGAACAGCCGGATGAATTCGCCGGGACGGGACGGCGCGGCCTCGTCACGGCGTCCAGCCCCCGGTTGATGTCGGCCGCCCGACGGTTCGCGTCGCGCGCCGCTCCTCCCCTTCCCGTCGCCCCGCCACACACGCCACGCAGCGATCCAACGGTCAGCCGCGCCTGTCGTCGTCCTGCTCTTCCTTGTAGCGCGTCTCGAACTCGTGCAATCGCGCCGTGATGATCGACTGCTCGTAGAAACTCGCCGTCTTGATGTCGCGCGCTTCGCGCAACTGGCGGATCGCCGACGGCCATGCGCCGTCGAGCGCGAATTTTTCCGCCAGCGCGCGGCGCTGCGTCACCCCGTCGCCGCTGCCCACGCTCGCCTGCGCGAGAAAATTCCACCACTCCGGCCGACGCGCGTCCGCCTGGGTCTCCGCCCGCGCGAGCGTCTGCGCATCGGTATAGCGACGCGCGGCAAGCAAGGCCTGCAGATGCGCGGCAATCGCCGCGTTCGACCCCGGCCAGTTTCGCTGCGCGGCTTCCGCGAGCCGCACCGCGTCGTCGGGGCGGCCGGCGCGGCGCGCGATCTCGGCCGCCAGCACGTCGAGGCTCGCCGAGCCGCGCGCCGCCTCGACGTCACCCTGCTCCGCGCGCGCGAAGCTCGCGCGCGACTCGGCGAGCGCCTGATCCGCAGCGTCGTAGCGGCCGGCCAGCATCTCGCCGAACGCCACGCCATACCAGTTCGCCGGCACGTTGGGGGCGATCCGCTCGTCGATCTCCATTCGCATGCGCCGAACCTCGTTCGCGTAGTCGGTCGCCGAACGGTTCTGCAGAATCCGCAAGCGCGCGCGCACGAAACCGTATTCGGACGTCTGGTGCGGCTGACGGTAGGGCGCGCGGCGCGCGCGATCGTCCATGTCGGCCATCCGGTCGCCCGTCAGCGGATGGGTTCGCGCATAGGCAGGAATGCCCGTGTCGCCGATCGACGCGCGTTCGAGCCGCTCGAAAAAACCCGGCATCCCGTACGGATCGAAGCCCGCGCCGGCAAGCAGCTGGAAGCCGACCCGATCCGCCTCCCGTTCCGCCGACCGGGAAAACCGCAACTGGTTGTCGACGGCGAACGCCTGCCCGCCGAACGCGATCGCGCTGCCGAGATCGCCGCTGCGCGCCAGAATGCCGGCCAGTACGCCGAGCAGCATCGTCGCCAGCGCCGCATAGCCGGTTTTCTCGTTCGCGCGAATCATCCGCGCGATATGCCGCTGCAGCACATGGCCCATTTCGTGGCCGAGTACCGACGCCAGTTCCGATTCGGTCTGCGTCATCACGACCAGTCCGCTGTTGATGCCGATGAAGCCGCCGGGCAGCGAGAACGCGTTGATTTGCGGATCGCGCATCGCGAACAGATCGAAATCGGGCGCGTAGCCGCCGATGAAGCGCGCGGTGGCGGCAGCGGACAGGCGGGCCGCGACGCCGTTCAGGTAGTCGCGCACCAGCCAGTCGTCGAGATAATCGGGATCGCGGCGCACTTCGCGCATCACGCGTTCGCCGAGGCGGCGTTCCGCCTGCGGCGTCAGCGCACCGCCGGAGCCGTCGCCGAGATCGGGCAGGTGCTGGATCGCGAGCGGCGCGCGCAAACTGGGCGTGATGCCCGACGTGCCCGACAGGCGGTTTTCCGCGCCGCCATAGGTGCCGAAGACGCCGGGCGCGATGCCGGACGGCAGCGAGGGCACCGTCGAGATCGAATCGGCCCCGAGCGGCGCGGTTTCGAGCGGCAGCGCATCGGTACGCGACTGGGCGTGGCCGCCCGGCGGCCACGCCAGCGCCGCCGAGAGCAAGGCAACGAACAACGGTTTGACGCGCATGGAAGGAATCGGCGGCCGCAGCGCCCGCTCCTCATGCGCGCGGCCGCAGCCTGAATCGAGATCGGTGTCATTGTAACGGCGAGACGCGGCGGTTCGCGGCGCCGATGCCGGATCGGCCGCTGCTATGATAAGCGCCCTCTGAAGGAGCACGACATGTCTGGACTCACACACTTCGACGCGGCCGGCCATGCTCACATGGTGGACGTCGGCGGCAAGCAGGAAACCAAACGCATCGCGCTCGCGCGCGGCACGATCCGAATGCTGCCCGACACGCTCGCGCTGATCCGCGACGGCCGCGCCAAAAAGGGCGACGTGCTCGGCGTCGCGCGCATCGCCGCGATCCAGGGCGCGAAGCGCACGGCGGATCTGATCCCGCTGTGCCATCCGCTCGCGCTGACGCGCGTCGCGGTGGAGTTCGAACTCGACGAAACGCTGCCGGGCGTACGCTGCAGCGCGCAAGTGGAAACCTTCGGGAGAACGGGGGTCGAGATGGAAGCGCTGACCGCGGTGCAGGTCGGACTCCTGACCGTCTACGACATGTGCAAGGCGGTCGATCGCGGGATGACGATCACCGATGTGAGCGTGCGCGAGAAACGCGGCGGGAAATCGGGAGACTGGCACGCTGACGACCAGGCCGATCGCACGGACTGAATCCGGCTGCCGCGGCGCGCGTCGCAGCCTACCCGCTCGATGCCGACGGCGCGGCCGTTCGCCGCCGGCATCGCGCTTACCGCGCTGCGCGATACCGCCGCATTACAGCAGCGACTTCGCCTGCGACAAAATCTTGTCGCACACCTGCTTGGTCACCTGCTCTTTCAAACCGCCACCGCCGCTGAGATCCAGCGTCTTGCCGTTGCCGGCATCGAGAATGCCGTTCGAACCGCTCGTGTAGCCGCTATCCGACGATGCGCCGCCGCCCAGCTTGCTCATCAGCGAATCCTTGACGGACGACGCGCTGCTACTGCTGCCGCCCAGGTAATTGTTCTTGATGCAGAATTGCAGCACGCCCGCGACGTTGCCGGTGCTGCTGGACGTCAGCGACGAACCGCCCGGCAACGCGCCGCCGATGCCGCCGAGATTGCCGAGCGCGCTCGACGAATCCCCCGACCCGGTGGCTTGCTTGAGCATGTCGCCGAGCTGCGCATGCGCGGCCGAAAACGGCACCAGCGCAGCAATCAGGATACCGAATACAGTGCTGCGATATTGGATCGCCTTCATGAATCCTCCCTCCGGAAATGAATGGTCGACCGTCCAGGACGGCGGCTCCAAGCATACCTGAACAAGGGGAAACAAGTACGTTCGAGAGGTCCCCAACCGACCGGGCCCTGTCGAGCGGGCGGTGCCGGCGAGCGCCGACGCAACGCCTGCCGTCGCGCCGCTTCAACGCATCTCGCGCCGGCAAAACCGGCCTGCCGCCGCACGCGCGCCGCGTGGCGGCAACCCGGTGCGCGCGGCACGCATCAGGCGCCCGGCGCGCGCCTATTCGTCATCGTCGTCGTCATCGGTCGACGTACCGGCGGGCGGCTCGCCGTACTTCGCGAACACCGTCGCCCGGAAGCGCTTGAGCGACGGCTGTTCGTCGAGCAGCTTGTAGAGCCCGGCGAGCTGGGTCGGCCAGTCGTGCAACTGCTTCGCGAAAATATGCAGACGTTCGACGGTATCGAGCGCATCCGCGTCGCGGCCGTCGAGCGCCTGCAGCACGGCGTAGCGGCGCAGCACGGTTTCGCCCGGCAGCAGCGCGATCGCGCGCCGGTGCGCGGCGAGCTTCGCCGGCAGATCCTCGCGCGAGACCGGCATCAACGTCGCCGCGCCGTAATCGCCCCAGGCACGGAACAGGAACGACGGAGCATCGCGATACTGCTCGGCCGGGTTCGAGCCGTAGTACAGCACTTCGGTGCGTTGATAATCGCGCAGCACCGGATACAGCGACAGCAGCCCGCCGAACGACAGCACGGCCAGCAGCGCGTACGCCACACCGCCCGGCAGCCGGCGCAGCGGCTTCGTCTCGAGCAGCCCGATCACGAACATCACGGGCAGCAGGAAGAACGTGTATTGCTGCGGATATTCGACGAGCGCGTGCATCAGCACGATGCCGATCAGCGCGAAACCGAACACGCGGCCGCTGGTATGCGGCACCCGCAACGCACGCGCGAACCACAGACACAGGCCGACGAGCAGCACGCCGAGGCCCAGCAGACCCGACTTGGCGAGCAGGTCGATGAAAATATCGTGCGAATTGTTCGCGATCTCGACGCCGCCCAACGCCCGCACCAGCTCGAACTGGTTGATCGGAAACTCGCCCCAGCCGACGCCGAGCAGCGGGTGCTCGCGGAACATCGTGAGACCGTATTTCCACAGGGCGAGACGCGGCGCGATCTGGCCCGCGTCCCGCATCCGGTCGGCGGCCGATTCGGCGAGGCCCAGCTGGTAATGCACGTTGGCCCAGCGCACGACGACATTGACCGCGACGAACAGCACGGCCAGCACCGCCGGCATCGCCCACGCGTGCCGCAGGGCGTCCGCCGGGCGACGCCGCGTTTCTGCGAATGCCATCCAGAAACCGGCGGCCACCATCACGGCCACCTGCAGCCACGGCCCGCGCGACACGGTCAGCGCGAGACCGACGGACAGCAGCACCGACAGCACCGCCCACGCCCACACCTGCAGCCGGCGCGTCTGCACCAGGTACAACGCGCCGGCGAGCGCGAATGCGATGTAGGTGGCGAGGTGATTCGCCTGCGCCATGTTGCCGTAAGGCCGTCTGTCGACCGTCACGCCATAGGTCACGACGAACGGCGAGAGCGCGTCCTCGAGACGGAACAGCTGCGCGATCTGGCAGAACACCGCGAACAGGCCGCCCACGATGAGCGCGCCCGCCATCATCCGCACGGTCTCGTCGCCGAGCCCGGCGCGCGAGAGCGCGTAGCCGGACTGCATCGCGACGAACGCCGTCAGCAGATAGCCGAGTGCGAGCCAGTTCATCGACGGTTGCTGCAGCGGCAGCCACGCGACCTGCGCCAGCAGCACGACTCCGAAACCGAGCGGTACCAGCAGCGCACGAGGCGCGGCAAACGGTTCGGCCGAATGGGTTCGCGCGAACAGCACGATCGTCGCGCCGAGCAGCGAATACAACGCGAACGCCGTGAATTCGGAATAGAAGGTCGGGATCGGATAGGTGTGATTGGTGACCGCGTAAGGCAGGATCAGCGCAATGGCGAGCGAAACCAGCGATAGAGATCGCGAAAGTGAGGAGGGCATGAGCGAACCGGATGTCAGCAACCGGCGCACTATACAAAAAAATCCCCTCCCTGTGCGGCGGTATTGGCGCGGCGTCCCGTAGCGCACCGTTCCGGTGCATGCCCCCACGGGCGCGGAGAGATGGGCGGCCCGCTGATCGTCCCCCCTCCTCGACGCGCCCAGCCTTCCGGGCTAACGCCTCAGGCTCGGCATTCCGGCGGCGCGAGCCGGCCCGCCAGCGTCGGCGCAACCGCAGGCAGCGGCCCCGCCCCCGGCGCGGGCAGCGACGACGCATCCTTGCCGCCCGCGAAGCATTCCCAGGCCAGCGCTCCGGCCTGCACCGCCCCCTTCGACAACGCGACCCGCGCGCTCGGCGCGTCCGCACGATCCGGCGCGGACGGGACCAACACCAGCATGTTGGCGCCGGCGGGCGCGACGCGCGGCGTGAACGCGACGGTGATCTGCCCGGTTGCATCGTCGATCCGGACCGACTCGACATTGCGAGTGGCGGGCGGCGTCATATAGCCGCCCGAGAGGTCGCTGCCGTTCGCCGCGTTCTCGGCCACGGCGAGCCGCGCCGACGCCGCGAGCGCGAGCCCTTCGCCCACCCGGCTGCGCGCCAGGTAATCCTGATACGCGGGAATCGCGTAGGCCGCGACCACGCCGACGATCGCCAGCACGATCATCAGTTCGATCAGCGTGAAGCCGGCTCGGCGCGGCGGTGCCCGCCGCCGGAGCGGGAAACCGGGCCGGGCAGCACAGCGCGGCCCACGCACCCTCGACACGAGGCGGCGAAACAGGGAAACGGAAAAGGCTTCGAACATCACAGGCTCCTCAAGCGAAAACGCCTGCCGGAACAGGCAGGCGTTTCGATCGTAGCCAGCGCCCGCGGCTGCGGGCAGTCGGCCGGACGGCCAACGTGGCGTCAGTGCGGGCGGGTAGCGCCGGAGGCGGACCGGCGCTTCCTCAGCGCATAGCCGATCAGCACCACGAACAGCGCGCCCGCCACGCTCGCCCCGTAGACGGCGGCGGGCGTATCGAGCAGCGGCCAGCGGTCGCCGGCAGGGTCGTTGACCATCAGCCCGCCGGCGATCCAGCCGAGCAGCGCGGCGCCGAACGTGACGATGACCGGGAACCGGTCGAGCATCTTGAGCACCAGCGTGCTGCCCCAGACGATGATCGGGATACTGACCACGAGGCCGAAGATCACGAGCGCGAGCCGATGCGCCGGGTCGGCCTGCTCGGCCGCGCCCGCGATCGCGATCACGTTGTCGAGGCTCATCACCGCATCGGCGATCACGATGGTCTTGACGGCGGCCCACAGCTTGTCGGCCGGCTTGATGTTGTCGTGCGCATCCTCGGCCGGCGCCATCAGGCGAATCCCGATCCACAGCAGCAGGATCCCGCCCGCGAACTTGAGGAACGGCACGTCGAGCAGCACGACCGCGAACGCGATCAGCGCGACCCGCAACAGGATCGCCCCGGCAGTGCCCCACAGCACGCCGCGCACCCGCTGCTCTTTCGGCAGGTTGCGGCACGCGAGCGCGATCACGACGGCGTTGTCGCCGCCGAGCAGAATGTCGATGACGACGATCTGAATCACAGCGCCCCAGTGGAGCGACGCAAGGAATTCGAACATAGGGTGGCGCTGAGAAGAGAAATCGGATCGGGGAAACGGCGGCGCGAACGATCCGTTCATTCCGCCTCGTACGCCCGCAGCCTTACAAAAATGTTTCGCGAGCATAACAAAAAACGCCGGCGAGGCCGGCGTTTTTCGTAGGACTGCTCCGTGGATTTAGAGCGCTGCCTTCAGCAGGCGGCCCATTTCCGACGGATTGCGCGTGACGGTGATGCCGCACGCTTCCATGATTTCCAGCTTCGCTTCGGCCGTATCCGCACCGCCCGAGATCAGCGCGCCGGCGTGGCCCATGCGCTTGCCCGGAGGCGCCGTGACGCCCGCGATGAAGCCGACCACCGGCTTCTTCATGTTGTCCTTGATCCATTGAGCGGCCGTCGCTTCATCCGGACCGCCGATTTCGCCGATCATCACGACCGCGTCCGTATCCGGATCGTCGTTGAACATCTTCATCACGTCGATGTGCTTGAGACCGTTGATCGGATCGCCGCCGATACCGACCGCCGACGACTGGCCGAGGCCGAGCGCCGTCAGTTGCGCGACCGCCTCGTACGTCAGCGTACCCGAGCGCGACACCACGCCGATGCGGCCCTTGCGATGGATGTGACCCGGCATGATGCCGATCTTCAGTTCGTCCGGCGTGATCGTGCCGGGGCAGTTCGGGCCGAGCAGCAGCGTCTTGCGGCCTTCGCGGCGCATGCGGTCCTTCACTTCGATCATGTCGCGCACGGGGATGCCTTCCGTGATGCAGATCGCGAGATCCAGATCGGCTTCCACGGCTTCCCAGATCGCAGCCGCGGCGCCTGCCGGCGGCACGTAGATGACCGAGACGGTCGCGCCCGTTTCGGCCTTCGCTTCCTTGACGCTCGCGTAGATCGGAATGCCTTCGAAATCTTCGCCGGCCTTCTTCGGGTTCACGCCCGCGACGAATGCTTCGCGGCCGTTTGCGTATTCGCGGCATGCGCGCGTGTGGAACTGACCGGTCTTGCCGGTAATGCCCTGCGTGATGACCTTTGTGTCTTTGTTGATCAGAATCGACATGTATAGACCTCTGTTCGATTGGCGTCGCGTGCAACCCGCGCCGCCATGCGTGTTCAATGAAGCGCGTTACTTGCCTTCGGCCGCCGCGACAACCTTCTGCGCGGCTTCTTCCATGCTGTCGGCCGAGATGATCGGCAGGCCGGATTCGGCGAGCATCTTCTTGCCGAGGTCCTCGTTCGTGCCCTTCATGCGCACGACGAGCGGCACGCCCAGGTTCACCGCCTTCGAGCCGGCGATCACGCCTTCCGCGATCACGTCGCAGCGCATGATGCCGCCGAAGATGTTGACCAGGATCGCCTTCAGGTCCGGGTTCTTCAGCATCAGCTTGAACGCTTCCGTGACCTTCTCCGTGGTGGCGCCGCCGCCCACGTCGAGGAAGTTGGCCGGTTCGCCGCCGAACAGCTTGATGGTGTCCATCGTCGCCATCGCGAGGCCCGCGCCGTTCACGAGACAGCCGATGTTGCCGTCGAGCGAGATGTACGCGAGGTCGAACTTCGACGCTTCCACTTCAGCCGGATCTTCTTCGTCCAGATCGCGGTACGCGACGATTTCCGGATGACGGAACAGGGCGTTCGAATCGAAGTTGAACTTCGCGTCGAGCGCGATCACCTTGCCGTCGCCCGTGACCACGAGCGGGTTGATTTCGGCGAGCGATGCATCCGTTTCCCAGAACGACTTGTAGAGACCCTTCAGGATCTCGCGCGCTTGCGGAATCGATGCGTCGGGCACGCCGATCTTCTTCGCGAGATCGTCGGCTTCGGCATCCTGCAGGCCCTTCGACGGCTCGACCGCGACCTTGTGGATCGCTTCCGGAGTCTTTTCGGCCACTTCCTCGATGTCCATGCCGCCTTCGCTCGACGCCATCACGACGACCTTCTGCGACACGCGGTCGATCACGATACCGATATACAGTTCCTTCTTGATATCGGCGCCTTCCTCGATCAGCAGACGGTTCACCTTCTGGCCTTCGGGGCCGGTCTGGTGCGTCTTGAGCTGCATGCCGAGGATCTGGTTCGAGAACTCGCGCACCTGCTCGATCGACTTGGCGACCTTCACGCCGCCGCCCTTGCCCCGGCCGCCTGCGTGAATCTGAGCCTTGACGACCCACACCGGGCCGCCCAGCTCTTCTGCCACCTTGACGGCCTCGTCCACCGAGAACGCCGGCTTGCCGCGCGGGACCGCGACGCCGAATTTCCGCAGGATTTCCTTACCCTGGTACTCGTGAATCTTCATGCGTGATTCCTTCAGTCTGGAGTTGGATTAAAAGTCGATTAAAAGTCGCTTCTTCTTACAGTTTTCGTTCAATCCTTGGAGCCGCTTCCGCCACCCCGCTCCGGCCGACTCGCGCCGTACCAGGTCGGGTAGAACTGCCTCACCACCTCGCCGTCGAAACGCAGCGCCTGACAGCGGCCGAGCTGGAACGGCGGTTTGCCCGCCGCGCCGTGGTCGCCCGCGCCATCGCGCGTATTCCACACATCCCCGGCGAACGCCTGGATTGCCGCGGTCGGCAGGACGGCACACAGCTCGGTGAGATGCGTGCAGCCCGCGACACCGGCAAGAAGTCGGGTCGCATCGCGGCGGAAGTGGTCGAGGAGATTGAGCCCGATAAGGGCCCGGTAGGCGGGATTGGCGGCTTCGCATTGCCCTGGATAGGGCGCCCAGTCCGACGACGCTTCGGCGTCGACGACATTGAGCTTACGATCGATGGTAATGCGTAGCCAGAGTTCATGGATCGGCAGGCCGTTCGGCCGGATGCCCGACGCCAGCGCAACATCGCGCGGCTTATGGTCGGTCAGGCAGGCTTCGATATCCCACAAGCCGTCGTCGCGCTCGTAGGCTTCCGCCCGAATTGCGCGTCGATGGCGCAACTGGCGGGATACGGGCTCGGATAGCGGCATGCGGAAGGAGGAAGCCGAATAGGAAAACCCGTGGATTTTAGCATACTGGGTATTTGGGATATCAGGCCCCATGCCGCGCGGGGCATGGCGCTGGCCAATGCGTGCAGCGCAGCAAAAATCGGTGCGGCGGCGGGCGTTCCTGCGGGGTGCGGGGTGCGGGGTGCGGGGTGCGGGGTGCGGGGTGCGGGGTGCGGGGTGTCGGCTTCGGCTTCGGCTTCGGCTTCGGCTTCGGCTTCGGCTTCGGCTTCGGCTTCGGCTTCGGCTTCGGCTTCGGCAATCAATCGTCGCCGAACATCTCGTCGCCGACCTTCAGCAATTTCATGATCGTCGCCTGAGAAAAGCCGCGCATCGCGAGAAAGCGCACCTGCTTCGCGCGCTCGGCGGGGGTTTGCGGCACGACGCCGAACTTCTTGCGCCAGACGGCCTGCGCGCGCGCGAACTCGCTTTCGCGCAGTTGCGCACCGACTTCCTCGACGAGCGCATCGCCGACCGCATGACGCTTGAGTTCGCTGACGATACGCGCCGAGCCGACCCGGGATGCGCGCCGGTGCACGAGACTCTCGGCAAAACGCGCATCCGACAGCCAACCCTCGCGCTCGAGCGCATCGAGTACCGCGTCGAGGTCGTCTCCCTCGTCCACGTACGACGCAAGCTTGCGCGCCAGTTCCGAGCGGCTGTACTCACGCCGGGACAGATAGGCGAGCGCCCGTCCCTTCAACGACCGGGTGGACTGTCTTGGGCCGGATGCCCGCGCGCCGCCTGCGTCCGCCGATTCCTCCGCGAACGGGGAAGCACGCCGTTTCGAACGATAGGGCGATTGGCTCGTACGGGTGTAGACGTCGCCGCCTGCCGGTGCGCCGGACTGCGCATCGCCCGTCGCGCCGCGATTTCTCTCGACATCGTGCGCGTCGAACGACTCGTCCACATCCGTGGATGCGAAGGGATCCGAACGCTGAAACGAAACGGGGGCATCGTCCGATGCCCCCGTAGCAGGACGACCCGCGGGCCGTCCTTCAGTCGAACCGGGCATGCGCACCTGACGTTCCAGCCGGGCCGACGCATCCGGCGCTTCCTGCCCCCGGCGCCCTGCTCCCGACGAACCTGCGCTACCCCGGTTCTTCTGCATCACTCCTCGTCGTCCATGACTTCGGCTTCTGCGGAGGCTGCGGCTACGGCTGCGGCACCTTGCGGCATCGCGCTCACACCGAGCGACTCGCGGATACGGTTTTCGATCTCGCGGGCGATTTCCGGATTTTCGCGCAGGAATTCGCGCGCGTTGTCCTTGCCCTGGCCGATCTTCTCGCCGTTATAGCTGTACCACGCGCCGGCCTTGTCGACGATCTTCGCCTGCACGCCGAGATCGATGATTTCGCCCTGACGGGAAATACCCTCGCCGTACAGGATGTCGAAAATCGCTTCGCGGAACGGCGGCGAAACCTTGTTCTTCACGACCTTGACGCGGGTTTCGTTACCGATCACCTCGTCGTTCTTCTTGATCGAGCCGATCCGGCGGATATCGAGACGCACCGACGAATAGAACTTGAGCGCATTACCGCCCGTCGTGGTTTCCGGGTTGCCGAACATCACGCCGATCTTCATCCGGATCTGGTTGATGAAGATCACGAGGCAATTGGTACGCTTGATCGTGCCGGTCAGCTTGCGCAGCGCCTGCGACATCAGCCGCGCCTGCAGACCCGGCAGCGAATCGCCCATCTCGCCTTCGATTTCGGCCTTCGGCACGAGCGCCGCGACCGAGTCGATCACGATCATGTCGATCGAGCCCGAGCGCACCAGCGCATCGGCGATTTCGAGCGCCTGCTCGCCCGTATCGGGCTGCGAAATCAGCAGTTCCTGAATGTTCACGCCAAGCTTGCCCGCGTACTGGACGTCAAGCGCATGCTCCGCGTCGATGAACGCCGCCGTGCCGCCGATCTTCTGCATTTCGGCGATCACCTGCAGCGTGAGCGTGGTCTTGCCGGACGATTCCGGGCCGTAGATCTCGACCACGCGGCCGCGCGGCAGACCGCCGACGCCGAGCGCGATGTCGAGACCGAGCGAACCCGTGGATACCACCTGGATATCCTCGACCGCTTCGCCGGCGCCGAGCCGCATGATCGACCCCTTGCCGAACTGCTTCTCGATCTGCGCGAGCGCAGCCGCCAGTGCCTTGCCCTTTTCCGCGGTCATCCCGGAGGCCTTCTTGCTTTCTTCCATGAATCGTCCTTTGCTATGATGAGCAGCGTCTGCCCCGGGTGCACCGGTTTCGATCCGGCTCGACAAGCCGTTAGGTGCACGAATGCAGACACTGTATAAAAAAACAGTGGTTTATGCAAGCACGCGATGCGAGCACGCGTAATCCAGATCATTTCGGAGACAGCCGCGCCGGCCCCCACGCCGCGTTGCCGGCCATCGGTTGCGCATCATGCGAATTCTCATTGCCGAAGATGACAGCATACTCGCGGACGGCCTGACCCGGTCACTCCGCCAATCGGGCTATGCCGTCGATCACGTGAAGACCGGCGTCGAAGCCGATACCGCGCTGTCGATGCAGGCATTCGACCTGCTGATCCTCGATCTCGGCCTGCCCCGGATGTCCGGTCTCGAAGTGCTGCGCCGGTTGCGGGCCCGCAATTCGAACCTGCCCGTGCTGATCCTGACGGCCGCCGACAGCGTCGACGAACGCGTGAAAGGTCTCGATCTCGGCGCGGACGACTACATGGCCAAACCGTTCGCGCTGAACGAACTCGAGGCCCGCGTGCGCGCGCTGACGCGGCGCGGCGCGGGCGGCGGCCCGACCGTCGTCCGGCACGGCTCGCTCGCCTACGATCAGGTCGGGCGCATCGCGTATGCGAACGAGCACGTCCTCGACCTGTCCGCGCGCGAGCTCGGCCTGCTCGAAGTGCTGCTGCAGCGGATCGGCCGGCTCGTCTCGAAGGAGCAGCTGGTCGACCATCTGTGCGAATGGGGCGAGGAAGTCAGCAACAACGCGATCGAAGTCTACGTGCACCGGCTGCGCAAGAAGATCGAGCCGAGCGGGGTGCGCATCGCCACCGTGCGCGGCCTCGGCTACTGCCTCGAGAAAGTCGCCCCGGCAGACGGCCCCGCCGCGTCGGCGGCCCCGAGCGCCGTCAGTCCGTCGCTGCGCTGACGCGCGGGCGCCCGATGGCCACCCCGGCCCATTCCGCCCGCGCCGCACCGCCTCAGACCGACGCGGCGGACGCCGCACGCGACGCCCGCTACGAGAATCCCTTCGCCCCGCCCGACGAGGCCGACGCCGCCGAAGGCACGCGCCCGCGCTCGCTGTTCGGCGAAATCCTCGACTGGATGCTCGCGCCCCTGCTGCTGCTGTGGCCGATGAGCATCGCGGTCACTTACCTCGTCGCAAAGACGATCGCGAACGGCCCGTTCGATCGGGCGCTCGAAACCAACGCGTACGTGCTGGCGCGCCAGATCGCCCCTGTCAACGGCGTCGCCGAACTGACGCTGCCGCGCGCGACGCTCGACCTGCTGCGCACCGACAACGTCGACAGCGTCTACTATCAGGTGCTCGGCGCGCGCGGCGAACTGGTGTCGGGCGAAGCCGACATGCCGCTGCCGCGCGACGAGGATCGCCCGCCGCCCGGCGTCGTCGTGTTCCGCGACGATCTGCTGCGCGGCAACGACATCCGCGTCGCCTACACGACGGTCGCGCTCCCGCAGGCGCGCGGCGCGCAGCCGGTACTCGTGCAGGTCGGCGAGACGCTCGACAAGCGCAACGCCCTCGCGAACGACATCATCAAGGGCGTGATCCTGCCGCAGTTCGTGATCCTGCCGCTGGCGATTCTGCTGGTTTGGTTCGGGCTGTCGCGCGGCCTCGCGCCGCTGACCGCGCTGCAGGCGCATCTGCGCGGCCGGCGCCCCGACGACCTGTCTCCCGTCGAGGCACAGCGCGCGCCGCCGGAAATCGAACCGCTCGTTACATCGTTCAACGATCTGCTGGCCCGCCTCGAACAGAGCATGGCGCTGCAGAAGCGCTTCATCGCCGACGCCGCGCACCAGATGAAGACCCCGCTCGCCGGGCTGCGCACGCAGGCGGAGTTCGCGCTGCGGCACGACGTGCCGCCGGAGGTCGCGCGCTCGCTCGAGCAGATCGCGACCAGTTCCGAGCAGGCGGCGCGGCTCGTCACCCAACTGCTGGCGCTCGCCCGCGCCGAGAACCGCGCGAGCGGGCTCACGCTCGAACCCGTCGAAATCGCGACGCTTGCGCGGCTCGCCGTCCGCGACTGGGTGCAGGCCGCGCTCGCGAAACGGATGGATCTCGGCTACGAGGGCCCGGACGACGATGAGCGGCTCGACGTCGACGGCCACCCGGTGATGCTGCGCGAAATGCTCGGCAACCTGATCGACAATGCGATCCGCTATACGCCGGACGGCGGCCGCATCACGGTGCGCGTGCGGGCCGAGCGGCCGGCGGGCGTCGTCCACGTGGAAGTCGAGGACACCGGGCCGGGAATCCCCGTGCACGAACGCGAGCGGGTCGTCGAGCGCTTCTACCGGATCCTCGGCTGCGAAGGCGACGGCAGCGGGCTCGGTCTCGCGATCGTGCGCGAGATCGTCGCGCAGCACGGTGGCACGCTGACGCTCGACGACCACGTCTATCAGGCATCGCCGCGTCTCGCGGGGACGCTCGTCCGCGTCGGCCTCGCGCTACGGAATCCGGCCCCGGAATAACCCTGACTCCCGCCCCGGCCAGTCGAATCAAGCCGATCATTTGACCGACATTTACAATCAATTCGCCTATGATGATTAGTACATGTCTGGCGATGACGAATTTTAGCGCTCCGCAATTTTGATATTTCGAGTCAGTACGCCGTAAGTTTCCCCGCCAATAATCGATGCGGGAGCCGCCCGAGCAGGCGGACCGCACACGTATATCAAAATTGGAGACAATTCATGGCAACGGTAGGCGGGGACATTTCGCACGCACCGATGACGCGCGACGAGAAGCGGGTGATCTTCGCGTCGTCGCTCGGCACGGTGTTCGAGTGGTACGACTTTTATCTGGCCGGCTCGCTCGCGGCCTATATCAGCAAGAGCTTCTTCTCCGGCGTCAATCCGACCGCCGCATTCATCTTCACGCTGCTGGGCTTCGCGGCGGGCTTCGCGGTCCGGCCGTTCGGCGCGATCGTGTTCGGCCGCCTCGGCGACATGGTCGGCCGCAAGCACACGTTCCTGATCACGATCGTGATCATGGGCGTCTCGACCTTCGTGGTCGGCTTCCTGCCCGGCTATGCGTCGATCGGCATCGCGGCGCCGGTCATCTTCATCGCGATGCGGTTGCTGCAGGGCCTCGCGCTCGGCGGCGAGTACGGCGGCGCCGCCACCTACGTGGCCGAACACGCGCCCGCGCACCGCAGGGGCTTCTACACGTCGTGGATCCAGACCACCGCGACGCTCGGCCTGTTCCTGTCGCTGCTCGTGATTCTCGGCGTGCGCACCTCGATCGGTGAGGAAGCCTTCGGCGCATGGGGCTGGCGCGTGCCGTTCGTCGCGTCGATCCTGCTGCTTGCCGTGTCGGTCTGGATCCGTCTGCAACTGAACGAATCGCCGGTGTTCCTGCGCATCAAGGCCGAAGGCAAGACGTCGAAGGCGCCGCTCACGGAAGCGTTCGGCCAATGGAAGAATCTGAAGATCGTGATCCTGGCGCTGGTCGGGCTGACGGCGGGCCAGGCGGTGGTCTGGTACACCGGCCAGTTCTATGCGCTGTTCTTCCTCACGCAGACGCTGAAAGTCGACGGCACGAGCGCGAACATCCTGATCGCGGCCGCGCTGCTGATCGGTACGCCGTTCTTCGTATTCTTCGGCTCGCTGTCGGACAAGATCGGCCGCAAGCCGATCATCCTCGCGGGTTGCCTGATCGCCGCGCTGACCTACTTTCCGCTGTTCAAGGCGCTGACGCACTATGCGAATCCGGCGCTGGAGACGGCCACGCAGCAGTCGCCGATCACGGTGATCGCCGATCCGGCCGAGTGTTCGTTCCAGTTCAATCCGGTCGGCACCGCGAAGTTCACGGATTCCTGCGACATCGCGAAAAGTGCGCTCGCGAAGGCGGGCCTGAACTACGAGAACGTCGCCGCGCCGGCAGGCACGCCCGCGCAGATCAAGGTCGGCGACGCCGTCATCCCGACCTACGACGGCAAGGCGGCCGACGCGAAGGACCAGGCCAAGGTCTTCGACAAAACGCTCGCGGCAACGCTGAAGGACGCGGGCTATCCGGCCAAGGCCGACCCGGCCCGCCTCAACTGGCCGATGACGATCGTGATTCTGACCATTCTCGTGATCTATGTGACGATGGTGTACGGACCGATCGCCGCGATGCTGGTCGAGATGTTCCCGACGCGGATCCGCTACACGTCGATGTCTCTGCCGTACCACATCGGCAACGGCTGGTTCGGCGGCTTCCTGCCGGCGACCGCGTTCGCGATCGTGGCGGCGAAGGGCGACATCTACTCGGGGCTCTGGTATCCGATCGTGATCGCGCTGGCGACCTTCGTGATCGGCCTGCTGTTCGTCAAGGAGACCAAGGATACGAATATCTACGCGCAGGATTGACGCGCAGAGGCCGCCTGGCGCGCGAGACCGGCCTGGCGGCCCCGCCTTTTTAAAGAAATTGGGGATAAGCGCTTGACACGTTCGCGAAGCTTCCCCATAATCGCTTTCTCTTGGCGAATTAGCTCAGTCGGTTAGAGCGACGGAATCATAATCCGCAGGTCCGGGGTTCGAATCCCTGATTCGCCACCATATGCAGAAAGGGTCTCCGATGGAGACCCTTTCTCATTTATATTCCGCAAAATTCCGCCTGTTCCGCAAAATGGATTCACGGCGCGGCCATAGTCGTTCCGACAGCTGGCGAATTCACCAGTGCTTTGCTACAGTTTTCCGACATTTGACTCTCGCGGAAAACCTATGCCGGCGACGTGTCTCTACACCTTGAACAATCAACGCCTGTCTACGCTGACATGCACTGGATTCGGCAGCGCCGCCGCGTTCTCCGGCGAATCGGCATACGTCAACAACCCTCGGGCAACCTCGGTCGCCGGACAGGGGCCTCTTCCAGCCGGCCGCTATTTCATCGTCAACCGGGAAAGCGGCGGCCACCTCGGGTGGCTGTACGATTCAGTCAAAGACGCTTGGTCGAACAGCAATCGTTCCACGTGGTTTTCGCTCTATCGGAACGACAGCGCCATTGACGACTGAACGTACATCAATGGCGTGAAGCGCGGGTAACTTCAGGCTACATCCAATCGGACGCGGGGGCATTAGCGATGGGCTGTATCACGCTGACGTCGCCCGCTCAATTCGATCGACTACGCTCGTTTCTCTTGTCTCAGCCGACTCAAGTGATTCCGGGAACTACCATCAAGTACTACGGAACCGTAGACGTGCGATGAAACTGCTAATCCGTCTCGCGATTGCTGCCGCCCTGACCGTGCCGATTTGCCTCGGCCTGGCGCGAATCGACATACTCGCTCGCTGGGTCTGGAGCGAGTCGACATGGAACGCGCTGCTACCGCTTTTCAGACTGCTCGGCATCTACGGCAGCGAGGGTGGCGAGGACGTCCTCGTCACCCTGCTGTTAATCCTGAGCTTCACTATCGCCTTCGCCGTCGCATCGGGAATCGTCTGGATCGCGACTAGATTTATCGTCCGTCGGCACAACAAAACCGCATGAATTGCCACTACCTGGGCCCCGGACAATTGACCTTTCCCCTCTGAAGTATCCCACTGTAAAGTTAGTGGCAAGGCCGCAGGAGAACCCTTGTCATGAAGAAGTCGCGGTTCAGCGAAGAGCAGATTATCGGGGTGCTGAAGGAAGCCGACGCAGGCATGAAGGTCGCAGACCTGTGCCGCAAACACGGCATATCGGATGCGACGTTTTATAACTGGCGTAGCCGTTACGGCGGCATGGACGTGTCGGAAGCGCGACGATTGCGGCAACTAGAGGAAGAAAATCAGCGGCTCAAGCGGCTGGTGGCCGACCAGGCGCTGGACATCCAGGTCCTGAAGGACGTTCTCGGAAAAAAGTGAGTTCGCCCGCGCAGCGTCGAGAAGTTGTGCGGCAGGTGATTGAACAGCACGACTTTTCGGAGCGCTGGGCGTGCGCGCTCATTGGCCTGAATCGCCGAACGTACCGGCGGCCGGCGCCGCCTGACGCCGACCATGAAGTACGGCAACGGCTGCGCGAGCTGGCACAGGAGCGGCCACGGTTTGGCTCGCCCCGCCTGCATGTCTTGCTACGCCGAGAGGGCCTGGTCCAGAACCACAAGCGTACTGAACGGCTGTACCGCGCAGAAGGCCTATCGCTTCGGCTGAAACGTCGCAAGAAACGCCCGAGTCATCTACGCGTAGTCATGCCGACGCCCAACGGCGCAGACGAAAGCTGGGCGATGGACTTTGTTGCTGACGCGCTGGCGCATGGTCGACGCATACGCATGTTGACGATCATCGACGCGTGGAACCGCGAGTGTCCGCACATCGAGGTCGACTTCTCGCTAACGGGGGTACGCGTGGCGCGTGTGCTCGAGCAGTTGCGGCAACGAGGACGATGTCCCAACCTGATTCAGATGGATAACGGGCCGGAGTTTGTCAGCAAGGCGCTCGATGCCTGGGCGCACGAACATGGCGTCAAGCTGCAGTTCATCCGTCCAGGCAAGCCGGTGGAAAACGCGCACATCGAAAGCTTCAACGGCCGACTGCGCGAAGAATGTTTGAACCAGCATGCGTTCGTCAGTCTCGACGATGCACGCATGCGAATCGAAGCCTGGCGCACTGACTACAACTCAGTGCGCCCGCATAGCGCCTTGGGGCAACTGGCGTCGGACCAATCCCGGCAACTGCATCAACCGAAAACCGGCGAACCCACTAAATTACGAATGGTGTACTCGGCGGGGTAAGGTCACCTGCGCGGTTCGTGCTTGTCCTGACACCACTGATGCTGATGTTTTGGTCCATGTTTTATCTGAAGACGAACAGGATCATATTTCTACAGAAAAAACACGAGGTGAAAGGACTGCTTGACCGGTATGGAGAAAAGCTTATCTTCACCATTGTCGGCGCAGCACTCGCCGTTGTGGGTCAGATAGTTGTCAAGATGTATCTGGGGAAGTAATTCCCCGTGTGCGAAATACACCGAGCCCGCGAGCAACGATCAAATAGATCAAGCGCAACGACATGGAGACGCACGCAATGGACTTTGATGAAGAACTTGCGCAGATGAAAGTTGCGGTGAAAGCCGCCGAAGATGAAGTAATGCAGGCGGTCATGTTCCATGAGAGCTGGAAGCCAACCGCATACGATGAAGGACTTCAGGTGCGAATGGGAAATTCATATGCCACCCACACATTTCACATAGTACGACACGCACTTCGACGCGAGATGCTCTTGGCGCTCATGCGAATTTGGGATACGAACAAACAGGCACTTCGAATGAGTGCCATTGCTGACAAACTGAAGAATGGTGAATTCTTCGACAATCTTGTGGCCGTCCGGGCCAAAAGCAGAGGTTCATCAACGATCGATATGAGAGGCGCTCTTGAACCGAAGAGGGATAAAATCATCGAACTGGTTCAAAAGTATTCAGAGAACGGTGACGGTTTCGCAGTATTCCAGAGGGTCAAGACACTGCGCCACGAACAACTGGCGCATCGACAAATAGGCCCGACAAAGATGAAGCCGACAGATGCGGATGGCGCAAATGTCCCTGACAAGGAAATTGAAGTCTTCCACAACGACACTGCTGAGATTGTTCGGCTGTTACTTAGCGTGGTACACGCTACCGCGTTTGATATTGCTTCGGATGGCGCAGGGGTCTACGAACACCACGCCAAGTTCTTTTGGGCGGCAGCGCGCGGAGAACGAACTGAGGGACATCCAAACTACATGCCACCGGCCTGACGAGGCAATCGAAACCTCATCTGGCTAGTTAAGATCATCCGCCCGAGGGCGAACATGCATAGCGCCGAAGAAGCAAAAAGCATGATCTACTCGGAGGTCACCGGGTCCGACCAGGACCGTACCGCTGCTTTCCTCGCGCGGTACGGCCAGCAAGTCGAGCGATGCGCGGAGTTGACGGTGCAAGCGATGATGGACTGGCAAGCGTTCGACGAGGCAGCGAGGCAAGATGAAAAGCGCGGGCATATCACTCTCCATCGCGCTCCGACTCCGCGTCACCGGTAGCAGCCAAACCAGCAGCTTGCAACATCGCACTAGCGGCCGTCTCCATCGAATTTCGAACAGGCTCCATCCAGAGACGCGCATAGATCGCCGTCGTCTGTGTCGACTTGTGATTTACGATCACCGACAAATTCGCACCGGTCCCGGCCTGCCACGAGCCCATCGTGCGGCGAAGATCGTGCAGCCGCAGATCGGCAATACCGGCTTTGTCGAGAACTATCTTCCACGCCTTCTTCGGCTCCACCAGATGGCCCGATTCTCCCGTTCCCGGAAACACAAAGTCTGAATCCGCGCACACCGCCGAGTTCTTCCGGGCTTCGAGGATCGCAATGGCATCCGGGACAAGCGGCACCGATTGCGGCGTTCCATTCTTCGTTTCCCGGATGCGCCACTCGCCTCGTTCCAAGTTCACGTCGTTCCAGTTCATCGCGAGCACGTTGCTGCGTCGCGCACCGGTTAGGAGACTCATAAGTATGTAGTCGCGTAAGCCCTTTTTGCTTCCAATCTACGTCTCATATTAGACAATGTCTAATATCGGGCGGACATCAAACGTCAAAAATCGTCACCTTTCCGCTATCAATCGGGCCGACTTTGATATGCTCTTTTGAGCATCGGGACGGGATTTTCCAGTGCCTCTTCTCTCAGACGCCCCGATATTCGAAGGCCCGGCTTTCGGTCTCCATACTGCAGTCGGGCCTTCGCATTTTCTGATATGACGCACGCAGTCTCGGCCTCGGAATGTTGATAGCGGTCGAACTCGCTTTACACAAAACGGGGTGACCACGTGGCCGGGGAAATCTTGCTGAAAGTACTGCGCGGCGGCTACGCGCAGTTCGATCGCATCGTCAAACTCGACACGCCGCTCGGCGACGACTGGCTCGTGCCGCTGTACGTCAAGATCAACACCCGGCTCGGGCGCAACTTCGAGGTGATCGTCGACGCGTCATCGGTCGTCGGCGACAAGATCAAGCTGAACGCCCTGATGCTGCAACCCGTCACGCTCTGGATTCGCCAGACGGACGGCGGCTATCTGCCGATCCACGGCTACGTGCAGCAGGTTCGCCGCCTGGGATGTGACGGGGCGGTGTCGTATTTCCAGCTCCGGTTCGCCTCCTGGTTAAGCTTCCTCAAGCTCAGCAGTGACCGGCGCGACTGGCAGGAAGCCAGCGGCTGGCAGATTCTCGCCGACATATTCGACAAGCATCCGCAGGCTTCCGGCAACTATGGGCTGGAACTGCGCGCGGCGATGCGCTCGTATTCGCACCGCATGCAGTGGGAAACCGACTGGAATTTCGTGCACCGGAGCCTGGAAGAGGTCGGTGTGTTTCCGCGCTTCGATTTCGCGACGGACGGCAAATCGCACAAGGTCGTCATCATGGACGATCTGTATTTCGGCCCTTCGCTGCCGCAGCCGGAAATGAAATTCAGCCACGCGGGCTCGAACGAGGAGTTCGACGGGCTGACGCAATTGAGCGAGCAGCAGGACGCGCAAAGCGCGACGCTGACGCTCGGCACGGCCGACTATAAGCGGCCGGACCTCGATAAGCAGGTCAGCACACCCGCCGCAAATCTGGATGAGCTGCCCGGACAGGGCGAGGATTACCTCTATACCGGCTCGCAGACGTGGGCGGTATCCGATATCGGACAGCAACAGGCCAACATTCGCACCGAGGAATGGGCTTCGCGGGCGAAGCGCTATTTCGCGGTCGGCAGTCCGCGCTACGCGTTGCCCGGCTACTGGTTCAAGGTGACGGGACACCCGATCCTCGACACGCTGTTGGCCGAAGACCGCGAGCTGTCGATCATCGCGAGCGACTGGCTGATTCAGAACAACCTGCCCGGCCTTGACACACTCGCGCGATTTCCGCGTAGCCTGCGCAGCGAGATCGAGCAGGCGCAGGCGGCCGGGGCCGGTACGGCGGTCAGTCACCGCGACGGCGGCGTCGGATTTCTCCAGGTCGAGATCGAGGCGCAGCGCCGCCGCACGCCGTTCCGTAGCCCGTTCGAGCACGAGAAGCCCGAGATGCACCTGCAAACGGCGATGGTCGTGACGGACAGCGACGACGAAATCCACACGGACGACGGCAACCGCGTGCGGGTCCGAACAACGGACAGCCGAAAGGATCGCAATACGAAGTCGACGCCGTGGATTCGAGCGGCGATGCCTGACGCCGGCGCGAAGCGCGGCGGCTACTTCCCGTTGCGCAAGGGCGATCAGGTGCTCCTGGGTTTCGTAAATGGGGACTGTGACCGACCCGTCATCATCTCGAGGCTGCACGGGGGCGCGACGATGCCGGTATGGCACACGCACGGCCTGCTGTCCGGTTTACGGTCCCGCGAATACGGCGGCGACGGCTTCAACCAGCTCGTGATGGACGACTCTAGCGGTCAGAACCGGGTCCACCTTTACTCATCGAGCTACAGCTCTCACTTACATTTGGGTTACCTGGTCGAGCAATCCGACAACACGCGCGGCGCGTTCCTCGGCAGCGGTTTCGACCTGAAGTCCGGCGCACACGGTGCCGTGCGTGCCGAACAGGGGCTATATGTGTCGACACAGCCGGCCACCGGGCAGCCGCTGAACGTGACGGCGGCAACCGAGCCACTCGCAGGCGCGGAAGCCGTATTCGAAACCGTGTCGAAAGCCAGCGAAACGAACCGGGCCGAAAGCCTGCAAGACGGCCAGACCGCACTGAAGTCGTTCAACGACGCGACGCAGCGCACCGTTGCGGGTTCGACCAGCGGTGGCCGCACGGCCGGCGGTGGCACAGGCAATGCGAACGGCTTTTCGAAGCCCGTGATGCTGCTGTCGAGCCCGGAAGGCATCGCCGCGTCGACGCAGCAATCGGTGCATGTCACGGCGAACCAGCACGCGAACGTCGTTGCCGGCAAGAACGTCAACCTCGCGGCCGGCAAGTCGTTGTTGGTCAGTGTGCTCGACAAAGTCAGCCTGTTCGCGCAGAACCTCGGCATCAAGATTTTTGCGGCGAAGGGGCCGGTGGACATTCAGGCGCAAAGCGGCCCGGCGTCCCTTGTGGGCCTGCAGGACGTGAAGATCGAAAGCGCGGACGGGCGGTTGATTCTGACGGCTGCGAAAGAAGTGTGGATCGGCGCCGGCGGCTCGTACATCAGCATCAAGGGTGGTTTGATCGAGAACGTGACGACCGGGCAGATTCTGGAAAAGTGCGGGAATTGGGACAAGCCGAGCGGCGCGAGCGGGACGATTCGCGATCCGTTGCAGGCGACGCCGGTGTCGACCGATGGCGGGCGCGGTTCGCTCTTCTCCGGCTGACACAGCGGCGGGCATCGTCCACGCAGAAAAAAAACGAGAAACGAGAGATTTCGAGAAACATGAGCAAAAATCCCCTCTCCCCGAAGTCTGCCGCGCCAGCCAAGCCAGCGTCCGCGCCGAGCACACCCGCGACGCCACCGTACACGCCGCTGAACTGGGCCTTTCCGTTCACACCGTCCGGCAAGGAAGATCCGGCCAATCCCATGACCTACATGAAGGCGCTGGCGGTCGCTGAAGATGGGTTCTATCCACTGGGCGCAAACGGCATGTGGCACGGCGGCATCCACTTCGACCAGAACACGGGAGCGCAACTGAAACAAGGCGACGGCATCCGCGCAGTCGCCGACGGCGAAGTCGTCGCGTACCGGCTCGACAGCAAATATCCGGAACAGGACTACCAAGACGGCCGACACGCGTTGTATTCGACGGGCTTTGTGCTGATCCGGCATCGGTTACAACTACCGCCAGCACCACCGCCACCGAAACCGAAACCGAAACCGGACCCGGACCCGACCAAGAATTCGGCTGCGCAACCGGCGACGTCATCCAAGGCGACCGCGACGCCCGGGGCCACGCCATCACCGGGAGCGGCACCGGCAGCGAACACGAACAAGCCGGCACCAGGCGAAGTGTTGACGCTCTTCAGCCTGTACATGCACACGATGGACTACGACAGCTACAAGTCGGCGGCGGAACAGGCGAAAGTCGCCCAAGTCGATCCGGCGAAGCTAAACATGGGGCCGATGCCATATTGGGAAGGCGACCGTTTCTATCGGGTCGGCGACAAGGCCAAGGATCCACAGGAGATGCCGCGGCCGAAGGTGCCCTTGTCGAGCACACGCGATGTGCTTGGGGAGTTCATCGCAAGCGATTTCAAGAAGGTGCCCGAGCCGGTAGCAGATGCGAAAGACACGACGCCGCTCCCACCTCCCGTCACGGGCCTCCGTATCCGCGATCTGCCGAACGGGAAGATCATCGGCATCCTGCCGCGCGGGGCCGAATTGATCGTCACTACCGACGACCAGACAAAAGCGAAACCAGGCTGGGTAAAGATCAAGGCGATCAAGTCTGGCACGCCGGCCAGCGCAGTCGTCGGCCAGCCGGTGTCGCCACACGCGCCGTACGGGTATGTCTACGAGAAGGAACTGGACCCGATCGTCGACCCGAAGCCGCTGGACACGGTCGTCGTGCTGAAAGACCCATATACGGTCAAGGCAGGCGACGTGATCGGCCAGTTCGGCCACTATCTGCGCTACCCGGACGCAAAGCTGCTGCCGCCGAAACCGACCCGGCCATTGCTGCATCTCGAAGTGTTCGCCGGTCCTGAGCTCGAAGCATTCATCCAAAGGAGCCGTGAACGGGCAAAGCAGTTGCCGGCGTCCAAAGCGTTTCTGGAAATTTCGCAGGGTGCGCGACTCGTTAGCGATCTACCGGAACCGGACCAGAAGCTGCAACCCGGCGTCAAGCTTGCACCTCTCGCCGGCGACTCAAAGGGCAAGTGGGTCAAGGTACAACCGAAAACAGCCGCACCCGTCCATGGCAACCGCCACGCAAAGCCGGTATTCAACGACACCGGTACGCCTGTCTGGGTCGACGGCGGCCTTGCCAACACGACCACCACCGCGATCGTGCCCGGCTGGAAGGATTTCCCGTTGAGCTGCTCGAACGCAAAGGGGCCGGGAGCGGATTTCCGTGACGTGTTCCGGAGCGTCGATCTGGAGAAGAACGGCGCGGGGAGCATCGCGAAAGACGACAAAGGGCGCCGTTGGTATTACGTGAAGATCGGCACCAAGGACGGCGGAACACGCGATGGATGGGTATGCGAGCAAGACCACCCGCTCGTGCGGATGTGCGGGCCGTGGGACTGGCCGGGCTTCGAATTGGTCGACAACAGCAGTATCATGCCGGTCGACATGTTCAAGCGCTACATCCACGTTGCTGAACAGTTTCTGGCCGACGAAGACAAAACCGAATTCGAGACAAGCGCAGCCACGGTCAACGCGAGTCCGCTCATTGCGAAGCTCGAGAAGGCGATCGACGCGAACCACGACGGGAAGGTGACGGCACAAGAACTGAAGCATGCGCAGGAAACGCCATGGATGGCAGAAGCCCTCACCCACCTCGTCGTACGCTGCGAAAGCGAATGGGGCGGCGGCCTCGGTAAGTGGGAAGCACTGTCGCCGCTGATGAAGAAGCTGCTTTGGCTGTGGAAGACCGAGATCGAGCGGATCGGGAAGTTGCAGTGGTGGGAGCAAGTCACCGGCGTGGAAGGCTTCCCGAAGGAACCGAACCCTTGGCATTTCCATTCGATTGGAATTGTCGGAAATTTCATCGCGAAGCCTGTCACTGGCGAAAATAACTTCAACGAGGAAGACGCTAAGGACGCACTAAAATATATCTTTGACAAATATGGGCGCACCATCGCCGAGACCGTTGAGCGTATGTATCGGACGGAGACGAGACATTTCCAATCGAGCCAATATCGTCGATGCGGAACGGGCGGCATGGAAGTACATGGTCCAGCACCGTACTATGGATGGACTTCCGATTTTTACAGCGAACCTCCGATTGGGACATGGGCAGCCTTTGAAGGTGCCGGCCTCAGCGGAGCAGGTGGAAATGCGCAAGTTACGGATCGAAAGAAAGTGTTCGTCGTAGTTTCATCAGTGCGAGTAGGTATGGAATTCAAGGCCAAGTACATCGTGCACTACAATGGAAATTACGCGCGGTGGTTCTCAACCGACGCAAATGCACAGGCGGTTTACCGGAAAACACTTGAATCCATAACACCTCGAATCGTAAATTCATTTCAGTGATCTGACATGAGAATCGTTGATAAAATTGTAACGCTCACCCTCCTTCTGATAATTTCATGCGGCGCCCACGCCTCAACCGAAATCTGCAGAAGCGAATTAAGAGAGTTAGTTGTGCCTCCGCTTGAGCATGTTGCAATGAACAAGAAAGACATCCAGGCGGACATTGAAGATGTGTCTGATGGAGTTTATAGCGTCAGACTGCACGTCGCTACAGATAGCCCCGACAATCTTGATAAACAAGTGTCTATCGGCTGGGTGAATTTGGATACAAACTCAATGAAGGTACTGGATGTAACGCGAGACCCCGAACATCCAGACATGCTAAAAGTAGATGATGAAAAATACCGAAAATTCATTTCGGATTGCATTCCCAATAAATCGAAAGCAGCATCGAACTGCGACGACATCAACAAGCGTGCCTCGAAGCCTGCTACCGATATACCTCATTCTGAAAGTGGGATGGTAGTCATTGGAAACGGTCGACTCCAGTTTTATTCAGCACCGGATTACTCGTGCAAAATGCCAGGAGTCTTTATTTTGACTGGTGAATCTGTCGATGCATACACCCGCTATCACGAATTCACGTCTGTCACTTACCAGAACTCCAAGAAAACCAGCCCCGTTCGAGGCTGGGTAAGAAGTAGCCGACTGCGATCCAACGGCCTTGGTGCTGCTCCGCGGCAACCCGCCGCTAGCGAGCCCACGAAATGATGAATCTCATCCGCGTCGGTGACGACACCGACCACGGCGGCAAGGTCGAAACTGGCTCAAGCACAATGCACTTCGAAGGCCGTTATGTCGCTCGCAAGGGGGATTGCGTGTCGTGCCCGCAGCATCCTGACGTGTCGCCCAACGTCATCGAAGAAGGTGACCCGTCGATGACGGACGACGGCATCCCGATCGCTCGGCATGGTCACCGGGCCACGTGTGGCTGCCACCTGATTTCGAGCCTCGTCTAACGATATCAGTGCATGAAAGCGCACCTCCGCGCATAAAAACGCACGATTGATTCGAGACAAGCGCAGCCACGGTCAACGCGAGTCCGCTCATTGCGAAGCTCGAGAAGGCGATCGACGCGAACCACGACGGGAAGGTGACGGCACAAGAGCTGAAGCACGCGCAGGAAACGCCATGGATGGCAGAAGCCCTCACCCACCTCGTCGTACGCTGCGAAAGCGAATGGGGCGGCGGCCTGGGTAAGTGGGAAGCACTGTCGCCGCTAATGAAGAAGCTGCTTTGGCTGTGGAAGACCGAGATCGAGCGGATCGGGAAGTTGCAGTGGTGGGAGCAGGTCACCAGTATTGATGGCTTTCCGAAGGAGCCCAATCCTTGGCATCTCCATCCGATTGGAATTGTCGGAAATTTCAAAGCCAGCACCAGTAGCGCATTGGACGAACTTATAAAGAGGATTGGAGACATAATCTCCGGTGGCGAAGGCGGATACGAATCCTACAACTCGGGAACGAAGGGTGTTCCTGGAGGAAAGGTCGGCCATTCCTATATGAGCCCAGGTGCTGGCACCGTCACAGGCAAAACGATCAATGAGATTCTTGCCACAGACCCACTTTCTGGTACCGACTCAAAACGAATGTTCGCAACAGGAAAGTATCAAACGACGCTTTCCACTCTTAGATCTGGAAAGGCGGCGCTTGGACTGACGGGGGATGAGAAATACGATGCTGTAATGCAAGAGCGATTCTTCAAGGATTTTCTTTTCAGCAAGGCCGGAGGTGGAAAATTGGCATTTTTTGTAAAAAGCGGGGGTGGAACTGTAGACGGAGCGCAATATGCAGCGGCCCAAGAATGGGCCTCGATTTCCGTTCCCAAGGATATGCCCATTCAAGATGGAAGAATTTCGGATGGGCGCATGTCATATTATCAAGGCGCATCCAATTCGCACAATGCCGGTTCCACGGAAAAATTGCGCGACATACTTAACGAAATTGAGAGCACAAGAAATTAATTATGCGTATTCAATCCATTATTAAGCTGCTTCTCTGCATCGCCCTCTCTCTGATTGTGGGAACTGCGCTTGCCGATTCAAGTGTAAGTCCTCCGGGGGTTCCAAAAATCAAGATAGAAACCTCTTATGAAAAGGTACGCACAATCATGCTAAAGAGCGGATGGCACCCTTATCACGGAAAAAATGCATTACCTTGCCCCCCTGACGACAATAGATGTCAAGGACGCCCCGAAATGCAAGCCTGCTCTGACGTCGACCTCGGTCGATGCTCTTGGCTGTGGGAAAAAAATGGCCGAATTGTACTAATTAGAACGCAAGACGATGATCTATTTTATGGATTCTCCAAATATTACGGACAATGAACCACCGTAGTGTCCGGAAGATCGAGTTGTCGGAGGGAGCCGAATTTTCACTTCATTAGCCTGTATTTCCCATATTCCATTCATGATGAACCTGATTCGTGTCGGCGACGACACTGACCACGGCGGCAAGATCGAAACCGGCTCCACGACGATGCGCTTCGACGGACGTTTCATCGCCCGCAAGGGCGATCGCGTGTCGTGCCCGCAGCATCCCGATGTATCGCCCAACGTCATCGAGGAAGGTGACTCGTCGATGACGGATGGCGGCATCCCGATCGCATGGCACGGCCACCGCGCCACCTGCGGCTGTCACCTGATTTCCAGCCTCACCTAAGCGGCCACGGGAGAGCTGGTTGCTCGCGATCACGAAAGATCGAGACTGCATAACCAAGGCGCATAAAAGTGCATAGAAGAATCGGCCCGCCCATCGCCGCGCGGCCCGTGCCGGGCGGCCCGGAACGCCCGGCGCATGCGTGCATAAAAACCGTTCGTTTTTGCGGGCAGGTGGGGCGGGGTCACAACTGCGCGCGCCGGGTCTGAATCGTCATCCCTGGGGCAGGGTCCGGCCCCGTGGGGCGGCACCTCTGGCGCTTCAGGCGGCCCGCCGCGGTCCTGCGACGGGCTGGTCCGACCCCCTTGGGGTGCATCTCAGCGGCGACCGCCCTGAGGCACTCTAATCCGCCGGGGCCACGCCCAGGCGACAGACGTAAAAAAGCCGCCGGCACCAACGTGCCCGGCGGCTTTGCTCTGCCGGTTGCGCGGTCGGGCGTCAGCCCTTCGGCATCTCGAAGTCCTTGAACCGCACGACCTCGGCGCCGAGCCAGTCGTTCACCTCTCGCAGCCGTGCCTTCAGCGGTTCGATCTCGAGTTCGTTGAACACCTCGGCCGTGTCGTGCACGTCACCGAACCCGCCCGCGTTCGACGGGATGATCCCCATCAGTTGCGGGGGCACGCGGTGCGTCGCGAGCTGATCCTCGACCGTCACCTTCTTGATGTTCCAGAACTCGTCTTTCGCCGCGACCTCGCCGATCGGCAGGAGCTGGATGCCGTCCTTCTTTCCCTTCGGCGCATACATGAACAGGTTCCGGAAGCTGCCCGGCCCCTTCGCGTTCTTCAGCGCCAAGGTGCAGGTTGTCGACGTCCTCCTGGCGCTCAGCCGCGTCCGTCATGTACAGGATGAAGCCCGCGTGACTGCCGTTCTTGTAGTAGCGCCGGCGGAACAGCGTGGCGCTTTCGTTCAGCCAGGTCGAGTTCAACGACGACAGGTATTCGGGCAGCCCGTAGATCTCCTGATTCAGGTCGGGCTCGAACAGGTGATAGACCGCGCCATTCGGAAACTCATGCGGCTCGCGCACGTTCGTCACGAACCAGTATTGGCCCGGCTCGACGCCCACCCGTGTGTATTTCGCCAGTGAACACTTCAGTGCCATCGGTTTGCCGAGCCGGTTTGTGCGCAGTTCGAGGTAGCTGTTCGCGAAGACCAGGTACTCGAGCACGAACCGGCTGAAGTCCGCGCGCGGCAGCAGCGGATGGCGCGGCGAGCCATCGGCCGCGAATCCAAGGCAGAACAGGTGAATGCCTTCAGTCTCCAGAGCGGACAGCCTTCAACGCAATCCCGTCTCGCACTGTCCGCTCACCGCTGCGTTCTTGCAAAGCAACCCGCCATCAGACGCCGCACGTCCGGCTTTCCTGCCCAGCGGACTTCGCTCAGCTCACCCGCGTCGCCGCAGCGCAGTTCCGCTTAACCCAACGGTCCAAGTCCCGGCATCGCTCGAGCGGTGAACGCGAAACCGTCCGCCGACACCCGCAATCACCGGCAGCGAGTACCCGTGGCGGCAATCAGCACGCCCCAAACTTTCGGCGACGACACACCGACGTCGACCGCGAATGCCGTGTCGAGCACTCCGCCGACGAACCTTCCTATTCACGCTGCCGCATGATGCGCGGCACTCGACTCAGCAAAACCATCGACAACGGTGGCAGCACCACCTCGACCGCTCCGTGCACGACATCAATCCGCGGACGGCACATCGCCCGGCGTCGGCGCCGGTGCCGCGCCCGCCTCGCCCTTGTAGCGGATCAGATCGGCATCGCGCACGATGCCCAGCTTCTTCATCGCGCTCGATTTCTGCGAGCTGATGGTCTGCTTGCTGCGATGCAGTTGCGCGGCAATCTCGCCGACCGTGTACCCGGCACAAAACAACCGGACCACTTCGATTTCCCGCGCGGTCAGCTCGCGCGTGGACACCCCCATCTCGACATCGTCGAGCAGCTTCTTGATCGACGGCGACAGATAGTTCCCGCGCACATACGCCGCATGCACGGCCCCCACCAGATGCGACGTCGCATCCGACTTGCTGAGAATACAGGTGACGCCCTGCTTCTGAATCGCGCGCAGCACGCTCGGGCTGTCGATCATCGTGATCGTCACGAGCCTCAGCGCCGGGTAGCGGCGCTGCAGGAAAGACAGCAGCACGAGACCGTCGCCGTACTTGCCGCCCGGCATCACGTAATCCAGCACGAGCACGTCGCACGAGTGTTCGTCGAGCGCCGCGACCAGATCGGTCGAATTCGACACCGTTCCGGCCAGCTTGATCGTCGCGATCCCGGTCAGCGCCTGCGCGATGCCGAGCGCCACCGCCGGATGATCATCCGCCACCATCACACGTACGCAGAATTCTTTCATGATTGACTCCCCGAAACGCCCGGACAGCCCCCCGCTGCATCCCGTTCGTCGAAGGCCGTCGACCTGCGCGACATGAACGGAATGAGCAGAGCCGAGGCGCTGCTTGCATTGAATGAAATTGAAATGGATCTTACACGCGTCTCGAGTTCGCGATCCATGCCGGACACGCCATCAACCCGCCACGCTCCGTCTCGCTCCATCGGTGCCAAGTCGGCCGGAGCCGCACCACACCGGACTCCCGACGCCCGACTCATCAAGCGCCGTCAATCCCGGCGCCGTCCGTACAGTCGTCTGCCCATCGAATCGGCTCCCGACGTCCTCCAGGCCGCCGGGATATCGCGACACGCGCGTGCCGGCGAGTGCCGCGCTGCGCGAGCCGCCGACAAGCGCGAAATCAGTTCGATTTGCACGCATCCGATCTCGCGCGCTGCCGCCCCTTCGCCATCGTCTGCTCCCATTCCTGCATGACGCGTCGCTTCTGCAGCGGCGACATGATGAGGAATTCGTTCACTCTCGAGAGAAAATCCCGCCTGGCTCTCTCGGGAAGCATCGCGAAATCGAGCAGCAGCGCCGATACCTGATCTGTATAACGCACGTCCCGTCCCTTTCCGATTGAAATCCGCATTGATCAATCCATCGCCACCCTGGTAGCGCACCGCGTCGCAATCGTTCGAATCACGCGACACACGCCCCAGCCCGCTCGCATCTCAAACGCGGAGATCGGCCGTCCTACGGGACGCACTCTTCGTTTTCTTCACGCTTCATGGAACGGCCCGATCCGCTCCGCCTTTCCGCCGCACCGGCGCCGCGTTCGCAACGGCCGCTCCGCAACGAGATCCCGCCGCCCCCGGCCTCGTCGACGCTGCGCCCCTTGCCGATCAAGTAGCCGCGCTGTTCCGTCTCGGCGTGGTCGCGCGAGATCGACGCGCCATCCAAAACGCTCCCAACGGCGATCCCGCTGTCGGGCAGCGAAATATCCTGATACCGGCGAACGATGGAAGGTGCCTCGGTATATGGCGCGAGTGACAAGACGGCCGGGATCCACGTGCGGCCCGCCGCCACCCCGGCGCTTTTCCGCGTCTGTTTGGGTTGGCGGAAACATGAGCCGCCAATCATGCCAAGCAAAATCGCAAATGCAATTGATCGAACCTAAAATTAGAACCTGTCCTACTCTTTATTAATTTTCAATATAACTTTTACTATCACCGGGTTCGCCATTCTCGACAGGCACCCGGTGTTCCGCCGTCGCGTCGGCCCGGGCGTCACGAAGCCGCGTATCCAGGCAATCATTCCGAATCGGTTTTTGCGGGGGCCACTCGAACGATCGCAGAACGCGTAGTGCATCACCGCGTTCGCGTCGCTCGGCGAGAAGCGGATTCCGGCGGGAGCCGGAACCGCGAGCGGCACATTCAGCGCTTGCCGCTCGGCGGCACGCCGGTCCAGCGCTTGAACGCACGCGTGAAATTCGCGCGGTCGGTATAGCCGACCCGCGCGGCGATCTCGTCGACGGTCAACGGCGTCTCTTCCAGCAGGCGCTGCGCGTCGCGCAGACGGATTTCGGCAAGCAGGCCGGAGAATGTCGCCCCGTACTCGCCGAGCTTGCGCTTCAGCGTGCGCTCGGAGCAGTGCAGTTCGCGCGCGACCTCGCCCAGACCGGGATACCCCTGCGCACCGCAGATCAGCAGATTGCGCACCCGCTCGACCACGCTCTCCGCATAACCCAGTCGCGCCAGTTCCTCTTCGCATTGCTGCACGACCAGTTGCGCGGTTTGCGCATTCGCGGTCCTGATCGGCTCGCTCAGCAGCGCCGCGTCCAGCCGGATCCGGTTGGCCGGCGCATCGAAGTGACAACGCGGCAGGCGCGCGCGGTAGTGCGCGAAGTACGACGGTTCGGGCCATTCGAAACAGAGTTCCGCGTTCGACTTCAGCGTATTGTCGTACGCCGGACTCAGCAGCGAATTGAACAGGATCGCGGTTTCCACCATGAAATTCTCGACCGCGAATTGCCGCAGCCGGCCGAGCGGGAAAGCCTCGTGAATGTCGATCCATGCCGCGCTGGCCGACTGCGAAAACCGGACCGAAAAGAACGGCACGCGAGTCGGCAGATAGCGGATCCCCAGCTGGATCGCCTCGCCGAGCGTCGCGCAGCTCATCAAGCCGAAGCCGATCAGCCCGGACTTGGTCAGGCTGCTGCGCAAGCCGATCTCGATCGCGATCGACGGATCGTCGGTCGCGCCGAGCAGATTGAACACGATGCCCGCCTGCTGCAGCGGCGTAATCCGGGCATTGGGTTCGGCCAGCCTCGCGCGCGTCGCGCCGGTGCCCGCCAGGATCGCGTCATCGGCAATGCCGCGCTCTTCCGCCAGCATCAGCATGAACAACGCATAGGCCGACGAAACGGTCGCCTTGTTCAATTGCCTGGTCGGATCGGGGACAGATATCGCCATGCGGCGCTCCTGCGAGGGCATCCGCGCGATTATAGGCCGGTGGCCCCAAATGACACGGCTCAAGGGGCGATCGCGCAGGATGGCCCGAAATGACTCGCCGATTGGCACGCCCGGCTCTCGCCCGGCCGCGTCCGGGTTCCTAAGATGGCGTCATCGGCATCCCGCCTTCGACTGTGGAACTCGCAACATGCAGACACATACGGCTTCGCGTTTCGACAACGATGCGCAGAAAGTGGCTTACGTCCGCCAGCAGGTCAACGCGGCCAGCGACGCCGTGCGCGCGCAGTATCCGCTGCTCGATCGGCAGAATCTGATCGGCGCGACGGTCATGGCGCTGTCCGTCGCCGCGCTGCTGGCAAGCGCATGGCTCTATGCGATCGGCGTCATCGCCTGGTATGTCGCGCTGCCGTTCGCCGCGTTCGCGACGTCGCTGATCCACGAACTGGAGCACGATCTGATCCACACGATGTATTTCAAGAAGACGCCGTGGGCCTATCACCTGATGATGGCGCTGTGCTGGCTCACCCGCCCCGGCACGATCAACCCGTGGACGCGCCGCCGCATGCACCTGCATCATCACAAGGTGTCCGGCGGCGAATCCGATCTGGAAGAGTACGGCATCACCAACGGCGAGCGCTGGGGCGTGAAACGTCTGTTGATGATCGCCGACGGCATGCTCGCGGTGGCGTTCCGTCCGCTCGGGATGCGCCGCAAAGTGCATCAGTACGTCGCCGCGCAACCCGCGCAAAGCGCGACGGAGCGCATCCAGCTGCGCGTCGAGCAACTGACTTCATATCTGCCGGTCGGGCACCTGTACTACGTGCTGTGGCATGCGTTCATCGTCTATCACGTGGGCCTCTTCGCGCTGCAAGGTTCCGGTTACGCGGTGCCGGTACCCGATGCGCTGAGCGCCGCGATGCGCATCGTGGATTTCCTCGCGGTCACGTGGCTCGGCCCGAACTTCCTGCGCAGCTTCTGCATCAACTTCATCAGCTCGAACATGCATTACTACGGCGATATCGATTCGCGCAATATCGTCCAGCAGACCCAGGTTCTGAATCCCTGGTGGCTGATACCGCTGCAACTGTTCTGCTTCAATTTCGGCAGCACGCATGCGATCCACCACTTCGTGGTGCGCGACCCGTTCTACATTCGCCAGTTGACGGCGCGGCGCGCGCATGCGGCGCTGCGCGAGGTCGGCGTCCGCTTCAACGATATCGGCACCTTCCGGCGCGCGAACCGCTGGCACGCACCGGATCGTGCCGCGCACGGCACGATCGGAACGACCGGCGCGCGCGGGCCGGCGCACTGAACGACGCACCGCCCGATTCGCGGCGGGCGCGGCATCCCCACCGCGCCGCGCGCCCGCGCAACCCGCGCTTCAACCCCGCCGCGTCTTGCTCAACACGATCGTTTCGAACAGTTCGTAGTTCGCGGTGGGGGTCTGGTCGGCGCCCGGCGCATGGTAGTAGTTCACCGTGATCGACGTCTGTCCGCCCCGCTCGCCCGGCTCATAGTCGAATACGGCGATGCCGTAACCCGTGCCGGTATCGCGGCGCGCCGACCAGATCGCATCCTCGACGGCATCCGCGCCCGCGCGCGCGAACGTGTTCGCCGCGCTCCCCGGCGCCGGGCGGTTGGGCTTCGTGAACACCCTCGCCTGCGGCAAGCCGGTCGCCTGATCGACGCCGTAGACGTCGAGCGGCGCGCTGGTGCCGCCGCCGCCGAGAATCAGGTGGATCGTCCCCCGGCTCGTATCGAAGCGGCCGTCGACCGGATCGGTCGTGATCACCGGACGGGGCTGCAGCGTATCCACGACCACGCCCGTCGCGATATCGACGCCCGCGCGATGATTGCAGCCGCGCACCGGATAGCTGCGCTCGTAGTCGTGATCGTGGCCGCACAGCACCAGATCGACGCCATAGCGATCGAACAGCGGCAGCCATGCCTCGCGAATCCCCTTGTCGGAGCCGTTGCCGACCTTCGACGAGCTGAGCGCGTCCTGATGCATCTGGACGACGATCCAGTCGATCTCGTGATCCCGCGCCGCGTGCCGCAGCGTCTCTTCGAGCCAGCGCGTCTGCTCGCCGCGGCTGTAACCGCGCACATAGAACGACGTGCCCGGCTCGATCGGCGGATTGCCGGTGCTGGCGGCCGGCACCAGCGCGTTCGGACCCGCCACGAACGCGGCGGCGTCCTGGTAGACGACATCGTCCGCATCGAGCGACACGAACAGCACGGCGCCGACCCGGAAGCTGTACCAACGGCCCGGAAAGCGCGTGCCGTTGCCGGGCAGCGTGTAGCGCGCGAGGTACGAGTCGAGCCCCTGCGGGCCGTTGTGAAACTCGATCTCGTGATTGCCGGGGCACGGCATCCAGGGGCGGTTGGCCGAGGACGTCTGGTTGTTGTTGCCGAAATCGCGCCATACGTCGGGTTGATGCGCGGGATTCAGGTTCGCGTAGCAGAGGTCGCCGTTCAGCAGATGAAACAGCGGCTGGAACTGCTCGACGGCCTGAACCGCGAAGCGGCTCTGCGTCGACGACAGCACCCACGCGGTATTCGGCGTCGCCAGATCACCGTAGCTCGTCCAGCGAAACGGCGTACGGCCGCGAGGTGCGGTCCGGAACGTCGCCGTGAACGGAGCCGCGGCACGGCTGTCGTTGTCCGCCGTGACCGCGTACTCGTATTGCGTGCCGGGCCGCATTCCGCAGAGACGCGCGTGATAGGTGAACACCACGTCGCCGTTCAATCCGTCAGTGTAGGTGCGCTGTACGCCGTGCACCGTCGTCCACGACTCGCCCTCGCGCCTGAATCGCGCGCGGGGATTGAACGCGGGCGCGAGCGTCGCCCACGAGACGACGACCTCGGCGGCGGGATCGTCGCCCCAGGTCAGGTGGATCTGCTCGGGTGTGCCATCGGGATTCGCGCCGGCGGCGCGAGCCGCCGCCAGCCCGCCCGCGGCGGTTGCCAGACCGGACACGCCGGCCAGTTTCAGAAAGCCTCGGCGCGATACATAGGAACCCTGTTCATTCGCCGCTTCGTCGGGATTATTGGTATTCGACATGATGATCGTTGTAATCCTGGGGATGGGGAAAAGGTACGGGCAACCGCTCCGCCCGCACGCGGGGCGCGACGCATCGGTCCTGCCGGCGCACCGCGCAGCCCAGCTTGCGACATTAGTCCGGGATGTGTGACCCGGCGATGTCAGCGGCAAGAGCCCGCCGCCACCGGCCGCCGGTCCGGCTAACGCGCGCGACGCGAAGCCATTCCGCCGGGGATAAAAAAAAGCGCGCTTCCCGTGAAGGAAACGCGCGTAAATCCGCCTGACTTGCTTACCCGAGGGCCGATCGAGGCTTATCGTCAGACGGGACACGAGATACGATCTCGCGCCGAGAACACGGTTCAGACGCCGGGCGATTCTCCCGCGTGCGATGCGCGACGCCGTCGGCCGACCCGGCGACCCGGGCCGAAGGCCGGATCGCCGCGGCGCGGCTTGCGAACGTCGTAAAGGAAAGTGATCAGGCGAGCGCCGGACGCGAACGCGCGGCGCCGGTACGCCACCGCGCGCATCGAGCGCGCGCGCGGAGCCAGATGAACCGGCGCTTCGCGAAACCGCATCCCGCGCGGCGCGACCGTGCGGATGCGCGCTTCGCCCGCCTGATGCCACGCGGAAACCTTCGATGCGGAATGCGCGCGACCGCCGCCTAGCAGGCGCAGCAGACGGGCGAGCGCCGGCGAGCCTCTGCTTGCTCGACGGCGCCATTGTTGCCGTAGAATACGGGCAGCCATGGGTGGCCTCTCTAAACGTCCGATGGTCAGGTTGACGCCCGTGCTCGCAACACCGACGTCAACCGCTCTCCTTCAGACCGCCGCCCGCGCTCGCAACGCCGGCGTCGGTCCTGCTTCCCTGCTCGGTGCGGCCCCCTTCGCGCCGCACCTCCGCTACGCGTTCACACCCGGCTCTGCGCGGCCGGCAAACCGCCGAGCGGCGGCGCCTCGCGTTCGCCCGTATAGGACTCGCCGGAGATCCGCATCGCCACCGCCGTCGCCACCGTGCTCGCATAGACGTTCAGCGCGGTGCGTCCCATGTCGAAGAACACATCGACGCCGAGGATCAGCAGCACCGCTTCCGCCGGCAGGCCGATCGCCGCCAGAATGACCGTGATGGCGACGATCGCGCCGGACGGAACGTTGGCCGCGCCGTCGATCGTGATGATGGTGAGCACCGCGATCGTCAGCAGCAGCGGCCAGCTCCACGTGAGGTGATACGCATCCGCCAGGTAGCCGACCGCAAGCGCCGTGTAGAGCACCGCGCCGTCGCGATTGAAGATGTACGACAGCGGCAGGATCGTGGACGCGACCGACGACGGCACGCCCATCTCGGTCAGCTTCTTCAGGTGCACCGGAAACGTGATCTCGGACGAACGCGTCGTGAAACCCAGAATCAGCGGCTCGCTCACCTGCTTCAGCACCGCGAGCGGCGACAGCCCCGCCAGTTTCACGATGAGCGTCAGCAGCGCGGCGAGAATCGCCATGCCGAGATACGCGATGCCGAGCAGCTTGACGAGCGGCGTGATCGCGGCCATCCCTTTCGACGACAGCAGAAACGCGAGTGCCGCGAAGATCGCCAGCGGCGAAAATGCGACCACCCATTCCGTCAGCTTGAACAGCGCGGCAAGCAGCGATTCGAACACAGCGATCAGCGGCGCCGCGCGCTCCTCGACCGCGGACAGCGCCGAGCCGAGCAGCACGCCGAACACGAGCACCGGCAGCGAATTGCCGGCCGCCAGCGCCCCGACGATGTTCGCGGGAATCAGGTCGGTGACGAATTTCAGCCAGTCGATGTCGCCGGCCAGATTCGCGGGCAGCGACGCCGTATGCGCGAGGCTGGCGCCGACGCCCGGCCGAAACAGCATGTTGAGCCCGAGCCCGAGCGAGCTGGCGACCAGCGTCATCACGATGAAAAACGCAATGCTGAGCAGCGCGGTCCTGCCGAGATGGCCGCGCGAAATGCCCGCGCGAAACGCGCCGATCGTCACGGACATCAGGATCAGCGGCATCACGACCATCTTGATCGCATGCCCGAAAATGGTGGAAACGAACGCCAGCTTCGCGCTCACGCCGGGCACGAACAAACCGAAGAGAATCCCGAACACGAGGCCGGCCAGCATCTGAATCGGGAGTGAAATTCTTTTAGCTTTCGGATTCATGTTTGGCCCGGATGAGTTTGATTCGCGCGGACGTGCCATCCACGATGTGATTCCACATATGACGTCTCGCGGACTCCGGATCTTTATCCTTTATCGCCGCATAGATATTCAGGTGTTCGAGCGTTCCGCGCCTGACCGTTTCCGCGTCCTCGCGCGGCAATTCGTTGAGCGCCAGCGTTTGAGCCCGCAACACCTTGTACGCGGTGAACAGGCGGTCGTTGTGCGCGGCCTCGAACATTTCCTGATGAAACACCCAGCCGATCCGCTGCTCGATCATGATGTCGCTCGATGTCTGCCCGACAATCTGCTGCAGCTGCTCGGCGGCCCGCGCGAGCCCGTCGGTCACGCCGCTGCGGGCCGCCAGGTAAGCGGCCGTGCTCTCGAGCGCGAGTCGAACCTCGAAGATTTCGCGCAAATCCTGCGACGTCGGCGACGAAATATACGTACCGCTTTTCGTCACCACTTCGACAAGCCCCTCCGCCGCCAGCAACTGAATGGCGGTGCGGACCGGCATATGCCCCAGTCCGAGTTCGCCCGACAGGCCGCGGTAGGAAATCTTTTGTCCGGGCGCGAGACGACCGTCGAAGATTCGATTGCGAATCTGGTCGTATGCGTTATCGGTATCGGAAATGATGCCCTCAGTCATCTGAGATCGCAGTTTGATTATTCGTTGACGTGTCAGCCGTACGCGATTGCAGATTATGCCCGTTGTTTGGCATCATCAACTGATATTTTTGCAGCGTATTTTTGCGCAATGCCATTCAGTATTCACAATGCCGATATGTCTGAAAACCGCCTGCTTTTTTCGATTTGTTCCGTCTCCGCCGCCGACGTCATTCCGCTGCGCAGCACGATCCTGCTCGACGGAGATGTCGGGACGGCGCGATTTCGCGGCGACGACGCGCCGTCCACGCTGCATCTGGCCGTCCGACGCGACAGCGCGACCATTGCGGTGGCGACGATCTGCCGGGAGCCGCTGCCCGGCTCCAACGACACGACAGCGTGGCGATTGCGCGGGGTCGCGGTCGAACCCGCACTGCAGCGCTATGGATTCGGCAAGGTGATGATGAAGCTATGTCTCGAGCATGCGGAGCGGCAGTCCGGCCGGCTCGCATGGTGCACCGCACGCGAATCGGCGCGCGGCTTCTATGAATCGCTCGGCTTCGCGTCCGCGCGGGCGCCATTTACGCTCCCGACTCGCGGCGACTCGCTGTTCTACGAAATGCACTACGTATTGCCCGGCGCGCCGGCGGTCGATGCCGAGTGACGCACGCGAAGCCGGCTGATACCCGGCCGCCCCACATGCCGTGCGCCCTGAAGGCGCGCAAGGCGTCGGCTCCGCTCTGACGCCAGGCCCGACGCGCGGCGCGCGCCGGCCCCCTTCAGCGGGCTTTCACCTGACGCGGCGCGGCCGCACGGCGCGGCGTGTCCCGCGCCTCTTTCGCCTCGCGTTCGCGATGCCATTGCTCGAGCAGCGTGCGCGTCTGCGCGAAGATCGTCGTCCTAAGCAGCTCGGCCTTCTCCGCATCGAAAGCTTTCCACTCGAGCAGCGCCAGCGTCGAGCGATGCGCGACGTGGAAAATCGCCAGCTGGCCATGCAGGCTGAACATCCGGATGCGCGTCACCGTATCGTCCGGCGCAGCGCCGGTGATGCGCCCGATCAGCGCGCAACTCACGTTGTTCAACGGCCCGCGCACCCGCTGGAACAGGATCTCCGACGCACTCTCCGGCTCGTAGCCCGACTGCTCGCGCGCAAAGAAGAGCCGCTGGTTCGGCGTGCCCGGTTCGGAGAACATCCGGTAAGCGATCGCCTCCTGAATGCCCACGAACGCATCGATCAGCGCGTCGGCGCCGGCGTCGGCGTCCAGCACCGCTCGCGCCTGGTCGACCGCGGGCGCAAACCCGGCCCACACCTTGTCGGCGATCGACTCGATACACGCGCGATACACGCCCTCCTTGTTCTCGAAGTAGTACTGCAGCGCAGGCGCATTGACCCCCGCGCGCGCCGCGATATCGCGCGTCGACGCCCCTTCGAAACCGTGCGCACCGAACAGCTCGGCAGCGGCGTCGATGATGCGCTGCCGGGTCTCGTCGCCCCGCGCATAGCCGCCCGCCGACGAACGGCGCAGCTTCTTCGCTTCCTTCATAGCCCCCTCGCATGTCGATCGCCGAACATTTTACTTGACACAATTATAGCGAGTGGAATAATTCGACCACCTGGAATAATTTGGACTGGAATGATGTCGTCTACCGCCACGGACACCTCGCCGAAAGGCAATCGTCAGGATACAGCCGGACAGTCCGCGCGCCGCCCATCGAAGCGCATGATCCTGATCGTGCTCGGCATCGTCGCGTTCGTCGCGGCCGCGGTGTGGGCCGCGCGCTGGTGGACTGTCGGCCGTTTCATCGAAAGCACCGACGACGCGTATCTGCAGGCCGACAGCGTCACGGTCGCGCCCAAGGTGTCGGGGTACATCACGGACGTCTATGTCGGCGACAACCAGCAGGTGAAAGCGGGCGATCCGCTGGTGCGTCTCGACACGCGCCAGTACCAGGTATCGCTCGACCAGGCGCTCGCCACCGTCGACTCCCGCCGGGCGGACATCGAGCGCGCGCAGGCCGACATCCGGCAGCAGCAGGCCAATCTCGAGCAGGCTCAGGCGCAGCGGCAGGTCGCGCGCATCAGCGCCCGGCACGCGAGCGACGAAGTCACGCGCTACGCGCCGCTCGTCGCCACCGGCGCCGAGACCGCCGAGCGCGTGGCGGAACTGACGAGCACGCGCGACCAGGCGCAGGCCACGCTGTCGGCCAACACCGCCGCGCTCGATGCGGCCCGCACGCAGATCGCCGCGAGCACCGCGCAGCTTGCGCAGGCGCGCGCGCAGCTGGAGGCGGCGCAGGCCAGCGCGGCACAGGCGCGCCTCGATCTCGACAACACGATCGTCCGCAGCGCGCTCGAGGGCAAGGTCGGCGACCGCACCGTGCGAGTCGGCCAGTACGTCCAGCCCGGCACCCGGCTGCTGACCGTCGTGCCGGTGCAGCGCACCTATCTCCAGGCGAATTTCAAGGAAACGCAGATCGGCAGGATGCGTGTGGGCCAACCGGTCACGCTGACCGTCGACGCGCTGCCCGGCAAGGAACTGCACGGCACCGTCGACAGCTTCGCGCCCGGCACCGGTTCGCAGTTCGCGCTGCTGCCGCCGGAGAACGCGACCGGCAATTTCACCAAGATCGTCCAGCGGGTGCCGGTGCGGATCCGCGTCGACACGGGCACCGCGACCCGCAGCGTGCTGGTGCCGGGGCTGTCCGTGACGGTCGACGTCGACACGCGCTCCGCGCGCGACGACGACCGGCGCATCGACGCCGAGAATCATCATGGCTGATACGAGCGCCGCGGCCCCGCACGGAGAGCGGGCAAGCGCGGCCGACTGGATCGCGGTCGCGGCCGGCGCACTCGGCGCGCTGATGGCGACGCTCGACATCTCGATCACGAACTCCGCGCTGCCGCAGATCCAGGGCGAAATCGGCGCGACCGGCACCGAGGGCACCTGGATCTCGACCGGCTACCTGATGTCGGAAATCGTGATGATTCCGCTCGCGGCGTGGCTCACGCGCGTGTTCGGCCTGCGCAATTTCCTGCTCACGAACTCCGCGCTGTTCATCGTGTTCTCGATGATGTGCGGCTGGTCGCATTCGCTCACGACGATGGTGATCGGCCGCATCGGCCAAGGCTTCACGGGCGGCGCGCTGATCCCCACCGCGCAGACCATCATCCGTACCCGCCTGCCCTTGTCGCAACTGCCGGTCGGCATGACGATGTTCGGCCTGATCGTGCTGCTCGGTCCGCTGTTCGGTCCCGTGGTCGGCGGCTGGCTCGCGGAGAACATCAACTGGAGCTGGTGCTTCTTTTTGAACTTGCCCGTCTGCCTGCTGCTGATGACCCTGCTGATCGTCGGCCTGCCGTCGGACCGGCCGCAATGGCACACCTTCTTCAATGCGGACTGGCTCGGCATCGCCGGGCTCGCGATCGGACTCAGTTCCCTCACCGTCGTGCTCGAGGAAGGCCAGCGCGAGCGCTGGTTCGAATCGCACATGATCGTGATGCTCAGTTGGGTGTCGTTCGCGGGAATGGTGCTGATCGCCCTGTCTCAATTGACCTCGAAACGGCCGATCATGCGGCTCAGCCTGATGCGCAATCCGCGCTACGCGAGCGTGATCGTGATCGTGTTCGCGGTCGGTGCGGCGCTGTACGGCGTGTCGTACCTGCTGCCTCAATTCCTGAGTCTCGTCGCCGGCTACAACGCGCAGCAGTCGGGCGCGATCATGCTGCTGTCCGGGCTGCCCGCGTTCCTCATGATGCCGATCCTGCCGCGCCTGCTCGGCAAGGTGGATTTCCGGATCCTGGTGATCTCGGGACTCCTGCTGTTTTTCCTCAGCTGCATGCTCGACATCAGCCTGACCGCGCAAAGCGTCGGACACGACTTCATCTGGTCGCAGCTGATCCGAGGCGCCGCGCAGATGCTCGCGATGATGCCGCTCAACCAGGCATCGATGTCCGCCGTCGCGCGCGAGGATTCCGGCGACGCGGCGGGCCTGTACAACATGGCGCGCAATCTCGGCGGCTCGGTCGGACTCGCGATCATCGGCACCGTGATCGACCGCCGCACGGCGTTCCACGCCGCGATGATCCGCGAATCGGTCACGGCCAATTCACTGCTCGGCCAGGATCGCCTCGCGGCGAATGCCGCCGGGTGGTTCGCGCAGACGGGCGACATGGCGTACGCGAAGATGCGCGCGCTCGGCCAGTTCGCGCTGCAGATCCAGCAGCAAGCGGTCGTGATGACCTACTCGGAAACCTTCTACCTGCTCGGCCTGGCGCTGCTCGCCTGCGTGCCGCTCGCGCTGCTGCTGAAAACGCCGCGCGGCCCGCAGCCCACAACGTCCGCCGGTCATTGACTGCCCGCCCCGCCATGATGTCCGTTCGCCTCTCCCGCTGCGCGCTCGCCGCGCTCACGACCACCGCCGCCCTGGCGGGCTGCACGGTCGGCCCCGACTATCGCGGCGCGCCGCCCGCGCCGGACGATGTCGCGCAAACCCGCCAGTTCGTGCGCACGCCCGCGGCCGGCGTCAGCGCCGCGCACGCGCCGAGCCGGTGGTGGCTCGCGCTCGACGATCCGCAATTGAACGCGCTGATCGACGCCGCGCTCGCGCACAACCCGGATCTGCATGCCGCGCAGGCGCGCCTGCGCGAAGCCCGCTCGCAACTGACCCAGCAACGCGCGAACGCACTGCCGAAAGTGTCGGCCGATGCCGCCGCGCTGCGCACGCGCGCGCCGGACCTGAGCACGCTCAGCCTGCCCGGCGGCGCCGGCTCGACGAATCCGGCACTGCCCGCGTCGCTGACCGGTAGCGGCCCGCTGCAGCTCTATACGGCCGGCTTCGACGCCAGTTGGGAGATCGACCTGTTCGGCGGCACGCGGCGCGCGGTCGAGGCCGCGTCCGCACAGGCCGATGCCGTCGAGGCCGATCTGGCCGACACGCAAGTGTCGCTCGCGGCCGAGGTGGCCAGCGCGTATGTCGACCTGCGCGATCAGCAGCAGCGGCTCGCGCTGTCGCAGCGCACCGCCGAGATCCAGCAGCGCATGCTGACGCTCACGCTGCAGCGCCGCGCGCGCGGCGTCGCGGCCGACGCGGACGTCGAGCGTCTGACCACGCAGGTGGAAACGACCCGCGCGACGCTGACTCCGCTCGACGCACAGGTGAGCGATTCGCTGGATCGCCTCGCGGTACTGACCGGCCGGGCACCCGGCGCGCTCGACGCGGCGCTGGGCGCCGCGCAGGCGCTGCCCGCGCTGCCCGCGCTGCCCGGCAGCGTGGCGGTCGGCGACCCCGCGACGCTGCTGCAACAGCGGCCCGACATACGCGCCGCCGAGCGCCGGCTCGCGGCGAGCAACGCGCAGATCGGCGAGCACGTCGCCGACTTCTTTCCGAAGGTCACCTTGCTCGGCGACCTCGGCTTCAGCGCGACCGATCCGGGCCATCTGTTTCGCAAGCGCAACTTCAGCTGGATGGGTGTCCCGTACCTGCAATGGAACCTGCTCGACTTCGGCCGCACGCTCGGCGCGGTGCATGCCGCGCAGGCGTCGCGCGACGAGGCCGACGCGCGCTACATGAAGGCGGTGCTGTCGGCGCTGCAGGACGCGAATTCCTCGCTGTCGCGCTACGGCCACCAGCGCGAACACCTCGCGACGCTGCAGAAGGTCGAAACCTCGGCGAGCCATTCCGCGACGCTGATGCGCCAGCGTTATGCGGCGGGCGTCTCGACGCTGATCGATCTGCTCGACACCCAGCGCGAGGAATTCAGCGCGCAGCAGAATGTGATCGCGGGCCGCGCGGAATTGCTGAAGGATTTCGTGTCGCTGCAAAAGAGCCTGGGGCTGGGCTGGCAACCCGGTCCGGCCTGATCCGACCGGGCTCGGCCGACATCCGGGCTCGCCCAGCCGCGGCGCCTGGACGCACGGCGGTGAACCCGCCGGGCGTCGTCCGGTCCAACCTCGTCGTTTTCAAGATGAGGAATTCCATGATCCAGACGCTCCGCTACCCGCTCGCGGCTGTCGCGCTCGCCGGCGCGCTCGGCCTTGCCGGTTGCCAGACCCAGGCCACGCCGACGCCCGCCGCCGCGCAACAGTCCGACGGCCAGTCCGTCACGAAGACGATCTACGTCGCATCGCAAAAGGCGCGCTGCGTGGGCGTGGCGCCGATGGAATGCCTGCAGGTGCGCAGCAGTCCCGGCGAGCCCTGGGCGTTCTGGTACGGCAGCATCGAAGGCTTCGACTATCAGCCGGGCTACGAATACGTGCTCGAGATCAACGAGTACAAGGTGGCGAACCCGCCCGCCGACGCATCGTCGATCCGCTGGGTGCTGAAGCGCGTCGTCCAGCGCCAGCCGCGCTGACCGATCCCGCCATAAGGAAAAGCCGCGAAGCCCCCGACGGGGTTCGCGGCTTTTTTTGGCGGCGCGCCGGCTGGCGCGCGGATCAGTGCGAGCGCCCGTCGTAGTGCTGTACGGGGATCGCGTCGAGGTCGACCCCTTCCACGCAGCGAAGATTGATCGCCGCCATCCGGTTGCCTTTCGGATCCGTGCCCTCGCCGAACGGATGAATCCCGCATGTCGCGCAGAAGCGATGCTGGATCACGTGCTTGTTGAACATGTAGGTGCTGAGCGCATCTTCCGGCGTGAGCAGATGCAGCGCATCCCGCGGGACGAACCAGAGCAGCGCGCCCTTGCGCGAACAGATCGAGCAATTGCAGGCCAGCGCGCCGCCGATCTCGCCTTCCACCTCGAACTTCACGTTGCCGCAATGGCAACTGCCTGTATAAAGCATGTCTCCTCCTTCGCCGTGACCGGGACGGCGCAAGGCGGAATATCGCGCGCTTCCGACGCGAGGTCAAACGCCGACGCGAACAGCGCACTGCCGAACAGCCGCCGACAGCGCCCTGCCGCCGCGCCCATTCCGACCAAAGGCAAACGCTCCGATGCGATATGCCGCCGTCGGCGTCGGTCCCACTGCGCGGCCCGCAAAACATCGACCCGTTTTCAGTGGTTTTTTTGCGCGGATGCAGCGGAGCGTGAACCCTCGGTTTTTCTCGCGACCCACCACCTCACAGGATGCCCATCGTGCCGTCCAGGCCGAAACCAGCGCGATCCGCACTTGATCCGCAAAGGCTGCGCGGCGCATGCATCTTGCAGACGCATGAAGGAATCATGCTGCCAGTCCGCGCGATCCGCGCACGCGTACAGTAGTGCCCGATAGCGCCGCACGCGATCGTCCGCCGCGCACCATTTGTCTGGAGAATTCCATGCTCGAACTTCGCCCCGGTTGCGAATGCTGCGACACAGACCTGCCCGCCGATTCGGCGGAGGCCCGGATCTGTTCGTTCGAATGCACGTTTTGCGCAGCCTGCGCGGACGGCGTGCTAAACGGCCGCTGCCCGAACTGCGGCGGCGAGCTGGTGGCGCGGCCGCGCCGCGCGGCGGACAAGCTCGCGACTCATCCGTCCTCGACCCGACGCGTCGTGAAACCCGGCGGCTGCGCGGCGGCCTGAGCAAGCGCGCCTTCCCGCCTCGGCCGCCCCTCCTCCGGCTAGCCTTCGATCCGGGCGCGGGTACCCGCCAGCAGCGCCGCCATCGCCTGTCGCGCACGGACCGCGTCACGCGCGCGGATCGCCTCGAATACCGCCGAGTGTTCGGCGAGCGACGCGTTGTACACATCCGCGCGCTTCGCGTTCATGCGCAACTGGGCCTCCAGCGTCCGGTCGATCACCGCAGCGAGCGGCATCAGCAATTCGTTGCCGCCCGCTGCAAGTACGCTCAGGTGAAAGCGCAGGTCGGCGCGTACCCATTCGTCGACGTTGCGCGCCGCCGCCATCGCCGCATGCGCATCCTGGAGCGCGGCGAACGCACCGGGCGTCTGCGCATCCGCCGCGAGCCCGGCCGCATACGGTTCGATCATCTCGCGCATCTCCTGGAGTTTCAGCGCGAACGCGAGCGGCGGCGAGACCCGCGCGTACCAGTCGAGCAGATCCGCATCGAGCAGGTTCCACGCGGTGCGCGGCCGCACCCGCGTGCCGACCTTCGGACGCGACTCGAGCAGCCCCTTCGACGTCAGCGTGCGCAGCGCCTCGCGCAGCACCGTGCGGCTCACGCCGTAGGCTTCCATCAGCTCGGCCTCGCGCGGCAGCGTCGCGTCGGGCGCGTAGTCGCCGCGCAGAATCGCCGTGGCCAGCTGATAGGCGGTTTGTCCATGCAGATCGCGTTGAATGACGGCTCTCCCTGAATGACAACGCGGCGCCCGCCGCATGCCGGATGATCACTATGTGCACAATAGTGCTATTAATACTACTTTTTGCATGACTGGTGTAGGATCACCGCACCGATTCGCGTCACACCAGGACAGGAGACATTCGCGATGAAAATCACCCGCCTCGAGACCTTCGTGGTCCCGCCCCGCTGGCTCTTCCTCAAGATCGAGACCGACGAAGGCATCGTCGGCTGGGGCGAGCCTGTCGTCGAAGGCCGCGCGCACACGGTCGAAGCCGCGGTCCACGAGTTGGCCGACTATCTGGTGGGCAAGGATCCGCTCCTGATCGAGGATCACTGGCAGGTGATGTACCGCGGCGGGTTCTATCGCGGCGGCCCGATCACGATGAGCGCGATAGCGGGCGTCGACCAGGCGCTGTGGGACATCAAGGGCAAGCATCACGGCGCGCCGGTCCATGCGCTGCTGGGCGGGCAGGTGCGGGACCGCATCAAGGTCTATTCGTGGATCGGCGGCGATCGCCCGCACGACGTCGCGGCCAACGCGCGCGCGGTCGTCGATCGCGGCTTCAAGGCCGTCAAGATGAACGGTTCCGAGGAACTGCAGATCGTCGACACGTTCGAGAAGGTCGAGCAGGTGATCGCGAATGTCGCCGCGGTGCGCGAAGCGGTGGGGCCGCATGTCGGGATCGGCGTCGATTTCCACGGGCGCGTGCACAAGCCGATGGCGAAAGTGCTGGCGAAGGAACTCGACCCTTACAAGCTGATGTTCATCGAGGAGCCGGTGCTGTCGGAAAACGCCGAGGCGCTGCGCGACATCGTCAATCAGACGAACACGCCGATCGCGCTCGGCGAGCGGCTCTATTCGCGCTGGGACTTCAAGCACGTGATCGCGGGCGGCTATGTCGACATCATCCAGCCGGACGCCTCGCATGCGGGCGGCATCACCGAGTGCCGCAAGATCGCGTCGCTCGCGGAGGCCTACGACGTCGCGCTCGCGCTGCACTGCCCGCTCGGGCCGATCGCGCTTGCCGCATGCCTGCAGCTCGATGCGGTCAGCTACAACGCGTTCATCCAGGAACAGAGCCTCGGCATCCACTACAACCAGGGCAACGACCTGCTCGACTACATCCGGAATCCGGAAGTGTTCCGCTACGACGACGGCTTCGTAACGATTCCGCAGGGCCCGGGGCTCGGCATCGACGTGAACGAGGAAAAAGTGCGCGAAATGGCGAAGACCGGGCACCGCTGGCGCAATCCGGTGTGGCGCCACGCCGACGGCAGCGTCGCCGAATGGTGACCGGCGCGCGGCAATCGCGGTAACGCGGGCTGCCCGAGGGCAGCCCGCTCATACGAATCGGCGCGGCGAGCGCGCCGTCAGCCGATGGCCGCGAAGCCCGGCACGCTGAACGACAGCACCGCCGCCGCGATGAACACGCCGATCATCGTCAGCGCCTCGAGATGCAGCACGTTGCTGAACGTGTGGGCGTCCTCCGTCGACGCGGTGCGGCGCAGGCGCGGCAGCGCGGAAAAGCGGTTCAGGCCGCCGAGCAGGACGGCCAGCGTGACGAGCGACAGCTTAAGCAGCAACACGTGGCCCCACGTGCTGCCGCCGAGCGGCGCAAGCGACCCGCCGAGGCCGCGCGCAACGTTCAACGCCCCCGTCGCGAGCACGAAACCCACCGCGACGATCGACAGCCTCGACAATCGCTGCGACAGCCGGATCATCGCGCCGCGCGCGATCGACGAGCCGAGCGCGGGTAGCACAGTCAGCCCGCCCGCCAGCACGAGGCCGCCCCATACCGCGGTCGCCAGCAGGTGCAGGGTCTGGACCGCTGCCGCGGCCGACAGCGTGCCGGCATCGGCCGCGTGGCCGAGCGACGCCTTGCCCGCCGCGATCGCGATCGCCGCGAGCCACAGCAGCGCATAGGCGAGCGTGCCGTTCGGCCCCGCGAGCGCCACCGCCAGCAACACCACCGCCCCGCCGAACGCAACGCTCCACGCGAAGCCGGTATGCGTTTGCGTCAGCACCACGGGCAGCGCGTCGAGCGCGCCGCCGAGCCCCGCGCCGCTCATCGCCGCCGCCTGGTAGACCAGCCAGCCGCAATCGGCGAGCACGAGCACGGCCGCCGCGACGGCGAGCGAGCGCTGCGCGCGCTGCCAGGCCGGATGCGACGGCGCCACCAGCGGCCGCGCGCCGTCCTTGGCGAGCCACGCCTTGAGCAGCGCCGAGCCGACGGCGACCGCGAACGCGATGTCCATCAGCGCCGCCAGCGCGACCTGACCGAACCACAAGCTGTCGAGTTTCATCGCACACCGCCTTGCGCGCCGGCGCGGAGCCGGTCTCGTGCGTCGGAAAAAGGAATGCCGGGACTGTTGTTTTCAAGCAATCGCAAAAGAAGAAGCGTCATCGATGAGGCGAAAAGTGGAGAAATGGCACCGCGGCGGCCGGACAGGAAGGCTGCGCGCAGCCCGCGAGTGTACGGTCTTCGATGCGCAATGCGCAGCCAGGTTCACCCGCAAGCTCCGCTCCGCGCGTCAAATTGTCGCAATGTCGTCGCGGGACGGAACCGTGTCGCGCCCGCCAAATAGCCGTCATTACCCATCGATGATAGAATGCCGCGTCGCAGCAGCCATGCTGCCTGCCGTTACTTGCCGTCACGCCGAGCCGATCGAAGCCCGGTCAGGTCCCCGACGAATAACAATGGAGTCTCGTGTGTCTTCAAGACGCCTTTTCCGTCCGCTGCTCGCCCTTCTGTTGATCGGCGGAGCGGGCTTTCTGAGCACTGCACAAGCGCAGACCAAGCCCACGGAGCAAGCCCATACCCAGGCGCCGCTCAAGGCGCCCGATACGATGGCGGAGCGCGTGCGCGGCTGTACGGCATGCCACGGCACGCAAGGCCAGGGCACCGACAACGATTACTTCCCGCGTCTCGCGGGCAAGCCGGCCGAGTATTTGTACAACCAGCTCGTCAACTTCCGTGACGGCCGCCGCAAGTACCCGCCGATGAACTACCTGCTCACCTACCTGAGCGACGATTACCTCCGCGAGATCGCACAGCACTTCTCGGAACAGCGTCCGCCGTACCCGGCGCCCGCGAAGCCGACGCTGCCCGCCGCCACCGTCGCGCGCGGCAAGCAGCTCGCGCTGCACGGCGACGCGGTCCGCAAGATTCCGGCCTGCGTGGCCTGCCACGGCATCGCATTGACGGGCATGCAGCCCGCGATCCCGGGTCTCGTCGGCCTGCACAGCGACTACCTGAGCGCGCAGATCGGAGCATGGCGTTCCGGCACGCGTCATGCGAAGGCGCCCGATTGCATGCACGACATCGCCAGCAAGCTTTCCGATGAAGACGTGACCGCCGTGACGGCATGGCTCGCCGCCCAAGCGGCGCCCGCCAACCCCGTACCCGCCCCGGCCCGTTCGATGAAGACTCCGCTCGCCTGCGGCAGCGAACCGCAATAAGGCTCGGGAGACAGATTAAATGAAACGCAAGTCCCTCTTCGCACTCTCGGCTGTCGTGGTCATCGCGGCAGCGGCTCTCGTGCCGGTGTTCTGGCCCGGCAGCGACAACCTGCACGGCTCCGCGGCGGTCGCCGCGACGCCGGCCGACCAGGCCGCCCTCATCAAGAAGGGCGAATATCTCGCACGCGTCGGCGACTGTATCGCATGCCACACCGTGCGCGGCGGCAAGCCGTTCGCCGGCGGCCTGCCGATGGCCACGCCGTTTGGCACGATGTACACCCCGAACATCACGCCGGACGACCAGGCCGGTATCGGCAAATGGACGTCGGACGACTTCTACCGCGCGATGCACACCGGTCGCTCGAAGGACGGCAGCCTGCTGTACCCGGGCTTCCCGTTCACGAGCTACACGAAGGTCACGCGCGCCGACTCGGATGCGATCTTCGCGTACCTGCGCTCGGTCGCGCCGGTCGCGGTGCCGAGCCGTCCGCACGAACTGAAATTCCCGTTCAACAACCGCAACCTGCTGATCGGCTGGCGCACGCTGTTCTTCAAGGAAGGCGAGTACAAGCCGGATCCGACCAAGTCGGTCGAATGGAACCGCGGCGCGTACCTGGTCGAAGGTCTCGGCCACTGCAGCATGTGCCACACCTCGATCAACATGATGGGCGGTCCGGTCAGCTCGGCGGCTTTCGCCGGCGGCCTGATCCCGCTGCAGAACTGGTATGCGCCGTCGCTGACGAACGACAAGGAGCTGGGTCTGGGCGACTGGCACGTGCAGGAACTGTCCGATCTGCTGCAAGCCGGCGTGTCGAACAAGGGCGCGGTATTCGGCCCGATGGCCGACGTGGTCCACAACAGCCTGCAGTACATGAGCGACGAAGACACCCGCGCGATGTCGACGTATCTGAAGTCGATCCCGCAGAAGGCCGAAGCGCCGAAGAACATGCAGTACGAGCCGTCGAAGCAGTTCGGCACCGCGCTGCTGGAACAAGGCAAGAAGATCTATGCGGACAACTGCGCGACCTGCCACGGTGCATCGGGCCAGGGCAAGCCGCCGGCCTACCCGCCGCTCGCGCAGAACCACTCGATCATGATGGAATCGGCGGTCAACCCGATCCGCATGGTGTTGAATGGCGGTTATCCGCCGAGCACGTTCAAGAATCCGCGTCCGTATGGGATGCCGCCGTTCGCGCAGTCGCTGTCGAACCAGGAAGTCGCGGCGGTCGTCACGTACATTCGCTCGTCGTGGGGCAACAACGGTTCGCCGATCTCGCCGCAGCAAGTGAGCGATCTGCGTTCCGCGCCGCTCGACTAAGCATCGAATGACGCAAACGGGGCGCGGCTGCGGGAAACCGCGGCCGCGCCCTTTTGCTTTTCGGTAACGCCAGCATGCCGCGCAGGCCGCGCGGTGGCGTCGCCCTCCTATATAAAGTTAAGAGTCTCTATGTCTTTCGCTTCTCTCGGCCTCGCCGAACCGCTGGTCCGGGCCGTCAATGAACTCGGCTACACCGAGCCCACGCCGATCCAAACCCAGGCGATTCCCGCCGTGCTCGGCGGCGGCGACCTGCTCGCCGGCGCGCAAACCGGCACCGGCAAGACCGCCGGCTTCACGCTGCCGATCCTGCAGCGCCTGCACACCTTCTACGCGGCCAATCCCGGCGCGAAGCGCGCGGTGCGCGCCCTGATCCTCACGCCGACCCGCGAACTCGCGGCACAGGTGGAGGAAAGCGTGCGCGGCTACAGCAAATACGTGAAGCTGCGCTCCACCGTGATGTTCGGCGGCGTCAGCATCAATCCGCAGATCGACGCGCTCAGGCGCGGCGTCGACATCGTCGTCGCGACGCCGGGCCGCTTGCTCGATCACATGCAGCAGAAAACCATCGACCTGTCGCACCTCGACATCCTCGTGCTCGACGAAGCCGACCGGATGCTCGACATGGGCTTCATCCACGACATCAAGCGCGTGCTCGCGAAGCTGCCGCCGAAGCGCCAGAACCTGCTGTTCTCCGCCACCTTCTCGGACGAGATCAAGGCGCTGGCCGACAACCTGCTCGATTCGCCCGCGCTGATCGAGGTCGCTCGCCGCAACACGACCGCCGAAACCATCGCGCAGAAGATCCACCCGGTCGATCGCGATCGCAAGCGCGAACTGCTCACGCACCTGATCCGCGAACACAACTGGTTCCAGGTGCTGGTGTTCACGCGCACCAAGCACGGTGCGAACCGGCTGGCCGAACAACTCGTGAAGGACGGCATCAGCGCGCTCGCGATTCACGGCAACAAGAGCCAGTCGGCCCGCACGCGCGCGCTGAGCGAGTTCAAGACCAACACGCTGCAGGTGCTGGTCGCGACCGATATCGCCGCGCGCGGGATCGACATCGACCAATTGCCGCACGTCGTCAACTTCGACCTGCCGAACGTGCCGGAAGACTACGTGCACCGGATCGGCCGCACGGGCCGCGCGGGCGCGAACGGCGAAGCGGTGTCGCTCGTCTGCGTGGATGAAAAGCAGCTGCTGCGCGATATCGAACGGCTCATCAAGCGCGAGATTCCGCAAGAAGTGATCGCGGGCTTCGAACCCGATCCGAACGCCAAACCGGAGCCGATCCTGCGACGCGGCCAGCGCGGCGGCGCAAGCGGCGGTGGTGGTAGCGGCGGCGGTAATCGCGCCCCGCGCGCCGCCGGCCAGGCGCAAGCACCGGCCCAAGGCTCGGCCAAACGCGACGGCGGCGGCCAGCAGAAGCCGGCCAAGCCGCGCGGCGCACCGCAAGGCGGCAATGGACCCCGTCCGGCGGGTACCGGCGGCAGCGCGCACGCGAATCGCAACCGTTCGTCGCGCAGCGGCCAGCGCGGCCGTTAAGCTTCAGCGGGCTGTGCGGCACCGCGCGCGGGCCATGGCGGCTAGCGCGCGGCCGCCGCCGCTTTCAGTGCCTCGACCTGCCGCGCCCAGCGATCGATCACGGCGGCCGCGTCCTTTCCCAGTTCGAACGTGATGCCCGCCGTCAGCCGCGCGTAGCCGACCCGCTGCACTTCTCCGCGCACGATCGTCGCGCGGAAACACGCGAGCCCCGCAGCCGTCGTGCCGGCCGGCTCGACGTGCAGCTGTACCTGGTAGAAAGCCGCCTCGGCGACGAAGCCCAGCGTGGCCGCGCGGCGCGCCGGCAGCGCCCGAGCGCCGCGAGAGCCGGGCCAAAGAGAGAAATACAGCGTGCGGGAATCGGGCGCGTAGAGTTCGCCCGCACTCAACAGCGCGGTGCGTATCTCAGGTGTGGCAACGGGATCGTCCGGCCGATCGCCGGCCGTGTCGACGACGAGCAGCGACGCGGTGAACCCCGCCTTCTGCATCAGGCGTTCGCCGTCGAATAGCGCGACGACGGCAGGCGGCCACGCGTCGAACGTCGTTCGTTCGAGCGCGCGGCGGTCGGGATCGGTCACGGCGGGTTCCTCGCGAAGTCACGGATACGACCCGCAGCATACGCGTACGGCACGACGACGCCCACCTGCCCGAGTCACCTGAAGAAGACGTGTTGAGTCAGCTTTGTCAGCGGGTATTGCACGCCCGGCTGAATGCGCGCGGGCAGGTCGAGCGGCTTCAGCAGCATCTTCACGCACATCTCGGCGGACAGATTGCGGCGCACCAGCGCATTGACTCTCGCCGCGCGTTCACGGTGATAAGCGGAATCGCCGATGCGATCCGGATAGCGAATGGCGAATACATGCCGCAGCGCAATTTCCGAATCTTCATTCTTGATTTCCATCACTCGTCGCAATAACGCGCCGAGCACCGCAAGCCGGCCATTGCCTTCGATTTTGTTGTATTTCTTGAAGTATCTGAAAAAGTGCTTGTAATGCCGCACTTCGTCGGTCCGGATGTTGTCGGTGATCTGCTTGAGCACGGGCTCGTCCGAGCAGTCGTTGATCGCACGGTAGAGCGTCGCGGTCCCGGTCTCGACGACGCAGCGCGCGACCATCTCCAGCGCCCGCGTCTTTTCGAATGCCTCGACCGAGCAAGTCTTCGAATATTCGTCGAAGAAATTCCTGAACGCGAGATCCCAGTCGAACTCGGGCCAGACGTACGCGATATACGCCTTCAACGCGCGGCCGTGCTGCAGTTCCTCATGTTCCCATTCGCTATTGAGCCAGGCGGATACTTCGGGATCGTCGTTGAAGAACTGGCTCAGGTTGCTGGTGTAGAGATCGGATCCGCTTTCGATGAACGATGCCGCGCACAGCAGCAGCAGCAGATCCTCGTTGGCCGCCGCGCGTTGACGATCGATCCGCGTCAAGTCGATGTCTTCAATACGCCAGGGCATGACATGCGTCGTTTCAGCCTGCATGGTGTCAGCTCCCAAGCGCCGCATTCGGCATCGAGCCCAGCCGGGCACGTGGTGTCGCGCGTGCAAGATTGGCGCTCTTGTCGAATACAGCGTTTTGCAATCGGTTATTCGATAGTCCCTGGCATCTTAGCCGGACTTTTATCATCGTGCTCCCAATCACTGACCATGCGGAACTAGCGCGGTTCCACGGTCGATCTCACGCAATATTAGACAGGTAATTCGAAAGGCGTTTGCGTATAAAAGGAAAGCGGCCGTCATGGCCGCTTTGCTTACAAGACTTAAAAGAAACGGGACGGTCAGAATCCGGCCGCCAGACCGTCGCGCCGGCTGTCGCTGGCGGCCACGTAGCCGCGCTCGGGCTCGTCGCGGTCCAGCCGCCAGATGAACTGGCCGGAGCCGAAGTCCATGTAAGGATCGTCGATCGACTGGATCGAATGGCCGCGCGCCTCGAGTTCGGCGACCACCGCCGGGTCGAGCGTCGCTTCCACGTCCAGCGTGAAGTCGCGGTTCACCTTCCAGCGCGGCGCGTCACACGCGGCCTGCGGCTGCTGGCCGTAGCCGAGCATCCGCACGAGCGTCTGCAGGTGTCCTTGCGGTTGCATGTCGCCGCCCATCACGCCGAAGCTCATCACCGCCTCCTGCCGGCCGGCCACCTGCTGCGTGACGAACGCCGGGATGATGGTGTGGAACGGCCGCTTGCCGCCCTCGACCACGTTGGGCGACGCCGGATCCATCGAGAAGCCGCAGCCCCGGTTCTGCAGCGCGATCCCCGTACCCGGCACCACCAGCCCCGAACCGAAGCCCATGTAGTTGGACTGAATGAAGCTCACCATCATTCCGCGCTCGTCGGCGGCGCTCAGGTAGATCGTGCCGCCGGCGCGCGGCATGCCGAAGCCGAAACGGGTCGCGCGCTTCATGTCGATCAGCCTGGCGCGCTCGGCGAGGTAGCCGGCATCGAGCATCTGCTCCGGCGTGACGTCCATCGAGCGCGGGTCGGCAACATAGCGATAGGTGTCCGCGAACGCGAGCTTCATCGCCTCGATCTGCACGTGCTGCGAATCTGCCGAATCGAGCGGCAGATTCGGCAGATCGAAGCGCTCCATGATGCCGAGCGCGATCAGCGCGGCGATCCCCTGCCCGTTCGGCGGAATCTCGTGCACCGTGTGACCCCGGTAGTCCTTGCCGATCGGCTCGACCCACTCGGGCCGGTAGCCGCGCAGGTCGCCGGCCGTCAGCGCGCCGCCGCCGTCGCGCGCGAAGCCTGCGATCGCCTCGGCGAGACTGCCCTCGTAGAACGCGCGCGGGCCTTCGTTCGCCAGCGTGCGCAGCGTCTGCGCGTGGCCCGGGAAGCAGACCCGCTCACTGACCTGCGGCGCGCGGCCATGCGGCATGAAGGTGTCGGCAAAGCCCGGCAGCCCCTGCAGTTCGGGCACGGCCGCCGCCCACTTGTGGGCGACGATCGATGCGACCGCATGACCGCGCTCGGCGATGTCGATCGCCGGTTCGAGCAGATCCGCGAACGGCAGCGCGCCGAATTTTCCGTGCAGCGCCTCCCAGCCTGCGATCACCCCGGGTACGGTGACGGTGTCCCAGCCGCGCTTCGGCTGGCGCGCGAGACCGTCGCCCGCGTCGCCGTGACGGCGCCGGAAGTAGTCGACGTTCCACGCGGCCGGCGCCACCCCCGACGCGTTGAGTCCGTGCAGCTTCGCGCCATCCCAGACCAGTGCGAACGCGTCGCCGCCGAGGCCGCACGATACCGGTTCGACCACCGTGATCACCGCCGCGGCCGCGAGCGCCGCATCCACGGCGTTGCCGCCCTTCCACAGCATCCGCAGCCCGGCCTGGGCCGCGAGCGGATGCGACGTCGAGACGATATTGCGCGCGAAGACAGGCATGCGCGTCGTCGGATACGGGTTCTGCCAGGTAAAACGGGTCATGTCGAAACTCTCGGGTCGAGACGATGAAGAGGCCTGCCGGCAGGCCTGAAGCCTGCCATTCCAGCGCGAATCGCGGCTTCGATCAAATTCATTTATCAAATGAATCCATGCATCTGATGCATGAATGAACCCTGTGGCGGCCGCGACGAGCGCCGAAGGTTCGTTCGAACCCACTTACAATACCGCCTTACCGTCCCATCGAGCCCTCAGAACGCGATATGACCCGTGACCCTCGCATCAGCCTCAACGCGCGCCAACAGGAACTGCTCGATTGGGTGCAACGCGACGGCTTCGTGACCGTCGACGATCTCGCCGCGCACTTCGACGTGACGCCGCAGACGATCCGGCGCGACGTCAACTGGCTGGCCGACCTGAACCTGCTGCGCCGCTACCACGGCGGCGCAAGCCTGCCCACCAGTTCCGAGAACGTGTCGTACACCGCGCGCCAGCGGATGTTCCACGACGAGAAGCGCCGCATCGCGACGCTCGCCGCGTCGCACATCCCCGACCAGGCGTCGTTGTTCATCAACCTCGGCACGACCACCGAGGAAGTCGCCCGGGCGCTCAACCGGCACCGCGGGCTGCGCGTGATCACCAACAACCTGAACGTCGCAGGCATGATGAGCGGTTACCCCGAATGCGAGGTCCTGATCACGGGCGGCATCGTGCGCCCTTGGGACAAGGGCATCGTCGGCGAACTGGCGATCGATTTCATCCGCCAATTCAGGGTGGACTACGCGATCATCGGCACGTCGGCGATCGAGACGGACGGCACGCTGCGCGATTTCGACACGCGCGAGGTGCGGGTCGCCGAGGCGATCATCCAGCATGCACGCACCGTCTATCTGGTGACCGATCATTCGAAATTCGGCCGGCCCGCGCTGGTGCGTCAGGGCCATCTGAACCAGATCGACGCGCTCTTCACCGACAAGCCGCTGCCCGCCGAGATGGATGAGACGGTCGCGGCGGCCGGCACGCAGGTCTACGTCGCCGACTAGCCTTCCCGCTCGTGCGCGCTGCTGCGGCGCACCCAAAACCTCAAGTGAAATCAAGAAGTTGGCGCGCAAGCGAACCCGCTTCGCGGCCCTTTTGCTGTCAATCAGAAAATTATCGGGGCGGGATTTGGAGATGTCCGCACGATTGACTAGACTCCAGTTCCCCGACGCGACTGCCTGCACGATGCGGGCAGCCGGAGCGAGAAGAGCGCCAACGCCGGCGGTAGCAGCTTTTCCCCCCACGCCTTCCCTCGCTGGGTAACTCGTACCGGACCGATCAGCCGGTTCGTGGGCAGTACGGTTGTCATGGAGAGAACGATGCTAAGTCCGCATGAATTTGCCACGCTGTTGCTTGTGAAGGACGCGCCCGATCAAGCCGACATGGAGCGCGACGAACTGGATGCGCTGCTGGAGCGTCAGCTCGTCAAGCTGGAAGCCCTCGGTTCGGGCCGGAAGTATTGCGTCACCGAAAGCGGCGACGCCGCGTTGAGATCGATCAAACACCGCTTCTCCTGAAGCGGCTCGTGCTCGACGCTCCCCTCACCCCGGGCGGCAGCCCCGGCCAGCCGGGCCGCGCCGCCTTTCAAACCCTGTTGCTTCAGCCGCCGCGCAGCGAAGGATCGACCGCCGCGCGCCAGCTGAGCGCCTGCGCACGTGCCCCGTTGAAATAGCTCGCCCACTGGCCGCGCGCGGCCGGGTCGGCGTTCGCGCCGAGTGCCGCATGACGCGCAACGAGTTCGTTCTTGAACGCGCAGAACTGCGGCTCCGTCACCTTGCCGTGGCGCTTCGCCACCCATGCGTCGTAGAGCGCCGAATACACCGACGGCGCATCCGCCCCGTAATCGGCCGCCGTGCCGCCGCAGCTCGCCTGCAGATCCGCGAACGAAGGCGCGCCCCAGCCGCCCGACAGCGGCGGCGTCCCCACACATCCGGCCAGCAGCGCGAACGCACCGGCCGCCATCAACTTGCGCATACTCCACCTCGAAACGGTTCGATTCCGTGAGTATCGTCCGGGATCGAACGGCGCGCCACCCGACCCTCTTAAACGAACTTTACTTTTTCGCTTTTGTTCATTAAATTTCGAATTCGAACATTTCTAGTTCGCCTCATTTTCTGTTACAGACGGTAGGGACAGCAGGTGACTCAACAGAATCGGTATGATCTGCTCGTCGTCGGCGGCGGGATCAATGGGGCCGGCATCGCGCGCGACGCGGCCGGCCGCGGCCTGTCGGTGCTCCTGTGCGAGCAGGACGACTTGGCGTCGCATACGTCTTCGTCCAGCACGAAGCTGATCCACGGCGGGCTGCGGTATCTCGAGTACAAGGAATTCGGGCTGGTGCGCAAGGCGCTGCAGGAGCGCGAGACGCTGCTGCGCGCGGCGCCGCACATCATGTGGCCGCTGCGCTTCGTGATGCCGCACATGCCGAACCTGCGTCCGGCGTGGCTGATCCGGATCGGCCTGTTCCTCTACGACCACCTTGCGAAGCGCGAACTGCTGCCGGGCTCGCGCGGCATCGACATGCGCCGTCACGCGGCGGGCGCGCCGCTGATCGATTCGATCAAGCGCGGCTTCGTCTATTCGGACGGCTGGGTCGACGACGCGCGCCTCGTCGTGCTGAACGCGATCGACGCGCAGGAGCGCGGCGCGCGCATCCTCACCCGCACCAAGCTGATCGCCGCCGAACGCGGCAACGGCGAGTGGCGCGCGCAGCTGCAGAAGGCGGACGGCACCGTGATCACGGTCCACACCCGCGCGATCGCGAACGCCGCCGGTCCGTGGGTCGGCTCCGTGCTGCACGGCGCGCTCGGGCGCGGTGCTCAGCACAGCGTGCGGCTCGTGAAGGGCAGCCACATCATCACGAAGCGCCTGTTCGACCACGATCACGCGTACATCTTCCAGAATCCGGACAAGCGGATCATCTTCGCGATCCCCTACGAACACGACTACACGCTGATCGGCACGACCGACGTCGAGTACCACAACGACCCGGCGAAAGTCGCGATCGACGGCGACGAAACGCTCTACTTGTGCGAGTCGATCAATCGCTATTTCAAGCGTAAGATCTCGCCCGCCGACGTTCACTGGACCTACTCCGGCGTGCGCCCGCTCCTCGAGGAGGAGGGCGCGGACAACCCGTCCGCGGTAACCCGGGATTACCGGCTCGACCTGGACGAAGGCGACAACGCCCCGCTGCTGTCGGTGTTCGGCGGCAAGATCACGACGTTCCGCAAGCTCGCGGAGGAAGCGTCCGATCTGCTGTGCCGCGCGCTCGGCTCGTCCGCCGGCGCCTGGACGGCCGGCCAGGCACTGCCCGGCGGCGACATCGCGCAGGCGCGCTTCGCGCCGTTCGCCGACGGTTTCGCGAAACGCCATCCGTGGCTGCCGGCCGGCCTCGCGCGCCGCTATGCGCGGGCCTACGGCACCCGCGCCGAACGCGTCGTCGGCCCCGCGAAGTCGCTGGCCGAACTGGGCGCGGCGCTCGCGCCCGGCCTCTACGAAGCGGAACTGCGCTATCTGCGCGACGCCGAATGGGCGACCTGCGCGGACGACGTGCTGTGGCGCCGGTCGAAGCTCGGCCTGCACGTCGCGCCGGGCACGCTCGATGCGGTCACGGCCGCGGTCGATGCGTGGTTTGCGACGGCGCGCGAGCCCGCCGCGCCCACCGCGCACTGAGAGAAGGTCCCGTAACACCCAAACGCGCCGCTGCTTGCGGCGCGAATCACAACGACGTTTGCATGGAGATGAGACAAATGCCGGATCAGTACATCCTCGCTCTCGACCAGGGCACCACCAGTTCGCGCGCGATGCTGTTCGATCGCCAGGGCAACATCGTGTCGATCGCCCAGAAGGAATTCGAGCAGATTTATCCGCAGCCCGGCTGGGTCGAGCACGACCCGCAGGAAATCTGGTCGACCCAGGCGGGCGTCGCGGCGGAAGCCGTCACCCGCACCGGCCTGAACGGTACGTCGATCGCCGCCATCGGCATCACGAACCAGCGCGAGACCACGATCGTCTGGGATCGCGAAACCGGCCAGCCGATCTACAACGCGATCGTGTGGCAGGACCGCCGCACCGCCGATTTCTGCGACCAGCTGAAAGCGCAGGGCCTCGACGAGAAAGTGCGCGCGAAGACCGGCCTGCCGATCGATTCGTATTTCTCCGGCACCAAGATCCGCTGGATTCTCGACAACGTCGAAGGCGCGCGCGAGAAGGCGCGCCAGGGCAAGCTCGCGTTCGGCACGGTCGACAGCTGGCTCGTGTGGAACTTCACGAAGCACGAACTGCACGTCACCGACGTGACGAACGCGTCGCGCACGATGCTGTTCAACATCCACACCCGCCAATGGGACGACGAGCTGCTCGAAGCGCTCGACATCCCGCGCAGCATGCTGCCCGAAGTGAAGGCATCGTCGGAAATCTACGGCCACACCAAGACCACGGTGTTCGCATCGAAGATCCCGCTCGCCGGCATCGCGGGCGACCAGCAGGCCGCGCTGTTCGGCCAGATGTGCACGACGTCCGGGATGGTGAAGAACACCTACGGCACCGGCTGCTTCCTGATGATGAACACCGGCACGAAGCCGATCGAATCGAAGAACAACCTGGTGACGACGATCGCGTGGCAGATCGGCGACGAGGTGAACTACGCGCTCGAAGGCAGCATCTTCATCGCAGGCGCGGTCGTGCAGTGGCTGCGCGACGGTCTCGGCATCATCAAGAGCGCGGCCGAAATCGAGGCGCTCGCGGCCAGCGTGCCGCATACGGACGGCGTGTACCTCGTGCCCGCCTTCGCCGGCCTCGGCGCGCCGCACTGGAATCCGCGCGCGCGCGGTTCGCTGTTCGGCGTCACGCGCGGCACCACCTCCGCCCACATGGCGCGCGCGGCGCTCGATTCGATCGCCTACCAGTCGCTCGACGTGCTGAAGGCAATGGAAGCCGACTCGGGCATCCGCATCGGCGAGCTGCGCGTCGACGGCGGCGCCAGCGCGAACAACCTGCTGATGCAATTCCAGGCCGATCTGCTCGGCGTCGATGCCGTGCGCCCGCAGATCACCGAAACCACCGCGCTCGGCGCCGCGTATCTGGCGGGGCTGGCGATCGGTTACTGGAAGAACCTCGACGACCTGCAAAGCCAGTGGCAGCTCGACAAGCGCTTCACGCCGTCGCTGCAGGGCAAACAGGTCGACGAATGTCTCGCCGGCTGGCAGCGCGCGGTACGTGCGGCAAAAGTCTGGGCGGACGACGCCAAATAAACCGAAGCTCCGCTTCGACCCCTCAGTAAAAATAGCAGGCGGGCCGCGCAATCGCAGCGCGAGTCCGCCGCACTGGTAGAGAGACACACAATGTCACCTTATATTGCAGAGTTCATCGGCACGGCGATCCTCGTCCTGCTGGGCAACGGCGCGGTCGCCAACGTACTGCTCGCCAAGACCAAGGGCAAGGGCGCCGACCTGATCGTGATCGTGATGGGCTGGGCGATGGCCGTGTTCGTCGCGGTCTACGTGACTGCATCGTTCAGCGGCGCGCACCTGAACCCGATCGTCACGATCAGTCTCGCGCTCACGGGCAAGTTCGCATGGTCGAAGGTCGCCGGCTATATCGCGGCACAAATGCTGGGCGGCATGGCGGGCGCGCTGCTCGTATGGCTGGCCTACCGCCAACACTTCGCGAAGGAAGTCGATCCCGACCTGAAGCTCGCGGTGTTCTGCACGGCGCCCGCGATCCGCAGCGTCACGCACAACGTGCTGACGGAGGCGATCTGCACCTTCGTGCTGATCCTCGGCGTGCTCTATCTCGCCGCGCCACAAGTCGGCCTCGGCGCGCTCGACGCGCTGCCGGTCGGGCTGCTGGTGCTCGGCATCGGCATCTCGCTCGGCGGTCCGACGGGATACGCGATGAGCCCCGCGCGCGATCTGTCGCCGCGCATCATGCATGCGCTGCTGCCGATCCCGGGCAAGCGCGACAGCGACTGGCGCTACGCATGGGTGCCGGTGCTGGGGCCGCTGCTCGGCGGCTCGCTCGCGTCGGGCCTGTACCTGTACCTGCATTCGACGCGCTGAACGGCGGCGCGCCTCGTCCGCACAACACAACACAGCCCGCATGCGGCAACGCATGCGGGCTGTTTCGTCACCGGGCCGGACCCGCGTCTGTTGCACAGGCCGCTTACGCCGGATCCGCCGCGCTCGCGGTACCCGCCGCGCCGGCGAAAGCACGTATCATGGCGTTTGATGCGCCTTACCGTTGCCCGACCCTTTCCTTTCTCCTATGCTCGACCACCTCATTTGCGACTGCGACGGCGTGCTCGTCGACAGCGAAGTGATCGCCGATCGCGTGCTGTTCGAGACGCTGTCGGCCGCCTTCCCCGCCATCGATTTCGAAGCCGACGCGAGTGCCGCGTTCGGCCAGCAGACCTCGCGCTTTCTCGCCGGCCTGGAAGCCCGCCACGGCATCGCGATGCCGCCGGATTTCCTGCAGACGATCGACCGGCACATCGAGGCCGCGCTCGCCCGCTCGCTGACGCCGATCGCCGGCGTGCGCGACGCGCTGCTGAAGGTGACGCTGCCGGCGGCGGTGGTATCGAACAGCCGGCTCGAGCGAGTGCGCCATTCGCTGAAACGCGCGGCGCTGACGGAGGTGTTCGGCGAGCGGGTATTCAGCGCCGAACAGGTCGCGCGTCCGAAGCCCTATCCCGACGTGTATCTGCTCGCGGCCGGCGCGCTCGGCGTCGAGCCGGCGCGCTGCCTCGTCGTCGAGGACAGCGTATCGGGGTTGAACGCCGCGCGGGCGGCAGGCATGAAGACGGTCGCGTTCGTCGGCGCGAGCCACATCCCCGGCGGCTACGAGGACGCGCTCCGCAAGATGGGCATCACGCGCATCATGCGATCGATGGATGAATTGCCGGCGCTCGTCGAAGCGGGCCTGCGCGGCGAATTCGGCGACGTGCAGTCGTAAGCGCGGCGCCTCGGCGGCCGGCCCGCGAGCCGACCGCCGGAAGCCTCACGCCGCGTCGATGCAGCAGGCTTCGCGCTCGCGCACGGCCGCCAGCCCGGCGCGGAACGTCACCAATTCGGCGATCGTCAGCATCGGCAGATCATGGCGCTCGGCGAAACGCGCGACATCGTCGCCGCGCGTCATCGTGCCGTCCGGATTCATCAGCTCGCACAGTACGCCGGCCGGCTTGAGGCCCGCGAGGATCGTCAGGTCGACGGTACCCTCGGTATGGCCCCGGCGCGCCAGCACGCCGCCCGGCGCCGCGCGCAGCGGAAACACGTGGCCGGGGCGAACGATGTCGGCCGGCTTCGCGTGATCGGCGATCGCCGCGCGGATCGTCGTCACCCGGTCGGCGGCCGACACGCCGGTCGATACGCCGGTGCGCGCCTCGATCGACACCGTGAACGCGGTACCGTTCTTGCTCTCGTTCAACTGCGCCATCGGCGGCAGTTCGAGCGCGCGCACCGTCGCATCCGGCAGGCACAGGCAGACGATGCCGCTGCATTCGCGGATCAGCAGCGCCATCGTGGCATCGGTGAGCCGTTCGGCGGCGACGATCAGGTCGGCTTCGTTCTCGCGGTCGTGATCGTCCTGCAGGACAACCGCGCGGCCGTCGCGCAACGCATCCAGCGCGGCGGCAATGCGCGGCGGCACCGCTTCGGTGTCGAGCAACGGGAGATCGGCAAAAGCGTCGGCAGGCGCCGACGAGGAAGGCAGCGGAAAGGACATGGAAACGCTCCTCGCAAAACAGAATGGGCGAAAAACGTTTCAGGGCATTGCAAACAGACAGAACGACGCCCCTCCGCTCCATGCGAACGCATGCAGCGGGCGAGGCCTGACGCACGTGACTATCTGCACATCTTCTTTCATCCGGACTGTGACCGTCGGCTCTGGCTTCCAACCAGATCTGCTGACCCCGTGCGAAGCACGGGCGCTCGCGGGCTTGTCGGCTCGAAGCCGACCTACCGCCGGTGGGGAATTTCGCCCCGCCCTGAAGACGCACTGATTGCCGGACGAACCGGCGGGCCAAGGATACAACAGCCGCGGACGCGCCGCAGCGGAAACCGCCAAAACGCCGCAGCGGAAACCGCCAAAACCCTACTGACGACGCCGTCTAAACCCGCGCGTCACTCCGGCACGTGCCAGCGCGGCGGCACTTCGGCGTTCACCGTGACGCGAAACGCGCGCGCCTCGGTGTCGCCGGGGTTGCGCAGCGTGTACGGCTGGTCGGCGTCGAACACGATCGCGTCGCCGGTCGCGAGCAGTTGGCGGCGCTCGTGCACGCTGATCTCGAGCGTGCCTTCGCTGACCACCAGATTCACGCTCGTGCCCGGCGGCCGCTGCGCGCCCGTCTCGGTGTGCAGCGGCGCGATCCGCAGCTCGTGGAACTCGGCCGCCGACGGTTCGCCTTCCGGATACAGCGCCCGCGTCGAAAAGCGGCCGTTCGAGCTGATCACGCGCGCCGCCCGATCCGCTGCGAGATGTTCGAAACCGTTCACCGCGTGGCGGCGCAGGAAGGCCGCGACCGACACCTTCAGCGCCGCCGCGATCTTGCACAGCACCTTGATCGACGGCACGCTGCGCGCGGACTCTATCTGCGCGAGCATCGCCCGCGACACGCCGGACAACCGCGCCAGCGCGTCGAGCGACAGCTGCCGCTCGGCGCGCAGCCGCGCCAGATTCACGCCGACGAGCCGCTCCAGCGCATCGAACGGCTCATGCGGCGCGAACGCCGCGGCCGCGCCATCCGCGGCGGACACCTCGCGCACCAGCGCCAGGGAAGAATGCATGGAATAGCCTCCAGGGCTGCGCGGCAGCCCAGCGAACTCAGGTGGGGCAAGACTAGCATCGGGGTTCGCGGGGGCAAACGAAGTTATCTTCACACTGTTATCAGCATTGCAGAGGAATGCGCGCCGCCGCCGGCCCTTGCGCCGCCGCGGCCGCGCACGCCGGACACCGCGCGTCGGGCCGGACCGCCGCTGAACAAGGGCCACACCACATGGCTCGCCGCGTCGCAGTTCGCGCCCCGCCCGGCAAGCCCGAAAAGCTATAATGGAAAGCTTTCCCGGCGGTATCTCCGGCGCATCCGCGCCGCTTCGCGACACGCGCGGCTCCACGCCCGTCCCGCGAGCGGCGCCGGTCGGCGGCCCATGATCCGTCCCCGATCCATTTTTTGAACGACGCCCCCAGGTCAACCACTGCGAACGGCGAACCCCATGACCAAAAAAGTTTACGTAAAGACCTTCGGCTGCCAGATGAACGAGTACGACTCCGACAAGATGGTCGACGTGCTCAACGCCGCTGAAGGCCTCGTCAAGACGGACACCCCGGAAGACGCGGACATCATTCTCTTCAACACCTGCTCGGTGCGCGAAAAGGCGCAGGAAAAAGTGTTCTCCGATCTCGGCCGGGTTCGCGAGCTGAAGGAGGCGAGGCCCGACCTGCTGATCGGCGTCGGCGGCTGCGTCGCGAGCCAGGAAGGCGCGTCGATCGTCGCGCGCGCGCCGTACGTCGACCTGGTGTTCGGCCCGCAGACCCTGCACCGGCTGCCCAAGATGATCGACGCGCGACGCGCGAGCGGCCGCGCGCAGGTCGACATCACGTTCCCGGAAATCGAGAAGTTCGACCACCTGCCGCCCGCGCGCGTCGAGGGACCGAGCGCCTTCGTGTCGATCATGGAAGGCTGCAGCAAGTACTGCAGCTATTGCGTCGTGCCGTACACGCGCGGCGACGAAGTGTCCCGCCCGCTCGACGACGTGCTGACCGAAATCGCCGGCCTCGCCGACCAGGGCGTGCGCGAAGTCACGCTGCTCGGCCAGAACGTGAACGCGTATCGCGGCGCGCTGACGAACGGCTCGCCCGACATCGCCGATTTCGCGACGCTGATCGAATACGTGGCCGATCTCCCCGGCATCGAGCGCATCCGCTACACGACGTCGCACCCGAAGGAATTCACGCAGCGCCTGCTCGACGTCTACGCGAAGGTGCCGAAGCTCGTGAACCACCTGCATCTGCCGGTGCAGCACGGCTCGGACCGCATCCTGATGGCGATGAAGCGCGGCTACACGGTGCTCGAGTACAAATCGGTGATCCGCAAGCTGCGCGCGATCCGGCCGGACCTGTCGCTGTCCACCGACATCATCGTCGGCTTCCCCGGCGAGACGGAAGACGACTTCAACAAGACGATGACGCTCGTCGAGGAGATGCGCTACGACACCAGCTTCTCGTTCATCTACAGCCCGCGCCCCGGCACGCCCGCCGCGAACCTGCACGACGACACGCCGCGCGAGGTCAAGCTCAAACGCCTGCAACATTTGCAGGCGACGATCGAGGAGAACGTCGCGCGCATCAGCCGGTCGATGGTCGGCAGGGTCGAACGGATCCTGGTCGAAGGGCCGTCGCGCAAGGATCCGAACGAGCTGGCGGGCCGCACGGAAAACAACCGCGTGGTGAATTTCCCCGCCCCCGTCGCGTCGCATGCGCGCCTGATCGGCCAGATGATCGACGTGAAGATCAATCACGCGTACCCGCACTCGCTGCGCGGCGATCTCTCGCTCGCGCACGACGATGCCGGCGCGAGCACGCACTGAACGTCCACCGAAGGAGCCTGACGCCACTTTGAAAACCGCCCAAGCACTGGAATTCACCGCGCCGCGCGACGACAACGCCCGCCTCGCCAATCTCTGCGGCCCGCTCGACGAGAACCTGCGGCAGATCGAACAAGCGCTCGACGTCACCCTGCAGCGGCGCGGCCACCGGATCGCGATTCGCGGCCGCGGCGCCAAGCTGGCGCTCGCGGCGCTCGAGAACTTCTACAACCGCGCCCGCGAACCGCTGTCGCTCGACGACATCCAACTGGCGCTCGTCGAGGCCCGCCACGCGGCGAGCCGGCCGGCGCGCGCGAACGGCGGCGACGAACCCGACGTGCGCTTTCGCGGCGACCCCGATCATCCGTTCGACGACCCGGCCGCGCGCCTCGACGACGAACCCGACGACGAAGCGGCGCCGAAACTCTACACGCGCCGCGCCGACCTGCGCGGCCGCACGCCCGCGCAGCGCGAATACCTGAAGCAGATCCTGTCGCACGACGTCACCTTCGGCATCGGGCCGGCGGGCACCGGCAAGACCTATCTCGCGGTCGCCTGCGCGGTGGACGCGCTCGAACGCGATCAGGTCAAGCGCATCGTGCTCACGCGCCCCGCCGTCGAGGCGGGCGAGCGGCTCGGCTTCCTGCCGGGCGATCTCGCGCAGAAGGTCGATCCGTACCTGCGCCCGCTCTACGACGCGCTGTACGACCTGCTCGGTTTCGACAAGACCGCGAAGATGTTCGAGCGGCAGATGATCGAGATCGCGCCGCTCGCGTACATGCGCGGCCGCACGCTCAATCACGCGTTCATCATTCTCGACGAGGCGCAGAACACCACGCCCGAGCAGATGAAGATGTTTCTCACGCGGATCGGCTTCGGATCGAAGGCGGTGGTGACGGGCGACACGACCCAGGTCGATCTGCCGCGCGGCCACAAGAGCGGCCTGATCGAGGCGCAGCAGGTATTGACGGACGTGCGCGGCATCGCGCTCACGCGCTTCACCAGCGCGGACGTCGTGCGCCACCCGCTGGTCGCGCGGATCGTCGAGGCCTACGACGAATTCCACGCGCAGCACAAGGACGCCTGAACCGGCGGGTGCGGCGCTCGGCCGCACCC
>NZ_JAWJWL010000023.1:0-143170 GCF_034721475.1 Burkholderia alba | reverse complement strand
CGCAAACCGCAAACCGCAAACCGCAAACCGCAAACCGCAAACCGCAAACCGCAAACCGCAAACCGCAAACCGCAAACGACGAGGGGCGAATGCGTTCGCCCCTCGTCGTTCATGGATTGCGCGCGGCGGTTGAATCGCGTTTTCCCAGATGGGTTTCCCACAAACCCGCGATTTCCGCGATGTGCGGCCATCCCGCAATCTGCGCGGCGCCGCGAATTCGGTGAATCGCGTAGCGCACGCCCTCGGGGTCGTCATCGCGCAACGCATGGCGAAGCCGATCCAGATCCTCATCCAGTGCCAATGCGTTGAATCGTTCGAGCGATTCGGGACGCACGTCCCGCGCCGCGCCGGCCGGCGCGGGCTCATCCTGTACGGCCGCGATCCGCAGGCCGGGGCACCATTCCGCGATCAGGCCGCGCAGCGCGCCGAGCCGTAGCGGCTTCGTCAATATGCCGTCCATCCCGCTCGTCACGCAGCGCAGCCGATGTTCGTCGTCGGTCGCGGCGGAGATGGCGATCACCGGCGTGTGCCGGCCCATCGCGGCATCCCGTTCGCGGATGCGTTCGGCGACCGTGTAACCGTCGAGGTCGGGCAGATTGCAGTCGAGCAGCACCATGTCGTAGCGCTGATGCTCGAACGCGGCCAGCGCGGCGGAGCCCGTTCCGGCGATGAACGATGCGCAGTCGAGCGCATCGAGTTGGCTGCGGATCGCCAGTTGCACGGCCTCGTGGTCGTCGACGACGAGCAAGTGCGGGCGGGGCGGACGCGCCATGTCCGACGGCGCGGGCTCCGATACCGGCAGCGGCTGAGGCGGCGGCGCGGCCGGCAGATCGGACACGCGCGGCGGTGCGACCGGCGGCGCGACGTCCTGCCCCGGCGCGTCGATCCCCTCCAACAGCGTCGGAACAGAGACCGTGAATGTCGTCAGCTCGCCCGGGGCGCTGCGGACCTCGATCCGCCCGCCCATCAATTCGCACAGTTCCTTGCAGATCGCGAGACCCAGTCCCGCGCCGCCGTTGCCGCGCGCGGTCGACTGCCTGGCCTGCCAGTACGCGTCGAACAGATGCTGCTGTTGCTCGGGCCGGATGCCGATGCCGCTGTCGAATACTTCGAGCGTCAGCATGCCCGACCATTCGGCGCGCGACGCCTGCGCATAGTGGACGCGCAAGCCCACCCAGCCGCTGTCGGTGAACTTGATCGCGTTGGTCAGCAGGTTGGACGCGATCTGGCGCAGGCGCATCGGATCGATCAGCAGATTGAGCCGGGGGTTGCAGTCGATTTCCAGCGACAGCGCGAGCCCTTTCTGCTCGGCCCGGCCGCGCACCATGTCGAGCGTGTCTTGCGCCCATGCGCCGATCGGGGTGGCGCGCCGCTCCAGCCGTACGCCGCGAGAGCCGAGCCGCGAGTATTCGAGCACCTGGTCGAGCAGCGCGAGCAGGGTTTCGGACGCGACGATCGCCGCGTTCGTGCGGTCCGCGAGGCGGACGTCCAGCGGCGCATCGCGCAGCAGATCGAGCGAAGACAGCACGGTATGCATCGGCGTGCGGACCTCGTGGCTCATGAACGCGAGGAAGGCCGTCTTGTCGCGCTCGCTGCGCATCGCGCGTGCGCGGGCTTTCAGGGAGATCGCCGCGAGCACGGCGAACGCGAGCACCGCGGCGGCCGTCGCCAGCGCCTGCTTCCAGTGGTAGCGCATGATCGAGGCGAGCGTGGGCCGGCCGTAGTCCGCCCGGTCGAGCCACGTGTCGAGGATCGCTTCCGTCTGCCGGGACGACATCGCGGCGAGCGATTTGTCGATGATCGACGCGAGCAGCGACAGATCGCTGCGCGTCACCATCGACACCGAGACCGAACGATTCGCGACCATGCCCGACAGAAACAGCTGGTTCGTGAACTGACGCCGCACGCTGGGCAGCAGTGACGCATCGACGCCGAGCGCGGCGTCGGCGCGGCCGTCGCGGACCGCTTCGAGCGCCGCCGTCTCGTCGGGAAACGGGATGATCCGGATGTCCGGGTAGGTGTTGCGCAGAAAATATTCGATGCCGCCGTCGCGCTTGAGCGCGACGCGCTGGCCGGAGAGCCGCTGCAGGTCGAGGATCATCGTGCTGTCCTGCGCGGTGACGATCGCGAGGCGGCACACCAGGTAGGGCGCGGTGCTGACGGCGTGCTCGCCGAACCGCGCGCGCGCCGTTTCGCTCCAGATGCCGGGCAGCAGATCGACGCGGCCGTCGTCGAGCATCGCCTGGGACCGCCCCCATTGCGTGTGCGGCATGGGCTCGAATCGAAGCCCCGACGCGCGCGAGATCGCGTCGAGATAGGACGGGATGATACCCACGCGCTTGCCGCCGTCGAGATATTCGAACGGCCGCCAGCCGGGGTCCGATGCGACGCGCACGACCGGATGATCGTGGATCCACGCGCGCTCCTCGTCGGTGAACGCCGGGTGCGCGTCGGCGGCGAACACGGTGGGGAGCCAGAGCGCGAGCACGCATGCCGCCGCGAACCGGCGCAGGAGCGCGCGCAGCGCGCTCGGTGCGCTCGGTGCGCGAATCGACCGCCGGGAAAGCGGCCGCCGCCATGCGGCGCCGAGAGGGCGCGGCAACGCGAGTGTCGACGGGAAACGCCGTGTTTTCAAGGTTCTGCGGCAGAGTTTTTACGAAACGGAAATGGTATCGCTTCGTTCTTGCACGACCGCAAGGATCCCCTTCGTTTAGAACAATTACTATTTATCTCTAATTTAAATTTTTACTAGTACGATTTTCGTCGACGGTTTGACGCGACAGATTTCGCGCAGGGCGTGACGCAACGGCAGTTTTTGCCGCGTGGTGCCGGCGGATGGGGCAGCCTGGCGGCCTGGGCTAACGCCCGGTCGGGTGACGCGTCCGGCGAACGGGTTCAGGATGCCTGGCCTTCCCGTTCGAGCAGCTTGCGCTTGCGCTCGACACCCCACCGGTAGCCGGACAGATTGCCGTCGCTGCGGATCACGCGATGACACGGAATCGCCACGGCCAGCCGATTGGCGCCGCACGCCTGCGCCACCGCGCGCACCGCTTTCGGCGCGCCGATCTTCGCGGCGATGTCCGAGTAGGTCGCGGTCGTGCCCACCGGAATCGTGCGCAGTGCCTGCCAGACGCGTTGCTGGAACGCGGTGCCGCGTACGTCGAGCGGCAGGTCCAGTCCGATGCCGGGCGCTTCGATGAAGCCGACGACCCGCGCGACCCGGTCTTCGTAGGCCGCATCGCTGCCGATCAGGTTCGCCCGTGGAAACTGGTCCTGCAAGTCGCGCAGCAGCGCGTCGGGATCGTCGCCGATCAGGATCGCGCACACGCCGCGTTCGCTTTGCGCGACGAGGATCGCGCCGAGCGAGCATTCGCCGATCGCGAAATGGATGTCGGTATTGACGCCGCCCGCGCGATATTCGGACGGCGTCATGCCGAGCACGCCGTCGGCCGCTTCGTAGAAGCGGCTGTTCGAATTGAAGCCCGCGTCGTAGATCGCCTCGGTGACGGAGGTCGGCCGCGCGAGCCGTTCCCGCAGCCGCTTCGCGCGGTGCGCGACCGCGTAGGCCTTGGGCGTCACGCCGGTCACGGCCTTGAAGACGCGATGGAAATGGTAGGGACTCATGTCGGCACGCTGCGCCAGCGCGGCCAGGCCGGGTTCGGCATCCGCGGTCTCGATCTGCCGGCAGGCGTCGGCGACGAGCGCGGCGTGCAGCTCGGCGATGCGTGTCTGGTCGGCGGCGACCCGCCGGGTGGGGCGGTAGCCGGCCGCCTCGGCGGCTTGCGCGGTCGCGAAGAATTCGACGTTTTCCGGGCGCGGGATGCGCGACGTGCTGCTGGGACGGCAATAGACGCCCGTGGTCCGGACCGCATACACGAACTGGTCGTCGGCGGCCGGATCGCGCGCGAGCACGGCGGCCCAGCGCGGGTCGCCGGTGACGGCGGCGGGATCCGGTTTCGGGGACGAAAGCGCTTTGACCTTCTTCATGGCGATCTCACTTCGTTCGATTCATCGATCATGACTGTACACAGATGGCGCCGGATCGGCGTTCCGGCGCTTGCAGTTCGATTCGCGGCGGCCGGGGAGGGGCAGGCGCGCCGCCGCGCGGCGGGCCACGTCCGGTGCGGGCGAGCGCTCAAATCAGCGCCCGCTGCGCGTATTGCCCGGCTTCGCGCTTCAACAGTTCCCGCTTGCGCTTGAAGCCCCATCGGTAGCCGGCCAGCGAGCCGTCCTTGCGGATTACGCGGTGGCACGGCACGGCGATCGCCAGCGGATTGGCCGCGCAGGCTTCGGCAACGTCGCGGGCCGCGCGCGGATCGCCGAGCGCGCGGGCGATGTCGCCGTACGTCGCGGTGGCGCCGGGCGCGATCGTTCGCAGCGCGTCCCACACGCGCCGCTCGAAGGCGCTGCCGTGCGGATCGAGCGGGAAGCCGGGCGCATCGCCCGGATGGTCGGCCAGATGCGCGGCGCGCGCCACGCGTTGCGACAGCGCCGCGCCGGGATCGGGCGCCGGAGCGGGAAAACGCGTTCCCAGATCGGCGATGAGTGCGCGGTCGGTGTCGCCGAGCAGGATCGCGCAGACGCCGCGCGCGGTTTCCGCCACGAGGATGCGTCCGAGCGAACAGGCCCCGGTTGCGTAGCGGATCGGCTCCGTTGGACGGCTGACTGGATCGTTCATGATCGAGTGCTCCTGGGCAGGGTGGGTCGTGTCGCGGTGTCGTGCGCTTCCGGTGCGGCGGGCGGGTAACCTCGAACGTCCGGGGTCACCCGCCTGACGCGCGGCACGCCGTTGCAAGGCAGTCTGAGGCGTCCGGCGCCGCGCCGCACTCCGGGGCTGGCGGTCGAATTGCCGCGCGAGTCGGACGCGGCCAGGCGTTGCGGGCCGACGACGGCATGGCACCGCGACCCGGAGACGGCGGAGCGGCGCCGGTGTGCGATCTGTCGGCACGCGTTCGAGTCGCGGCGCATGCAGGTCGCGGGACGGCGCGGCGCCGAACCCGCGCGGAAGTCACGCCCCGGATGCGCGGCACATCGCGCTACTGCGCATCGTGAAAGATGATGCCGACCGTGTGCCGGATGCCCGAGGTCAGGCGGCTCACGCCATGCCGCATGTTCACGCGATAGGGGCCGCGGGCGCCGTTGACGGGACGCTGATTGACCGTGAACACGACCGCGTCGCCGCGCGTGAGCGGAACGACCTCGACCCGCGATTGCATGCGCGGCCGCTGCTCAGTCATCACGAATTCGCCGCCGCCGAAATCCCGGCCGGGCGCCGACAGCAGGATCGCGACCTGCAGCGGAAAGACGTGTTCGCCGTACAGATCCTGATGCAGGCAGTTGTAGTCGCCGGCCTCGTAGCGGAGGATCAGCGGCGTGGGGCGCAGTTGCCCCGCGTCGTGGCAGCGCTTCAGGAAATCCGCGTGCTGGGCCGGATAGCGAACGTCGACGCGCATCACCTCGTTCCAGCGGTTCGCGATCGGCGCGAGCGGCGGGTAGAGCGCGGTGCGCAAGGTATCGACCAGTTCGGGAAGCGGATACGCGAAATACTTGTACTCGCCGAGGCCGAAACCGTGGCGCGCCATCACGACGCGCGAGCGATACGGCTTGTCGAGCGGATAGTCGCGCGCGAGCGCCGCGCATTCGTCGGGCGTGACGAGTTGCGGCAGTATCGCGCAGCCGTGTTGGTCGAGGTCCAGCGCGACGCGGGGCCAGTCCTGCGCGTCGACGCGCCGGGCGGCCGAGGCGGTGGCGAGGACGGTGCTCATGCCGATGCGTCCGTCCGGCGCGGCGCCGGCCGGTGCGCGATGCTTGCGCGGGCGTGCGGCGGGGTACGGTCGTCGCGCCTCTCTCGGGGGCGCGGAATCGCGGCGGCCGGTTGGCCGGTGGAGGCGCAGGCTGCCCAACGCACCGTGCGAGGGCGGCGGCTGCGTGTGCCGGCCGGAACGGCTGAAATGGCGATCATGACGGGCTCCTTCGGAGGGATCGATGGAGCCAGTGTAGGGGCGGCCGGCGTGGCGGACACTCCGGGTCTTGCGGTCAAATTCCCGGGAACGGTGGCCGGGTGCCGGGGCGGCGAGCGCGCGGGGGGCGGCGCGGCAAGGAGGAGGTGGGCGGAGGCGATCCCGGGGCGCCGTGCGAGCGCGCCGCCGTCGGTTACATCACCGGAAACAGCGAGTCTTGCCGGGCCTCCAGCGAGAGCAGCAGGTGCTTGGCCTTCAGGCCGCCGCCGAATCCCGTCAGATCCCCGGATGCGCCGATCACGCGATGGCACGGCGTGATGATCGAGATCGGATTCTTGCCGTTCGCCGCGCCGACGGCGCGCACGGCCTTCGCATTGCCGATCTGCTCGGCGATCTGCAGGTAGCTGCGCGTTTCGCCGAACGGGATCGTCAGCAAGGCCGCCCAGACCTTTTTCTGGAATTCGGTGCCCGCGAATTCCAGCTCGATGTCGAAACGGGTCCGCTTTCCCGCGAAATATTCGTCGAGCTGACGCGCCGTTTCGTCGAGCACCGGATGCGCGTCCACTTCGGCCATCTCGCCGAGCGGCACGCGGCCCAGCCGCTCGTGCTCCCACAGCACGGCGGCCAGGCGTGTGTCGTTCGCGACGAGCTTCAGCTTGCCGACCGGGGAATCGATCGTCTTGTACACGTACATTCGGTTGCTCCGCTGATGGGTCGTCCGCGGTGCGTGGCCCGATGCCCGAGGGGGCCGGGTGCGCGGACCGGGGTGTGCGACCCGGGTCCGCGGACAGTCATGGCGGAATTATGCAGACAACGGCACCGGTCCGTCCATTCGCCGGCGGACAGGACGATGGATTCGAGCGGGCGCGCCCGCGCGCGCGTCAGGCCGCCTTGCGCAGGCCGATCCAGCGTCCCAGCTTCGCGAACAGGCCGTGCCGGGCGATCCATTCCGCGTAGGCGCGGTAGTCGGGATCGCGCATCAGGTGCCGCTCCTCGGTCTTCGCGCGCATGAAGTACAGCAGATTCACGGCGATCAGCGCGGCCGTGTGCGCGATCGCGATCTGCCAGCCGAGCGGCTCGATGAACGGAATCGACACCATCCAGTACGACAGGTTCTTGGTGATGTAGGCGGGATGCTTCGTGAACCGGTAAGGCCCGGACGTGATGATTCCGCGATTGGTCAGGTTCGAGAACCGCAGGCCGAACGAGATCGTCGAGAGCGCGTAAGTGATCAGCAGCGCGATGATCACCGTGCCCCACAGCACCCGGAGCACGGGCACCGAGATCAGCCAGTTGTCCCAGAACATCGAGCCTTCGTAATGGATGTACTGATTCGCGATCAGCGACCAGAACGGCTGGTAGCAGACCAGCGCGACGAGCCAGCCGAGCGTCGTTGGTTCGACGCTGCGCACGTGGCTGTCGAGAATCCGGAACGTGCACAGATAGCCGACCGTGCCGAACATCAGGTCCATCGTGAACGACAGGTCGTACAGGAACCGGAAGGTGGCGAGCGACATCGGCGCGCCGAGCGCGGTGTTGAGCGATGCGCCGAGATGGTCGGCGTCCGTCGACAGGTAGACCACCATCAGCGGCAGGAAGAACGCCTTCACCATCCAGCCCGCGAGCATCTCGCGGATCGGCCGCCAGTTCGCCGGCCGTTCGCCGCGCAGCAGCAGCCGGCCCCATGACAGGTACGCATCGTCGACGTCGCGCTGGCGCGTGTCCATCCACATGAAATAGAACGGCGCGCCGATCGCGATGTAGGGAGCGAGCGCGCGGGTCAGTGCCCAGAACGGCGTGTAGAACGCGCCGTGGTACTCGGGCAGCAGCCAGTACAGCAGCGCGATGGCCGCATAGATCGACGCGAGCGCGGCGAGCCGCACCGCGACTCGCGCGATGCCGAGCGCGCGCACCGCGCCGCTCGCCAGGCCGGCGCTCGGACGCAGGTAGACGCGCGCGACGAACAGCTCGTACGCGCCGATCGTCGCGATGATCGCGAGGCAGGCGGCCGTGCCGCGGAATGCGCTGTTCAGCGCGGGGATGTCGCGCAGGATCCAGAGCGTGATGAGGCCCGCGACGATTCCCGCCAGGCCGACGGAGAACGGAGTCGCGGAACGCGGTGGCCGGTCTTGCATGCCCGCAACGCTTTCGTAGGTGGAGTTCATGTCATCCTCGTTTTATGACATTGGAGGCGGCCGGGACGTTTTGATTTTTGGGCCCGGCCGCATGCGCGTCGGGACGCGCTATTTACCGGGGGTGCCGCCGAGCAGCCCTCCCAGCAGGTTCGTCAGCGGGCTCAGCAGCGTTGCGCCGCCCGCTGCGCCGGCACCCGCGCCGGCGCCGACTGCCGCGCCGCCGGTCAGGCCGGGGACGAGGCCGGTCACCGGCGCGCCCGTGCCGGGTGCGACCGGAAGCAGCGGTCCGAGCAGGGTCGTCACGGGCGCCAGCAGGCCGCCTGCACCGCCCGCGCCGCCCGGCGCGGCGGGTTTGCCGAGCAGATTCGTCAGCGGCGCCAGCAGGCCGCCGACGACAGGCACGCTGCCGGGCGAACCGAGGTTGCCGATGATGCCGGTCAGCGGCGGCAGCGTGCCCGAGGTGCCGCCGGCGCCGCCGCCGATACCGCCGCCGATGCCGCCGACGCCACCGATACCGCCGCCGATGCCGCCGACGCCACCGATACCGCCGCCGAAGCCGACGCCGCCGACGATACCGCCGCCGCCGCCGCCCCCGATCCCGCCGCCGAGGCCGCCGCCGCCACCGATACCGCCGCCGAAGCCGACGCCGCCGACGATACCGCCGCCGCCGCCGCCCCCGATCCCGCCGCCGAGGCCGCCGCCGCCACCGATACCGCCGCCGATGCCGCCGACGCCACCGATACCGCCGCCGATGCCGCCGACGCCACCGATACCGCCGACGATGCCGCCGACGCCACCGATACCGCCGATGCCACCGATGCCACCGATGCCACCGATGCCACCGATGCCACCGATGCCACCGATGCCACCGGCACCGCCGCCGATGCCGACGCCTGCCCCGAGACCCAGGCCGAGGCCGAGATCGCCGCCCAGCGTGACCGGCAGGCCGGTGATCGGTCCGAGCGGATTGCCGGTGCCGCCGGTGAACAGTCCGCCTGTCGACGTGACGGTCTTGCCGAGCTGGGTGACGACGCCGCCGATATCCTTGCCGACCTGATCGCTAGTCGAGCCCGTTACCTTCGCGCCGAGCGCGCTGATGCCGTTGCCGATCGTGCTGAGCAGGTTGTTGAGCGGCGCGCCGAGGCCGGTGGCGTTGCCGATGGTCTGGGTCGTGCCCGACACGGCCAGCGTGATCGGATTGATCACCGAGCTGATCTGCGTTTCCACCTGCTGCACGGGGGGGCTGGTCAGGACGTGATTCAGTCCGCCCGCAACCTGGCCGACCACGCCGCCGACACCGCCGACGACCGTGGTGCCCACCAGTGCCGTCACGGGTGCGAGCGGGGCGAGGGGACCGCTGCCGAGGCTCGTTACGACGCCGCCGACCTTGGTGACCGCCGAGCCGACGTTCGAGACGACGCCGCTCGTGGAGGTCAGCGTCGGTCCGAGCGGATTGACCGAGGTGCCGAGCGTGCCGAGGCCGGCGGCGGTACCGTTGCCCAGTACCTTGACGCCGTTGCCGAGATCGGTGATCGCGTTGCCGAGATCGGTGGTGGTGGCGCCGTTGACGCCCGGGACAGCCGAGCTGGAAACCTTGGTGCCCGTATCCGCGACGACCGTGCCGACGTCGGTGATCAGGTTGCCGCCTTGGGTGACGATTGCGCCGAGGGGGGCGGACGAGGTGCCCGAAGTGCCTGAGGTGCCCGAAGTACCGGAAGTACCCGACGTACCGGAGGTGCCCGACGTACCGGAAGTGCCCGAGGTACCGGAAGTGCCCGAGGTACCGGAGGTGCCGGAGGTGCCGGAAGTGCCGGAAGTGCCGGAAGTGCCGGAAGTGCCGGAAGTGCCGGAAGTGCCGGAAGTGCCGGAAGTGCCGGAAGTGCCGGAAGTGCCCGACGTACCGGAGGTGCCCGACGTACCGGAGGTGCCCGACGTACCGGAGGTGCCCGACGTACCGGAGGTGCCCGACGTACCGGAAGTTCCCGAGGTACCGGAAGTGCCCGAGGTACCGGAAGTTCCCGAGGTACCGGAAGTGCCCGAGGTACCGGAAGTGCCCGAGGTACCGGAGGTGCCCGAGGTGCCGGAGGTGCCCGAGGTGCCGGAAGTGCCCGACGTACCGGAGGTGCCCGAGGTACCGGAAGTGCCCGACGTACCGGAGGTGCCCGAGGTACCGGAGGTGCCCGAGGTGCCGGAGGTGCCCGAGGTGCCGGAGGTGCCCGAGGTGCCGGAGGTGCCCGAGGTGCCGGAGGTGCCCGAGGTGCCGGAGGTGCCCGAGGTGCCGGAGGTGCCCGAGGTGCCGGAGGTGCCCGAGGTGCCGGAAGTGCCCGACGTACCGGAGGTGCCCGAGGTACCGGAAGTGCCCGACGTACCGGAGGTGCCCGAGGTACCGGAGGTACCCGAGGTACCGGAAGTGCCCGAGGTACCGGAGGTACCCGAGGTACCGGACGTGCCTGAGGTGCCGGAGGTGCCTGAGGTACCGGAGGTGCCCGAGGTGCCGGAGGTGCCCGAGGTACCGGACGTGCCCGAGGTACCGGACGTGCCCGAGGTACCGGACGTGCCCGAGGTACCGGACGTGCCCGAGGTACCGGAGGTGCCGGAGGTACCGGACGTGCCCGAGGTGCCCGAGGTACCGGAAGTCCCCGAGGTACCGGAGGTACCTGACGTACCGTGAGTGCCCGAAGTCCCCGACGACCCTGAGCTCCCCGACGAGCCCGAGCTCCCCGAGCTACCGGAACTCCCCGAACTGCCGGAGGTGCCCGAACTGCCGGAGGTCCCGGAGACGCCCGACGTGCCGGAAGTCCCGGAGGTCGTCGGCTTGATCGTGCCCGTGATCGGTGGGGTATTGATCGATCCGCAACCATGGAGGGCGAGCAGGGTTGAAACGCCGATCGCGATGGTTGTTTTGTTGAACAAGGTTCGCATGTGAGCCCCCAGAAGTCATTCTGTGCGACCTTATCCAGCAAAATCCGGACCATTAAATAAATATCGAATCGAATCGGGATAAGCATGTGAAAAAAACGAACCCGGCACCCAGGACACAAATAAAATTCGCGGAACCGGGATAAGGGACGAGCAGCCTGTCGCGATGTTCCGGCCGTGCTACGTAACGTTCCACGTGACGTAACGGCCTGTGCCGCGCGGGTACTTTCAGCCGGTGTGCGAACCGGGCGGCGCGATAGGCGCCTAGGGAATCTTTGCACCGCACCATCGGCTCTTTACGCGATCTTTTTACCGCGCTCGCTACCATCGATGCGTGTTCAACAGACGGGCTCCCACCGCATGCCGGGCGGCAGCCTTCCGCATATGACACTGCGCAAAACCGAAGGCGGCGCGAACGCCGGCCGTCGTGGGCGGACCGCCGACCGGCGCGAATCGCGCGACCGTCGCGACGTCGCGGACGAGACCCTGCTGATTTCCCTGCTGATCGACACCCGGCATCTGAAGACGGCGCGGCAGGTTCTGCATCGCGCGCTCGGCGACGACATGGCGATCTATGTCGCGACCATCGACAATCGCGGCGGCCGCGCATCGCTGCAGATCGAACTGGCGGCCGAACGCGTGCCCCGCATCATGTCGCTCGTGATGAGCGCGCTGCCCGAAGCGGAATTCGGTGCGATCCGGCCCTCGCGACGCAGCCGGCCGCACTGAGCATCCATGCTCGCCGCCGTCCCTGCTTGCCGCGGGAATGCCGGCGGCGAGGCCGCCGGGATCGGATCCGGCGGCGCCCGCCGCCGCGTCACGGCCGCCGCATCATGCGGAAACCGGCTTCGCGGCATGCGCCCGTTCCGGCGCCGCCTCCTCGAGCGCACCGAGGAAACTGGCGCTCCACCAGTGCACGTCCTGCGCGCGGATGCGCGCGAGCAACGCCGCGTTCCGGCGGATGCGTTCGTCGAGCGACATCGTCAGCGCGCGCTGGATCGCCCGCGCGGTGCCCTGCACGTCGTACGGATTGACGAGGAGCGCATCGGTCAGCTGTTCGGCCGCGCCGGCGAAACGCGATAGCACGAGCACGCCCGGATCCGCCGGATCCTGCGCGGCGACGAACTCCTTGGCGACCAGATTCATGCCGTCGCGCAGCGGCGTGACGAGCGCCACCCGGCTCGCACGGTACAGGCCCGGCAGATCCGTGCGCTCGACATTGCGGTGGATGTAGCGGACCGGCATCCAGTCGAACTCGCCGTAATCGCCGTTGAGCGCGCCGCACAGGCCGTCCATCTGCTGGCGCAGGTCGTCGTATGCGTCGACGTCCTCGCGGCTCGGCGCCGCGATCTGGATCAGGGTCGCGCTCTTGCGGCTTTCCGGATGCTGCGCGAGCCATTCTCGAAACGCCTGCACGCGCTGCGGCAGCCCCTTCGAATAGTCGAGCCGGTCGACGCCGACGAGCAGCTTGCGCCGTGCGTATTCGTCGCGCATCTGCGTGAACATGTCGAGTCCGTCCGGCGCGCGCGCGAGACTCGCGAATTCGTCCGCGTCGATCCCGATCGGAAACGCGCCGACCCGCAAGGTGCGATCGAAGGCGCGCAGCCGTTCCGGATCCAGCTGCTGCGCGCCGGCCTCGGCTTCGACGTAGCGGACGAAATGCGTGACGTCCGAGTGCGTCTGGAGGCCGACGAGATCGTAGTCGAACAGCGCGCGCATCAGCGATTCGTGCTCGGGGATCGCCGCCATCATCAGCGGCGGCGGCATCGGAATGTGCAGGAAGAAGCCGATCCGGTTGCGGCAGCCGAGCGCGCGCAATTCGGTGGCGAGCGGGATCAGGTGATAGTCGTGCACCCAGATCAGATCGTCCGGCCGCAACAACGGCAGCAATTGCTGCGCGAACAGCCGGTTGACGCGCAGGTAGCCGGCGGCGAAGCGCGCATCGAAATTCGCGAGATCGAGCCGGTAGTGGAACACGGGCCACAGCACGTTGTTCGAGTAGCCGAGGTAGTACGCGTCGTAATCGTCCTGGCTCAGGTCGATCGTGGCGAGCTGGACGGAGCCGATCTGCTGGGTCTGCACCTCCGGCGCGTAGCGCGTGCCGGGCGGTGCGTCGATCAGCTTGCCGCTCCAGCCGAACCACAGGCCGCCGCGCCGCTGCAGGCTGTCCCTGACCGCGACGGCGAGGCCGCCGGCGGTGGCGCTGGACGGATCGGCGGTGCGATTGGAAACGACGACTAGACGGCTCATGGCGGGCTCCGTGTGAAGGCGGGCCGGTACGGCGCGGCCTGCGCCGCGCGGCATCGGGGTGATTGCATCAGGAAGGGCCGCTCGCGGCGCCGCGATCCTTGCGAGTGGCCCTTCCTGATGCAATCCGGGTGACGCGAATGGATGCCAGGCGGCAAGGACGGGTCGCCGGCGCCGAAGCGCCGGCGACGCGGCGAAAGCGGTCGATCAGTGTACGGTGCGGACGAATTCCGCGCGCACGTCCTGCAGGTGTTCGCGCGCCTTGCGCAACCGTTCGATCAGCTCGGGCGAAGCGGCGCCGATCGGCATGCGCGTCTCGCAGGAAACCGGATGATCGAGCGACAGCATGGCCTTGATCGCGGACGGATTCGGTGCCGAAAACAGTAACCTCAGCAGCGGGATCAGGCAAGCAAACAATTTACGCGCGTCCGCCCGGGCGCCCGTTTCGACCAGATGCCGCGCGTCGGCGAGCAGATCCGCGCAGACATGCGCGCTCGCCAGGATGCCGCCCGATCCGCCCGCGCTCAGGCAGTCGACGAAGGCTTCGTCGGTGCCGCACAGCAGGCTGAGCGGCAGGGTGCCGAGCCGCGCGAAGTGTTCCTTCACGCATTCCTTGATCGCGACCACGTTGCCGTGCTCGACGATCCGGGCGACCGTATCGGGCTCGATCGTCACGCCGGTGCGGTGCGGAACGTTGTAGAGCACGATCGCGCGTTCGGTTGCGCGCGCAACTTGTTCGAAATGCCAGCGCACGCCGGCCTGGTCGGGGCAGATATACGACGGCGGCGAAACGAGATAGCCCGCGCACGCCCAGCGCTCGTAGCGCCCGATCTCGCGCAGCACCTCGCGCGTGTCGGGGCCGCCGACGCCGATCACGATCGGCGCACGGCCGCCGACGACGCTGACGAGCGCTTGCACGACCGCCGCGCGCTCGACGTCGGACAGCAGCGCCGCTTCGGCCGTCGTGCCCAGCGCGACGAAGCCGTCGACGCCTTGCCGCAGGTAGTGATCCGCGAGGTACTGCAGCGCGTCGATGTCGACGCTGCCGCGCCGGAACGGCGTGACGAGCGGAATCCAGATGCCTGAGATCATGAGCGGCGCGCCTCCTCGCGGGTTTGTCCGTGCCCGATGCGCCCGACAGTCGCGGCGGGCAGTGTCGCGATCAGCGTGTGCAGCGCGAAGCCCAGATCGCCGCGTGCCAGATCGAACTGGACGCGAAGCGTGTCGTCGCGGGGTTCGATGCCGACGACATACGCGCCGAGCGGCGAGTGCAGCAGTGTCTGCAGCGTCGCGCGGAGCCGATCGGGCGAAGGATCGGCGATCGTGACCGGCAGCAGCAGCCGTCGGGCGGGAAGCGGAATGACGTTGTCGCGGGTCAGCGGCCGTCGGTTGACCGGCCGGGGGTCGTGATGAAGCAGCAGAGCTTGCGTGAGTGCCATGATGAGCGGGCGAGCCGCGATGCCTGGACGAGATGACTCAACGGTACAGGGTCCGGCGTAAACACTTTGAAAAAATACGGTGGTCGCGCGATAAAAAGTGCCGATACGCGAGGGCGGCGCGAGCCGTCGGGGACCGATCACGCACGCGATGCCGAAAAAAAGCCCCTCCGGAGAGGGGCATGCAATTGAGAGGAGATCCCTGGTGCTACGCCGCGCATGCCCGCGAACGGGCATGCGCGTGACGACATCGTGCTTATTTCGCGGAGCTGGCGCTGACCTTCGCGAAATCGAGGCTGCCGAAGCCCGTGTCGTAGTCCCAGCCGGCGGCGGCGGTGTAGCCGTGGTTGCTGTAGCCGTTGTTGCCGGACGTCACGTCGTGCACGAGCGCTGTATTGCTCGGGATCGACTGATAGAAGTTCTGCGTCGGCAGACCGAGGCTGTTGCTGTTGGCCGATTCGACGCGCGCCCAGCCGCCGACGAAGATCGGCGACGCGAGACTCGTGCCGCCCACCAACTGGTTCGTCTGGCCGTTGATGACGATGTACGCGCCCGTCGACTGCGCCGCGTCGAAGGCGACGTCCGGCAGCACGCGCTTGGTCACGCTGCTGCCGAGCGCGGCCGTCTGCCAGCTCGGCGCGGTTTCGTACTTGCTGACGCCGCCGCCCGTTGCCCAGATCCGCACGGCGTTGTCGACCGGGTTGCCGTTGCTGTCGACGTCCGCATACGCCACGCCTTCGTTCCACACCGTTTCGCCGGCCCACGTCGTCGTACCGGTGGTCGACAGGGTCGTGCCGCCGACGGCGACGACATACGGCGAGCTGGCCGGCGTCGATACGCTGTACTTCGTGAGGCTGATCGTCGTCTTGACGCTGCTGCCATTGTAGGTGCCGATGTAGCCGGGCGCACCCTGCGGCGAGGTGGACCACTGGTACACGCCCGCATCGCCGGCGGATACCGAGAAGACCTGCCCTTGCGCGGCGGCCTGCTTGAACACCGCGTCGTCGGCCGACAGCGAGCCGTCCGAATTGGCGGCGGTCTCGTCCTCGCCGAGCGACACGTTGATGACCGTCGCCTTGTTGTCGGTGACCGCCTTGTTGTAGGCGGCGGTCAACGTCGCGTCGGTGAGGCCGTCGTCGTTGCTGTCGCCGTTGATGGCCGCGTAGAAGATCAGCTGCTTCACGCCGCCCGAGGTACCGATGATGTCCTGGCTGTCCAGGTCCCACTCGCTCGGATCGCCGTCGTTGGCAAGCGTGCCCGAGCCGCCCGCGACGACCGCGGTATTGACGGTCGCGAGGCCGGCGTTCGACGTGAACGTGTTCAGGTCGGCGATCGTCTGGGTCATGTCGCCCCAGGTGATGATGCCGACCGTCGTGTTGGTCGCCGCGGGCAGGCCGCTCGCGTCGTAGATTTTCGCGAAGTCGGTCGGCTGGTGGCCGACCTGCGAGCCGGCGGCGGCGTTCTTCGTGGTCGAGTTCGGTTCGATGACGGCGTTGGGCGACACGCGATGGATCAGGCGATGCGGCACGACGGCATTCTGGAGGCCGAGCACCGATTCGACGACGGTGCCGAGCGACGACGGCACCAGCGCGGCCGAATCGTTCGCGTAGACAGTCTTGCCGCGATAGTTGAAGCGCTTGATGCTGGCATGGAAGCCGTTCTGCGCGTTGGTCGCGTTGCCGTCGGCCGAGATCAGCTTGTTGTTGTCCGTCACGTGGATGTTGCTGAAGCCGTTGGCCTTCAGGTGCGCGACCACGGCCTGGACCTGTGCGTCGGTCGGCGCGAAGCGCGCCTTGAACTGCTCGGGCGTCAGGTACTTGTGATAACTCGCGTTGCCCGGCTGGTTGACGGCTTGCAGGAATGCGTCGAGCTGATCGTCGTTGCGGCTTTTCAGAACGACCGTCACGTGCAGCGGCTGGCTCAGTTCGAGCGGCGTGACCACCGTGTCGGTGAGCGCCGGCGTCCCGATGCTGTTGAGCGAGTAGCTGGGCGTGGCGGCGGCGGCCGTTGCGCCTTGCGCCTGCGATTGCGCGGCGGGCGCGGCAGCGGGCGTGCTGGACAGGAGGAAGGCGTCGGTGCGCGTGCCGACCCAACTGGTGGCCGCATGGGCGGACAGCGGGGCGAGCGTGGCGGCTACCGCGAGCGGCAGCAGGGACAGCGCGAAGCGTTTGGACGACAGGCGATTGACTTGCCGAGTTCTCTGCATTGTGAGCTCCAGGATGATAACGAAGAACTGTTGCAGCATCCGCCGCCGCGGGTAGCGGCGCGGCCGGATGCAAACTGACGCATAGCCAAAGCAACGGATCCGATTTACGGCGACATGGATTTCCCTCCTCCTTCCAGCACGTTGATCGGGCCGGTTGGAGGGGCGACGCCCGTCTCCGACGGGCGTCGCTCCGACGCACGGCCCCCCCTGTTGCTCCCATCCTGCAACCCGCTCGCGACAACGCGGCCGGCTGCTAGTTGTGTGGCCGGATCCCGTTTCGCCGGTCCGGCTTTTTTCTGCGTTAAGAACTTAGGATTCCAATCTATCAAGCGTGAACCGGTCGATCCTCGAGGGGATTGTGACGCGATAGCCGCGGAATCGAATCGCCGGCAGCACGACGCCCTCGCGCGGCTGACCGGAATCGTCAGGCACGATGCGCTGCAGGTGGTTCAGTCAATCCGCCGGCGTCCCGTGAACCGGTCCGGCCGTGAAACGGGTTGCGCCGCCGGCCTCGGCCCGGCCGGACAGATGTCGTCCGGCTCGTGTGCCGTTGCCGTCCACCGCCGTTCCCGGCCGGATCGCACGCTGCCGCGCGAACCGGCGCGTCGATCGCCGTCGGGCCGAATCAATCCATCACGGAAATCCATCTTTATGCAGATCGATTTCAATGATTCCGATTCAAACTCAATGGGATTCGATTGCCGGTTAATCGAGAATTAATCGATGACCGGGAATATTTCGCGGTTTTGCGAACCGGATGCCGCCCTCGCAATAACGTAATTAAAATGGAAGAATTTTGTCAGCTTGTTGATTTTTTGGTACTTGTTCCCAATGTTTCCGCTGCGTTATGTGCGAGAAACAATATCAAGGAAAAAAATCGGACGTCAAACTTTTTTTGATTAAGGTTAAAACTTTTAGAGATATACGGATTTGATTTTGTAAGTAAAAATAATGAATTCGTAATTGGTGCAATGCGTAATAAAAACGGTTTTATTTGCAATGCGTCAGGGGAAAAAAGGCGGTGCGGCGGTGCGCTGCGCTAAGCGTGCTCGCCGCCGGTTTTGCGGGAGAGGAACGCGCCGATCAGATCGATCGCCTGGCGGCATTGCTGCGCGTCGAAGGTATGGAGCGTGCTGGATGCCACGTCCGCGCCGACTTGCGCGGCAAGCCAGCGAATGCCCTTGGCGCGCGCTTCGAATGCGTTGCAGCCGTCGCGGCGCATCTTCGCCGCGACCAGCGGCTCGAGTGCCGCATGGAGGTCGGACTTCGCCTGCCGCAGTTCGGCGTTCGCGAGCCGGCCGAGCGGCACGTTGCGCTTGCTGCGCGGATAGATGCCGATCCACGCCTCGCACGGCGGGCAGATCCACAGCGCGCCATGTTCGTCGCGGTAGGGATAGGCCGCATCGCCGTGACGGACGAGCATCGCCCTGGCGCCGCAATACTCGCAGACGGGTTGGGGCAACGCAGCAACGGGACGACCGACTCGCATGATTCAGGATGGCAAACTGACAAAAAATGGGCGGACGGACACCCGGGCGGGGACGCGCCGTGTCGTCGACGACACGGTACGGCAACGCACGGATGCCAGGGCGGCACCGTGTGCGACTAACGGCTACCAACTCGTAGTTTACCTCGTCGCGTTTTCCGGACGCGGCGCGAGGTGTTCCGAACGAATGTGCACGAATCGGTCGATACGGCACCGTTTCATCGCATATGTGCTGCCGAACGCACCGACGCCATGGAGGAAAGTGTCAACAATTATCACTTCGTGCAATCTTTTTATCGAGCTAGGAGGATATTCTCTACGCCATATTGGCTCAGTTTCTCATTATTTATGCGAGAAATCGCATTTTGCGAGAATATGAAGATGACGATTTGCATTTAAAGCATGCTTGTCATATGAATAATTTCGCTGAATGAGAGAATTTGAAGCAGGTACAAGGAGCACGTGCGCAAGACGGTACTGTGCGCGCCGCGGGCGGCCCTCTAGAATCCCTGCGTGCGCCGCGCTGAGAAGCTGTCAGCCCGGCGCGCGCCGCCCCCCGCGGCGCGGCGCCGCCGGCATGCCGGTTGCCGTTGCGTCGTGCAAGACGTCCGCTTCCCAGGATCACGAGGACATTGGCTGAATATGCAGAACATGCAGGACAACGCGCTGATCGCCAGTCGCGTCGCGCAGTTGATGGAGCGGCACGGTGTGCCGAAACAGAAGCAGACGCGCGCGCTTTCCGACATTTTGCTGCTGAGTTTCGCGCAGGCGCACCGGAAGATGCGCGGGCAAAGCACCTGGACCTTCAGCGAGATACGCGGGGTGGCCGACGCGTTCGGCGAACCGGTGTTCGCGCTCGTCGATCCGCGCGAGGAAACCCGCGGTGAGCCGACCGTTGCGCTGCTCGATGCCGGCACCCGGCTCCTCACCTGCCTCGCGTGGATCGGCGACGAACTGAAGGGCGGCAAGCCGCCCGAGTACGTCGCGCTGAGGATGGGCGATCTCTGGCGCATCTACCCGCACGACGAGGCGCCGCTCGGCCAGCGTTTCGCCGTCGACCTGATCGAGATCCGGCCGAAGCAGGCCGAGAGCGGCAAGCCGACGGTTGCGATCGTCGACGACGATCTCGGCGACGGCGACGGCGATCTGAAAACCGCCGACACGATCTGCCTGTATCTGAACGAGCGCGGCTTCAACGCGATGCCGTTCTACGACGCGGCCAGCTTCCGCCACGCGATGCAGCACACGGCGTTCGACGCGTACGTGGTCGACTGGCTGCTGGGCAACGAGACGGCGGAGGCCGCGATCAAGGATATCCGCGCGTCCGACAAGCCGCGCGCGCCGATCTTTCTGCTCACGGGCCAGCTCGATACGGGCAATGTCGACGAATCCGACATCGCGCGGGTGATGACGGTGTTCGACGTGAACGTGTTGGAGAAGCCCGCCCGGCTACCGCTGCTCGCGGCCGAACTGAACAAGCGGCTCAACGCGCTCTGACGCGGCGTGCGCGGCGGTCAGCGGCCGCCGCGCGCGAACAGCGCTTCCAGGCCGCGCTTCAGGTCGTCGCTGCGGATCGGTTTCATCAGGTATTGCTCGAACAGGTCGCGCTGCGGGCAGGACAACGCCTCCGGCCCGATCGCGCTTAGCGCGACGATCGGAATGTGCCGGTTCGGGCCGTCCGTCGCCGTGAGCGTCTGCGCGACCGCGATCCCGTCCTTGTCCGGCATGTTGATGTCGAGCAGCAGCGCGTCGAAGCGGCCGTAGGCGAGGCGCAGCAGCGCTTCGTCGGCGCTCGCCGCCAGCTCGAAGCGCACGCCGATCGCGGCCAGCATCGTCCGCAACGACTCCCGCACGGTTTCCTGATCGTCGACGACCAGCACCGTCTTGTCGTCGAGCCGGCGCGGCCGGTCCGGCTCGTCGTCCGCGGCGGCCGTGCTCGGCGCCGCGCGCTCGAGCGGCAGCACGACGTTGAAGGTGGCGCCGGCGCCCACCGTGCTCGCGACCGTGATCGATCCGCCCAGCAGGTTCAGCAGGCCGCGCACGATCGCGAGCCCCATGCCGACCCCGTCGTGGCGCCGCGTGCTCGACGAATCCAACTGCGTGAACGGCTGGAAGATCCTGGCCGCCTGCTCCTGCGGAAAGCCGGGTCCGGTGTCCTCGATCTCGACCGCCAACTGGTCGCGCTGGTCGCCGCGCAGCAGCGTCGCGCGCAGCGACACGCTGCCGCGCTCCGTGTATTTGATCGCGTTGGTCAGCAGGTTGGTGACGATCTGCTGGATCCGGTAGGGATCGGACACGTACACCGCTTCGTCGTCCGGAACGGTGTGGACGAAACTCAGCCCCTTGCGCTTCGCGCGGTCGGCGACGCTCTCGATCGCCGCCAGCAGCACGTCGCGCGGCGTGAACGGCTGGCGGCGCAGCGCGAGCTTGCCGGCGTCCAGCCGCGAGAGGTCGGTCAGGTCCTTCATCTGCGCATCGAGCTGGTCCGCCGCGCGCGAGAGGCGGTTGATGATCAACTGGTCCTGCGGCTCGAAGGTGCGTTCGGCAAGCACGTCGATGGCCGCCGTGATGCTTTGCAGCGGCGTGCGCAACTCGTGACCGACCATGCCGAGGAAGGCGTTGCGCGCGTTGACCGCCTCGGTCGCCGCATGCGCGGCCTCCTGTTCGCGGACCAGCGCGGCGCGCTGCTGCAGCATCAGCGCGCGCAGCCGCCGTGCGTTGAGCACCAGGCCGCTGACGAGCCCGATGAATACCAGCAGCACGCCGATACTGACGCTCATCAGCGCCCGGCGGCGATGCGAGTAATCGCTGTACATCCGGTCGCGCAGCAAGCCCTCCGCGTTGCCGACATTCATCTCGAGATCGCTGAGCGGCTCGCTCATCCTGCGGAACTGCCCGGCGAGCGCGTACGCGGCGGCGGGGTCGCGCCGCGCGGCGGCGAGGCCGTTTTCCAGCGTGGCGGTGATGTCGCCGAGCCGCGTGACGGTCGACGCATAGCCGCGCGTCTGCAGCAGCAGAAAGGTGGAATCGGACGGCACGCTCAGCCGCGCGAGCTTGGCCTTCAGGATCTGGAACTTGATGTCGACGTCGTCGAAGCCGCCGCGGCCGACGCTGTACAGCAGCATCGCGGTCTCGGCCTTGAGCGCGGCCTGTTCGAACTGCGAGACCGGGATGTAGTAGTTCTCCTGCTGCTCCATCCGTCCGGTCAGGCTCGGCGGCGCGAGGCTGACGAGCGCGTAGCCGAAGTAGAGCCACAGCACGGTGATGGCCGCGAGCACGATGCCGACGAACGCCAGCATCCTGTCGTCGGCGGGTTGTCCGAAGATCTTCATGGCTTGACGTCGATCCTGCGCACGTGGAACACGAAGCGCCGCTGGCTGGTCACGCCGCTCAGCTCGCCCGGATACTGGTCGCGCGGAAAGACGATGAACAGCGGGCCGAAGTTGGTCAGATCGAGCCGCTTGCCGTCGCCGCTGTACGCGAGGATCGGGTGGTAGCGCTGGATCAGCGCCATCGGGATTTCCTCGCGATAGTCGTCGTACGCATAGACCTTGATCGCGCTGCCGTGCGCGCCGGCCCGGGCGAGCACGTCCTCGAGCCGGGCGCCCCGCCAGGTTTTCCTGGGTGTCCAGTTGGTCGACGTCGTGATCGTTTGCGGCGGCAGCGCGAGCAGCTCCGCCTCGTCGAAGCGGTAGACGTGCTGCTGCGGATCGTTGGCGTGGTCGATGCTGCCGCCGATCTCGAGCGTCAGCGTGCCGGCCAGCGCGCGGGTGCCCGCGAGCAGCAGCACGGCGCATGTCAGGCGGCGCGAGAGGTCCGCCAGCCGCGCGGCGCGGCGGATCGGGAGAGCGGAGGCGGGCGGAGCGTCGAGCGGCGGATTCATCGTCATCCTGGGCAGGGTGGGCGGCCTCGGGCCGCCGGATGACGCCTATTGTGCCTCGCCCGGCGCGCGGGATGGCGGGAACGCGCGGGCAGGCGCCGCTCAGCTGTCCTGCGCTTCCCACACCCGGTTGCGGCCGGCCGACTTGGCCTGATAGAGCGCGGCATCCGCCATTCTCACGAGCGCGGCGTCGGTGTGCGTGACGTTTTCCTGCGACGTCACGAGCCCGATGCTGGCCGTGATCCGCCCGTAAGGGCTCTTGACGTGCTTGATGTCGAGTTCGTAGATCGCGCGGCGGATGTTTTCCGCGATCACCGACGCGCCGTGCGCATCGGTGTCCGGCAGCGTGACGACGAACTCCTCGCCGCCGTAGCGGGCGACGTCGTCGGCGGGACGGTGCACGCACAGCGCGAGGCATCGCCCGACCGCCTTGAGCACGTCGTCGCCCGCCTGATGCCCGTAGTAGTCGTTGTACGGCTTGAACTGGTCGATGTCGACGAACAGCAGCGACAGCGGTTGGCCGGTGCGATGCGCGCGCGCCCATTCCGCGCGCAGCGTTTCGTCGAAGGCGCCGCGGTTGCTGAGGCCCGTCAGCGCATCGGTGCGCGCGAGCCGCCGCAGCCGCGCCTCGGCCTGCTGGCGCCACTGCAGCTCGCGCGACAGGATCATCGAGCCGGCCACGATGACGATGCTGAAGAATCCCATCAGCAGCGCGAGCCGTTCGAGCCGCCGGCGCCATTCCGCGTAGATGTAGCTTTCGGCCGGCGCGACGTCGACGATGATCGGCAGCCCGGCCAGATGCTTGTAGACGTACAGGCGGCGGGTGCCGTCGATCGATGCGGTGCCGGTGAACGAACCTTCGGTGCGCGCCATCGCCTGCGCGAACAGCGGCGAATCGGCGACGCTGCGCCCGACCATCGCGGCGTCGTACGGCAGGCGGGTGATCAGCAGGCCGTTGGTTTCGATCACGGCCGCCGTGCCCTGCGCGCCGACCGTCAGGCCGTCGAGCAGCGCGCGGAAATAGTCGATGCTGAGCGTGCCGATCACGACGCCGCCGAACGAACCGTCGGGCCGCGAGATGCGCCGGCTGAGCGCGATCGTCAGCGCGCCGTTGCGCATCCGGGACGCATAGGGCGCGCTGATGAACAGCCCGCCGCCGGGGTGGTCGCGATGGTAGGCGAAATAGTCGCGGTCGGCGAAATTGCCGGTGCGCGCGGGGATGAAGCGGGAGTCGAGCACGATGTCGCCTTGCTCGCTCATCACGTAGATCGTGCCGAGATACTTGCCCGAGGCGGCGCGGTCGAACAGCACCTGGCTGCGCATCCGCGCGGACAGCGACATCACGTTCGGATCGGCGACGCCGTCGACCACCGCCTGCAGCGACAAGTCGTACAACTCGATGCTGCGGGCGATGTCGCGCTCGAGCAGCAGCACCAGATTGCGCGCGTTCTCCTGCGCGCGCTGGTAGGCATCGATGCGCGATTCGTACAGCACGCGCGCGCACAGCGCCCAGACGAACACGAGCAGCAGGATGCCGCCGACGACGACACCCGTCGGGGTCAGCAAGCGGGTCGCGGAATATCGCAGATAGCGATTCGCGGCGGAGAGCGATGGCGTGCGCATGAAACCGGCAAGTATCAAATTGACCGTGCGAGTAACGGCCGGGTATTTATCGCCCGACTGACGGGCCACTATAACGCGAAAAGGGGAGTTAATCGTATCGATGATTTTCCGATAACCCGGCCGGATATCCGGGAGTCGTCGGAATGTGAAACGGGGGAGGGCTTTCCGAGCGGCAAAGCCAATCCGGTAAAGGGTGAGCGGGTTTTAAAGCTGTCCGGAAAGGTGCGATCTCACTGCATGCTGCCGAACCGGAGAATGTTAATTTATTACCAAGTTTTACAGAATGAGTTCGTGCCGGCGGGAAAATCCGAATCAACATACTTTCAATCGGAATTAAACCTTGAATAAATGTTGAGCGGAATAGCGCCGCCGCCGCGGCGGCGCGGCAGGCGAAATGTCAGCTTGGGTGGGGACGCGGCCGCGCGTCAGACGCGCAGCTCCGACAGGATCTGATCGGCCAGGAAATCGCACGGCGGGCGGTTCGAACGCGCGCTGCGGGCCAGCACGATATCGAGGTCCGGCAGCGGCGGCAGGCCGTGCGCCGGGCCTTGCTGCGAGAAATGCGCGGGCACCGCGCAGCGCGCGAGCGGCGCGATCGCGAGGCCCGCCTCGACCATGCTGAACAGCCCCATCAGGCTCGGGCTTTCATACGATGTGCGGTAGGCGATCTCGGCGCGTTCCAGCGCGCGGATCGCATTCGCGCGCGCGACGCTGCCGGTGCTGAACAGCGCGACGGGCAGCGGCCGCTCGGTCCAGATCTCCCTGCCGCCCGCGGGCGGTCCCGCCCAGACCATCGGCTCGGCGCGGATGAACGTGCCGCTCAGGCCACGCATGCGGGTGGCGCAGGCGAGGTCGATCTTGTTGTCCTTGAGCAGCGGGGCGAGCGTGCTGCTCGGCAGGCCGACCACCTGGATCTCGACCTTCGGATAGCTGGCCGAGAACTTGCGCAGCACCGGCGGCAGCAGCGACGACGCGTAATCGTCCGGCACGCCGATCGTCACGCGCCCCTTCACTTCCGGATGGACGAGCGACGCCCATGCCTCGTCGCGCAGCGCCAGCATCCGGCGCGCGTAGGCGAGCAGCGTCTGGCCGTCGGGCGTCGGGGTGACGCTGCGCGGTCCGCGCACGAACAGCGGCTTGCCGAGCGCGGTTTCGAGCGTCTTGATCTGCATGCTCAGTGCGGATTGCGAGCGATGCACGAGTGTCGCGCCGCGCACGAAACTCCCCGCATCGGCAACCGCGACGACCATGGCCAGCACATCGAGATCGAGTGTTTTCATGGCAATCAGAAAATCTGATGGAGGCGATCAATATAACGCGTTTGTCTGAACGGAGCGCGGTGGGCATACTGGCCCGCATCCCAGTACAACGCCGCGCCGGCGGCCGGAGATCCCTTGCAATGCCGATGACTTACGACACCTTCAAGCAGCGGGGCATGCGCCTCGACATGTCGCGCGGCAAGCCCGCGGCCGAGCAGCTCGACCTCGCGACCGCGCTTTTCGACGCAGCGGGCCCGGTCGGCCATCTGTCGCGCGGCGGCGTCGACTGCCGCAACTACGGGCACGTGCTCGGCCTGCCGGAGGCGCGCGAGTTCGGCGCGGCGCTGCTCGACGTCGAGCCGTCGCAGATCGCGGCGATGGGCAATTCGAGTCTCGAACTGATGCACGATGCGCTTGCCTTCGCGGTATTGTTCGGCGTGCCCGACGGCGCCGCGTGGCGCACGCAGCGCGACGTCGCGTTCCTGTGCCCGGTGCCGGGCTATGACCGGCATTTCGCGATCTGCGAAGCGCTCGGCATCCGGATGATCAGCGTGCCGATGCGCGACGACGGACCGGACATGGATTTCGTCGAGGCGCAGGTGCGCGACGATGCGTCGATCAAGGGCATCTGGTGCGTGCCGCTGTACAGCAATCCGAGCGGTGCGATCTATTCGGCCGACACGGTCCGGCGGCTCGCGTCGATGCCGGCCGCCGCCGCGGATTTCCGGCTGTTCTGGGACGATGCCTATCGCTTCCATCACCTCACCGAGACCCGGCACGGCACGCCGAACGTCATCGACGCGTGCGCGGCGGCCGGTCATTCGGATCGCGCGCTGGTGTTCGCGTCGCTGTCGAAGGCGACGTTCGGCGGCGGCGCCGTGGCGTTTCTCGCGTCGTCGACACGCAATCTCGACTGGTGGCAGCGGCACGTGTCGATCCGCACCATCGGTCCCGACAAGCTGAACCAGCTGCGGCACGTGCGCGTGCTGCGCGATCGCGCCGGGCTCGATGCATTGATGGCAGGACATCGCGCGCTGTTGCGGCCGAAGTTCGAGGCCGTGGACGCGGCATTCGCCGAGTATCTGGCCGGGGTGCCGGACGTCGCCTGGAACCGGCCCGAGGGCGGCTATTTCATCAGCCTGTACGCGCCGCGCGGCTTCGCGAAGCGTACGGTCGCCTTGGCGGCCGAAGCGGGCCTCGTGCTGACGCCGGCGGGCGCCGCCTATCCGTACCGGCGCGATCCCGACGACCGGCACTTGCGTATCGCGCCGTCGTTCCCGAGCCTCGACGAAGTGCGGTTGGCGGCGCAGGGTATTGCGCTGTCGCTGCGGCGCGCGCTCGAGGCGGGCTGAGCGCGGCGCTGTCCGCGCGTGCGGCGGTTCATGCGAAACGGGCCGCGTTGCGGCCCGTTTCCTCATCCGGTCGGTCGCGGCGCGGCGTGCGCGCCGGTCCCGCTCAGCCGGGTTCGCCGGCCGGTGCCGGCTCCTTCGCGAGCGTCGCCGCGGCGATCCCGCGCAGCCAGTCGGTCGTCGCGTTCGGCTGCGTGACCGGCAGCATGTGTCCGCCCTCGACCACGTTCAGGTTGACGCTGCCGAGTTTCTGCTTGAGCGCCTCGCCGTGGCGCTGCCAGTTGAGGATCACGTCGCCGCGTCCGTACAGCACATCCACCGGCACGCCGAGCGACGCATAGCGGCGCTCCATGTCCGGCAGGTCTTCCGGCGCCGCCACCAGATCGGACGATGCCGCGTAGAACGCGGCCGGGCGCAGGCCCATCAGGCCGCCGCCCTTCACCGCGAAATCCTTCGGCACCGCTTCCGGCGCGAAGATCATGTCGATCGCCTTGCGCGCCTGCAGGATCGAGACCGGGATGCCGAGCGTGTACGACACCACGCGGCGCACCAGCGCGGACTGGAGCGCGAGCCCGCGGAACGGGCCGGGCGGCTCGGTTTCCGTATGCGTGAGCGGCGCGATCAGCGCGAGCCGGCTGACCTGCTGCGGATGGTTCAGGCCGATCGCCAGCGCGATCGCGCCGCCGAGCGAATGGCCGACGACGATCGGCCGCTGCAGGCCGAGCGCATCGATGAACATCGCGATCGTGCGGGCCTGCGCGTAGACGTTGGCCGTCGAGCGCGCGCCGCGCGTCGAGCGTCCCGAGCCGGGCCGGTCGACGACGATCACGCGATGCGACTGCGCGAGCCGCTGCAGATCCAGATAGGCGAAATTGCGCAGCTGACCGCACAGGCCGTGCACGAGCACGATCGGCGGACCGCTGCCGTAGTCGACGTAATGCAGGCGGTCCGCGCCGATGTCGATGAACTTGCCTTCGGGCGGGAACAGCCGCGTGATGCGCCGGGCGGTATGGAACGTGAACGCGACGAGCGCCGCGAACACGATGACGACAGCATAGAGCAGGGTTGTTATCACGAGATCACCTTCCGTCGTAGGCGGGTTGCGGCGCGCTGTCGTTGGCGGCGAGCGGGGGCCGGCGCCGCTCGAACTGCATCGCGCGGTCGGCGAGGCCGCCGAAGCGCAGCGCGGCGAGGTCGCGCGCGTAGTTCTGGTAGGACTTCCACGGCTGCTTCGCGCCTTGTCTGGGCAGCACGCCGGCCGCGCGCTGGATGTAGCCGGAGGTCAGGTCGACCGCGGGTTCGAGCGCCATGTCGGCGGCGTCGAGGCGCGGCACGCAGCTGTCGTAGCCGTGCGCTTGCATGTGGTTCAGCAGCCGGCACACGTATTGCGCGATCAGTTCCGCCTTGAGCGTCCACGACGCGTTCGTGTAGCCGAACGACGACGCGAGATTCGGCACCCCGCTGTACATCATGCCCTTGTACGAGACCGTGTCGGACAGCTCGACCGGCCGGCCGTCGATGCTGATCGTCGCGCCGCCGAGCAGTTGCACCTTGAGGCCGGTGGCGGTCACGATCACGTCGGCGTCGAGGCGCTGGCCGCTCTTGAGCCGCAGCCCGGTGGGCGTGAAGCGCTCGATTTCGTCGGTGACGATCGACGCGTTGCCCGCGCGGATCGCCTTGAACAGGTCGCCGTTCGGCACCAGGCACAGGCGCTGGTCCCACGGCTTGTAGCGCGGCGTCAGGTGCTTGTTGACGTCGAACTGCGGGCCGAGCTGCTTGCCCGCCGCGCGGATGATGTACTTCTTCGTCGCGTCCGGCTTGCGGCGCGCGAGGTTGTAGAAGTACATCGTCAGCAGCACGTTCTTGGTGCGTACGAGCCGGTGCGCGAGCCCCGAAGGCAGCCAGCGGCGCAGCGCGTTCGCGATCTTGTCGCGCGCGGGCAGCGACACGATGTAGGTGGGCGAACGCTGCAGCATCGTCACGTGGCGCGCGGTGCCGGCCATCGACGGCACCAGCGTCACGGCGGTCGCGCCGCTGCCGATCACCACGACGCGCTTGTCCGTGTAGTCGAGATCCGCGGGCCAGTGCTGCGGATGCACGACGCGCCCCGCGTACTGCTCCATCTCGGGCCACGTCGGCGCGTGGCCGGCCGCGTAGTCGTAGTAGCCGCTGCACATGTACAGGAAGCGGCACGTGTATTGCAGTTCCTCGTGCTGCGCGCCGTCGCTGCGCACCACCCGGACGGTCCAGCGCGCCGTCGTCGAATCCCAGTTCGCGCCCGCCACCTTGTGGCTGAAGCGGATCGTCCGATCGATGCCGAAGCGGCGTGCGGTGTCCTTGATGTAGTCGAGGATCGTTTCGCCGTCGGAGATCGCCTTGTCGCTGTGCCACGGATGGAAGCTGTAGCCGAGCGTGAACATGTCGGAGTCCGAACGCACGCCCGGGTAGCGGAACAGATCCCAGGTGCCGCCCATCGTCGCGCGGCTTTCGAGAATCGTGAAGGTCGCGGACGGGCAGCGCTCGCGCAGGTGATAGGCCGCGCCGACGCCGGACAGACCGGCGCCGACGATCAGCACATCGTAATCCGTCGCCGTGCGGGTCGTGCCGCCGGCCGCCGGTTGCCGGTCGGTCGGTGCGCGGGTGCGCCAGTCGGTCGTCGTGCTCATGCGTGATCCTTGCTGATGGAGGCGGCGACGTCACGCGGCTGGCCGGCCGTGCCACGCTGGAAGTTGCGCGCGCGGGACTTGCGCACGAAGCGCAGGACGAACACCTGGTAGGCGGAGCCCAGCAGACGCGAGAGCTTGTCGAGACGGCGCGCATCCGCGCCGACCAGCACGCGCCGCGCGTTGCGCTCGACGCCGGCGAGTATCTGCAGCGCCGCCGAATCGGCCGTGGTCGCGTTGATCAGCCGGTTGGCCGCGCGGCGATGCGCGTCGACATCCTGACCGGTCAGTTCATGGATGCTCGCGTCGATGCGGGACGCGCTCGCGATGTTGGTCGCGACGCCGCCCGGATGCACGCAGGTGGCGCTGACCGGCGCGCCTTCGAGTTCCAGTTCCATCCGCAGCGCTTCGGTGAAGCCGCGCACCGCGAACTTGCTGGCGTTGTAGGTGCTCTGGGTGGGCATCGCGATCAGGCCGAACAGACTCGACGTGTTGATCACGTGGCCTTCGCCGGATTCGCGCAGATAGGGCAGGAAGGCCTGCGTGCCGTGCACGACGCCCCAGAAGTTGATCCCCATGATCCACTCGAAATCCTCGATCCGCGCATGCTCGGCGGGCACCGCGAGCGACACGCCCGCGTTGTTGAAGACCAGGTTGATCCGGCCGTGCGCGGCATGCGTGGCGCGCGCCCACTCGAACACCGCGTCGCGCGACGCGACGTCGAGCCGTTGCGACGTGACGCGCACGCCGTGCGCCGCGCAGGCGGCGACCGTCTGCGCGAGGCTGCTCTCATTGATGTCGCTGAGCGCGAGATGACAGCCGCGGCGCGCCAGCTCGACGGCGAGGCTGCGCCCCATGCCCGATCCGGCGCCGGTAATCGCGGCGACCTTGCCTGAGAAACGTCTCATCCGACTTCCCTCCCTGGGGGCTTGTCTTGTTGGCTGTGAAGGTCTTAAATGTGGTGTGAGCCGTCACCACTTTAATTTTGAGGATTCCTGTTGTCAAATAGCGGAATGGAGAAAACACTCGAAATGGACAAGAAGGGCCGGCCGTACGGCGGCGTGGCTCCCGAGGCGCGGGCCGCCGAGCGGCGCGAGGCGCTGATCCGCGCCGGTACGCGGCTGTTCGGCTCGGTCGGCTTTCGCAAGACCACCGTGCGCGCGATTTGCCAGGAAGCGAAACTGAACGACCGTTATTTCTACGCGGCGTTCGACAGCACCGAGGATTTGCTGCGCTGCACCTACCAGCATCATGCGGAGCAGCTGCGCGCGTCGGTGTGGCGGGCGATCGAAGGGCTGGACGGCGGCCTCGACGCGCGCGTCGACGCCGGGTTGCATGCATTCTTCGCATTCCTGCGCGATACCTGCGCGGCGCGCGTGCTGCTGCTGGAGGTGATGGGCGTGAGCCCGGACACGGACCTCACCTATCAGCGCAACCTGCTCGATTTCGGCAAGATGGTGGTGTCGATCGCGCAGCCGCTGAACACCGAGGACGCCGATGCGCGCGCGGACCAGCGGATCATCGGCCTCGCGCTCGTCGGCGCGATGACCAATGTCGGCGCGGCGTGGCTGCTCACGGACTACCGCGATCCCGAAGAGAAGATGGTGCGCAATTGCCGGCATGTGCTGCTGGGCACGCTCCATCACATGATCATGCGATAGCGGGGCGCGCCGCGCGTTACGCAGACGCGCCGGTCCGCGCAAGGCGGCCGTCCGCGCGATGCTGCGGGCGTTGAGCGACTCGCGCGGCGTGCCGGCGGGTGAGGCGAGTGGCGAGTGGCGAGTGGCGCGATCCGAGCGCCTCGCGATGGCGTCAGGTCGCCAGCCGCGTCTTCAACGTGTCGATCAGCGCGTGGACCTTCGCCGAAGGATGGCTCGTCGACGGAAACACCGCGTGGATTTCGCCGGGCGGAAACGACCAGTCCGGCAGCAGATGCACGAGCCGCCCGGCGGCGATGTCGTCGGCCGTCGAGAAGCTGGTCGCGACCGTGAATCCGCCGCCCGCCAGCACCGCCGCGCGGCACGCGGTGGCCGTGTTCGACGCGAACGCGCGCTTGCAGCGCACGCTGACCCGCTCGCTCTGCGCGTTGCCGAGTTCGAGCGTCATGCGCTGCGCCGTCGACAGCATCACGTAGGGCAGCGCGGCGAGCGCCGCCGGATGAGCGGGCCGGCCCCAGCGTTCGACGAACGCGGGGCTGGCGACCAGCCAGCGCTCGAAGCCGCCGATCCTCACGGCCCGGTAATTCGAATCGGCCAGCCGGCCCAGCCGGATCGCGACGTCGATGTTGCCGGCGACCAGATCGACCTGCCGGTCGTCGCACTGCAGGTCGATGTCGAGCGCCGGATGCGCGTCGCGCAGCGCGACCAGCGCGGGCGCGACGACGAGCGACCCGTAGTCGACGGCGGCGCTGACGCGCAGCGCGCCGCGCAACGCTCCGGTGTCGCCCGACACGGCGGCGAGGGCGTCCTCGGCCGCGCGCAGGATGTCGCGGCTCGCCTCGTAGAACGCGCGGCCGGCTTCCGTCACGTTGAGCCGCCGCGTGGTCCGCACCAGCAGGTTCGCGCGGACCTCCGCCTCGAGCCGCTGCATGTGGGTGCTCACCATCGTCTTCGCCAGCCCGAGCCGGGCCGCCGCCGCGGTCAGCGAGCCGGATTCCACCACCGCCACGAAAATCGCCAGCCGGTTCAGGTTCACGTCGCGTACGTCCGTCATCTGGATTGTCCATTCATGAAGGATTGTGTTTCGCCGATTATCCATCTTCTGCGGAAGATGGGCACACGCTACGCTGCGGATGTCCGCTGCCCGAGGGCGGCGGCCCGAGCATCTTCCGCCGTTTCCTTCCCTGCTGGAGCCGTCATGTCCGCCCATACCCCGTCCGCGCCGATCCGCCTGCATACGAGCCCGCTGTCCGGGCACGGGCATCGGGTCCGGTTGTTCCTGTCGCTGCTCGGCCTGCCGGTCGAGGTGGTTGATGTCGATCTGCGAGCCGGCGAGAATCGGCGTCCGCCGTTCCTGGCGCTGAACCCGTTCGGCCAGGTGCCGGTGATCGAGGACGGCGACACTGTGCTGTCCGATTCGAACGCGATCCTGGTCTACCTCGCGAAGCGCTACGGCGATGCCGCGTGGCTCCCCGACGATCCGGCGGGCGCGGCGGCCGTGCAGCGCTGGCTCTCGCTCGCGGCGGGGCCGATCAAGTCCGGTCCGTGCGATGCGAGGCTCGCCTTGCTGTTCGGTTTGCCGATCGATCACGCGGCGGCGCATGCGATTGCCGTCCGGCTTTTCGACCTGCTCGAGCCCGAGTTCGCGGACAAGCCGTTCGCGACGGGCGCGCGACCGACCGTGGCGGATGTCGCCGCGTACAGCTACATCGCGCATGCGCCGGAGGGCGGGGTGTCGCTCGATCCGTATCCGAACGTGCGCGCATGGCTCGCGCGCGTCGAAGCGCTGCCGGGCTTCGTGCCGATGCAGCGCTCGGGCGCGAAGCAGGCTGCCGCGTAGCGCATCGCGCTTGCCGCGACGCGAGGCGATTTCCCGAGGTGCCACATGACGCCGACTGCTCCGATTGCCCCCACCGCTGCGACCGATACCACGACGCCGTTTCACGAAGGCGAACGGGCCGCGCAGCATCGCGCGGGCGTGGCCGATCTGGCCGACGCGAGCGCCCGGGGCATCCGTACCTACATGACGGACCAGCATCGCGAATTCTTCGCGCAACTGCCGTTCGTGATAGTGGGCGGCGTCGACGCGGCGGGGCAGCCGTGGGCGACGTTGCGGGTCGGCGCGCCGGGCTTCGCCCGGTCGCCCGAGCCGCGCACGCTGGTGCTCGCGGGCGGCGAGTTGCGCGACGATCCGCTCGCCGGAACCTGGCGCGCGGGCAGCGCGCTGGGCATGCTCGGGCTGGAGCCGCACACGCGACGGCGCAATCGGATGAACGGCGTGATCGCGTCGCTCGACGGCGATGCGATGGCGGTGACGGTCGGCCAGAGCTTCGGCAACTGCCCGAAGTACATCCAGAGCCGCACGCCCGAGCGGATCGCGCCCGACTCCGCGATGCCGGCGCCGCAGCGGCGCGCGGCGCGGCTCGATGCCGCCGATCGCGCACTGCTCGCGCGGGCCGATACGTTCTTCATCGCGAGCGCGAACACCGCGGCCGATGCGGGCGGCGCGCGCGGCGTCGACGTGTCGCATCGGGGCGGCATGCCGGGCTTCGTGCGGGTCGACGATGCCGTGACGCTGACGACGCCCGATTTCAGCGGCAACAACTTCTTCAACACGATCGGCAATCTGCTGCGCGATCCGCGCGCGGGACTGCTGTTCGTCGACTTCGACAGCGGCGATCTGCTGTACGTCGCGGCCGATGCGGAGATCGTGTGGGACGGGCCGGAGCTGGCCGCGTTCGACGGCGCGAAGCGGCTGGTGCGCTTTCACGTGCGCGAAGTGCGGCGTAGTCCGGCCGTGCTGCCGCTGCGCTGGTCGCCGGTGCGGTTCGCGCCGCAGTTCGGCGCGCCGGCGAGCGGCTGGCGCGCGTTCGACGTGGCGGCCGTGCATGACGAAGCGGCGGCGATCCGGTCGTTCTACCTGGAGGCGGCGGACGGGCTGCCGCTCGCGCCGTGCGCGCCCGGCCAGCACTTGACGCTCAGGTTGCCGGTGCCGGGCGGCGCGCCGCTCGTGCGCAGCTATACGGTGTCCGACGCCGCCGACGGGCGCCGCTACCGGATCACCGTCAAGCGCGGCGGCGCGGCGTCGGCGTGGCTGCACGACGCGGCGCGGCCCGGCGCGCGGATCGAGGCGATGGCGCCGCGCGGCGCGTTCACGTTCGACGCGTCGAGCCCGCGTCCCGCCGTGCTGGTGTCGGCGGGCATCGGCATCACGCCGATGATCGCGATGCTGAACAGCGAACTGGCGCGCGAGGCGGACGGCGCCGATGCGCGGCGGATCGTGTTCGTTCACGGCGCGCGGCGGGGCCGCGACCGGCCGTTCGCCGCGATGCTCGCTCGTGCGGCGCGCATGCATTCGCGCTTGACGGTGCATCTGTTCGACAGCAGCCGGCCCGACGGCGCGGCGGACGGCGCACAGCCGGGACGCGTCGAGATCGACGCGCTCAAGCGCCTGCTGCCGTTCGACGATTACGACTTCTATCTTTGCGGGCCGGCGCCCTTCATGACCTCGCTGTATGACGGTCTGCGCGCGCTGAACGTGCCGGACGAGCGGATCCGGTTCGAAGCATTCGGGCCGTCCAGCGTCCGGCGCACGGGCACTCCCGCGCGGGCCGCGGCGAGCAATGCGCCGCCGGCCGCGACCGTCGTGTTCGGCCGCTCGCGGCAGAGCGCCGGCTGGTCGCCGCGCGACGGCAGCCTGCTCGAACTGGCGGAAGCGAACGGCGTGACGGCGGCGTCCGACTGCCGCTCCGGCACATGCGGCACCTGCTCGACACGGGTGCTCGACGGGCGCGTGGCCTACTCCGGGCCGGTCGACGCCGAGGTCGCGCCGGGATGCGCGCTGATCTGCATGGCGTCGCCCGCCGAGGGTGCCGGGAGGGTCGTGCTCGATCTGTGACGCGCCGGCGCCGACGATGAGCGGCGGCGGAATCTGCAAGCGTTGACGGCGGGTCAAGCGGTCTGCGATGCGCGCCGCCGACAGGCGCGAGCATGCACTCGGGATGCAATGCGCGGCGCGCGGTCGCGCATGCCGCGCGAAGATCGCGGCCCCGGTTTGACATCCCGGTCTCGCCAGCGCGGCGCGTAACGTCTATGATGGCGCCCCGGCGGGATTCCTCTGCGGAATCCCTTCGATCCACGCGACGCCGAGACAAGCCAGACAATACCTATCATTTTCAGCCACGCCATGGCGCGCGGATCCGTCGCGTCGCCGCGACAATGCTTCGCGATCCTGATCGGCATCGCTCCAAGCCATTCGTAAGCATCGTGAGCGTGCGTCGCGCGCCGTCTCTCGATGCCGCCGGCCGGGAAGCTGACCGGATGGTCAATATCGGCGCATGCATTCCCGTCCTTGTTGCACGCAGGCACAGGCATCGTGCGAATCGACCGCGCGACATGGTTGTTTTCCCTGGGTTTCGGGATGGCACCACTTTTGCTAATGTTATTAAAATAACGCGATGTGTGACTCAATGCGCACGATAACGGGGCGTCACGAACAGCCGGCATGACCGGCGGGCGAGGGCCGATGCGCCGTCCCGTACGACGGCGCGAGCCGGAGCCGCATCGCTTTATGCCCGCAGGTCCGGCAGCCGCCATGCCCGTTTCGGGCCGGGGCGGCATTGATCGTCACCCACCATGAAGGAAACAAAAGAACGTGGATCAACCCTGGAGATCGCGTCGCGCCGCCGCGCGCGCCAACCCGTCGCCCCGACCCTTCCACACGGCCGCCGCGGGCATGGCGGCCGTCCTTGCGCTGAATCTCGCGCCGGCGCGCGCGGACACCGTCGTCGAGAGCGGCGGGGGGGCGCCGATGCCGCCGCCCGCCGGCACGACGACGCCGGCGGCGACCCCGCCGTCGCCGTATCTGTCGGACTGGCTGCACCAGAGCATCGGCGTGATCGGCTCGAAGAACATCCGCTTCGGGCCGTACCGGACCAACGACGTCTACATCGAATACGAATACTTCGGCCGCAAGGGGCCGTTCGACCTCTACGGCTACGTCGACATGCCGCGCGCGTTCGGCGTCGGCAACGGCTACGACACCGGCATCTCGAACAAGGGGTCGCCGGTGTTCAGCGAGCAGGAGCCGCGCGTATCGATCGACGACCTGCTGGGCCGCAAGCTCGGCTTCGGGCCGTTCAAGGAATGGTACGTGGCGTTCGACTGGATCTACGACCAGGGGCATAACGTGTCCGGCCGGCAGAACACGCTGTACGCCGGGTTCGGCACCGACATCAAGACGCCGCTGCCGATCTTCCTCTCGGCGAACCTGTACGTGCGCCGTCAGTGGGAGAACTACGGCGCGGCGAACCAGAATTCGTGGGACGGCTATCGCGCGCAGATGAAGTACGTGTATCCGATCGGCGTGTTCGGCGGCGGCCATCTGACCTACGTCGGGTTCTTCAACTACGACTTCGGCTCGCGCCTCGCCGAGCAGACGGGCGGCAATACCCGTACCGATACCGCGTTCGTGTCGACCAACGTGCTGATCTACGAGTTCCAGCACTGGCGCTTCTGGACCGCCGCTCGCTATTTCCACAACGGCGGCCAGTGGGGCGGCACCGAACTGAATTTCGGCGACGGCCCGTTCCAAAACCGCTCGACCGGCTGGGGCTATTACGCCAGCGTCGGCTACAAGTTCTGATTCTTCTTCAAGGATTCACAGTGGATATCCTGCGCAGCTTGTGTGGCATTCTGGTGTTGCTCGCCGTCGGCTACTGTCTGTCGATGAACCGGGGCGCGGTGAAGCCCCGGACCGTCGTCGCGGCGCTTGGGCTGCAGCTCGCGATCGGCGCGCTGGTGCTGTTCGTGCCGCTCGGCCGCGCGGTGCTCGCGTCGGTCGCGCACGGCGTGAACAGCGTGCTCGAAATGGGCCAGCACGGGCTGGCTTTCCTGTTCGGCGGGCTGGTCGGCGACAAGATGTTCGAGCTGTTCGGCTCGGGCGGATTCGCGTTCGGCCTGCGCGTGCTGCCGATGATCATCTTCGTGACGTCGCTGATCGCGGTGCTGTACTACATCGGCGTGATGAAATGGCTGATCCAGATCGTCGGCAGCGGGCTCGCGAAGCTGCTCGGGGTGAGCCGGATCGAGGCGTGCTCGGCGGTCGCGACGATCTTTCTCGGGCAAAGCGAGATGCCCGCGTTCGTCAAGCCGTTCGTCCGCCGACTGAACGGGCCGGAGATCTTCGCGGTGATGTCGAGCGGGATGGCGTCGGTCGCCGGATCGGTGCTCGCCGGCTACGCCGGGCTCGGCGTCAAAATGGAATACCTGCTCGCCGCGTCGTTCATGGCGATTCCGGGCGGGCTGCTGTTCGGCAAGATGCTGTGCCCGTCGGTCGAGCAGAGCCAGGTCGTGATCGATACGCTGGAGTTCGACGAGAAGCGCGCGGCCAACGTGATCGAGGCGGCGGCGTCGGGCGCGAGCGTCGGCATGAAGATCGCGGTCAACGTCGGCACGATGCTGGTCGCGTTCATCGGCCTGATCGCGCTGCTCAATGCGGGCGTGGGCGTGATCGCGGGCTGGCTCGGCTACGCGAACGTGACGCTGCAGTCGCTGCTCGGCACGCTGTTCTCGCCGCTCGCGTGGCTGATCGGCGTGCCGTGGCAGGACGCGTCGGTGGCCGGCAACTTCATCGGGCAGAAGCTGATCCTCAACGAATTCGTCGCGTACAGCGGGCTGTCGCCGTATCTGCAGAACAGCGCGCAGGTTGCCGCCGCCGGGCTGCAGGTGCTGACGCCGAAGACGATCGCGATCGTGTCGTTCGCGCTGTGCGGCTTCGCCAATTTCTCGTCGATCGCGATCCTGACGGGCGGCTTCACGGCCGTCGCGCCCGAGCTGCGCTCGGACGTCGCGCGCTACGGGATGCGCGCGCTCGCGGCGGCCACGCTGTCCAACCTGATGAGCGCGACCATCGCCGGGCTGTTCTTCTCTCTGACCTGACAGGGCGCTTTTTCATGAACCGGTTGCCCACTCGCAATCAGATCATCGAGGCCGCGCTGAAGGCGCTGCACCTGATCGATCTCACGTCGCTCAACGACGACGATACCGATGCGTCGATTGCGGCGCTGGCCGCGTCGGCCGATACGCCGGTCGGCACGCCGGCCGCGCTGTGCGTGTATCCCCGCTTCGTCGGCGCGGCGCGCGCGGCGCTGGCGGCGCGCGGCCTCGCGCTGCCGATCGCGACCGTCACGAATTTTCCGGACGGCGCGGCGGACCCGGACGCGGCGGCGCGCGAAACCGCCGATGCGATCGCGCTGGGCGCGGACGAAGTCGACGTGGTGTTTCCGTACCGCGCGCTGCTGGCCGGCGATGCCCGGGTGGGCCGCACGCTGGTCGAGCAGGCGCGCGCGGCTTCGGCCGGCCGGTGCCTGAAGGTGATCCTCGAAACCGGCGAACTGCGCGATGCCGCGCTGATCCGGCGCGCGAGCGAGATCGCGATCGAGGCCGGCGCGGACTTCATCAAGACGTCGACCGGCAAGGTGCCGGTCAATGCGACGCTCGACGCCGCGGCCGCGATGCTCGCGGCGATTCGCGACGCCGGCCGCCCGGTCGGCTTCAAGGCGGCGGGCGGCGTGCGTTCCGCCGAGGAAGCCGCCGCGTATCTGTCGCTCGCGGAGCACGAACTGGGCGCGGGCTACACGGTGCCGGCGACGTTCCGGTTCGGCGCGTCGAGCCTGCTCGCCAGCCTGCTGGAGACGCTCGGCCATGGTCACGGCCGGGCGCGCGGCGGCGCTTACTGAACTGAACGGAGGGGACATGTTCTTGCCACAGGAAGTCATACGCCGGGTGCGCGACCGCCTGCCGATCGATCCCGCGGAGGTCGCGCGGTTCATCGGCGGCGTGACGGCGGGACGCGTGACGGAAGGGCAGGTCGCGGCGTTCGCGATGGCCGTGTATTTCAACGAACTGCCGGTCGATGCGCGGGTCGCGATGACGCTCGCGCAGCGCGATTCCGGCGATGTGCTCGACTGGCGCGCGCTGAACCTGCCCGGACCGGTGGTCGACAAGCATTCGACGGGCGGCGTCGGCGACCTGACGTCGCTGCTGCTCGGGCCGATGGTGGCCGCGTGCGGCGGCTATGTGCCGATGATCTCGGGGCGCGGCCTGGGGCACACCGGCGGCACGCTCGACAAGCTGGAGTCGATCCCCGGCTACGACGTCGCGCCGGATACCGACGTGTTCCGCCGCGTCGTGAAGGAGGCGGGCGTCGCGATCATCGGGCAGACCGGGCGGCTCGCGCCGGCCGACAAGCGGATCTATGCGATCCGCGACGTGACCGCGACGGTCGAATCGGTATCGATGATCACTGCGTCGATCCTGTCGAAGAAGCTCGCGGCCGGCCTCGGCGCGCTCGCGATGGACGTGAAGGTGGGCTCGGGCGCGTTCATGCCGACCTACGAGAAATCGGTCGAGCTGGCGCGCAGCATCGTCGACGTCGGCAACGGCGCCGGCATGAAGACCACCGCGACGCTCACCGACATGAGTCAGGCTCTTGCGCCGTGCGCGGGCAATGCGCTCGAGATTCGCTGCGCGATCGACTATCTGAAGGGGACGGCGCGCCCCGCGCGGCTGCATGAAGTGACGCTCGCACTGGCGGCGCAGATGCTGGTGCTCGGCGGGCTCGCCGCCGATGTCGCGCAAGCGCGGGGCAAGCTGGAGGCGGCGCTCGCATCGGGCGCGGCGGCCGACCGTTTCGCGCGGATGGTCGCGGCGCTCGGCGGCCCCGCCGATCTGCTCGATGCGCCGGATCGTCATCTGGCGGCGGCGCCGGTGCGCATCGACGTGCCCGCGCCGCGCGCAGGCTGGATCGATGCGGTCGATGCGCGGACGCTCGGTCTCGCCGTCGTCGGTCTGGGCGGCGGCCGGAGCCGGCCCGACGAGGTGCTCGACTATGCGGTCGGCCTGTCCGGCCTCGCGGAACTCGGCGCGCGCGTCGACGAAGGCCAGCCGCTCGGCGTCGTGCATGCGCGCGATCGCGACGCGGCGCTGCGGGCGCTTGCCGATGTGCAGCGGGCGTACCGGATCGGCGCGGCGGCGGGATCGCTGCCGCCCGTGATTCACGCGTTGATCGACTGAGACAGGAGGACACGCCATGCGCGCCATCGTTCTGGTTCTCGATTCGCTCGGCATCGGCGCGGCGCCGGATGCGGACCGCTTCGGCGATGCCGGCGCCAACACGCTCGGCAGCATCGCCGCGCAATGCGCGCGGGGTGCGTGCGACGGCGATGCGCGGCGCGGCCCGCTGCGCGTGCCGCAGCTCGAACGCCTCGGGCTCGGGCTTGCCAGCCGGCTCGCGACCGGCACGCTGCCGGCCGGGATGTCGGCGGCGCCGGCGCTGATCGGCGCATACGGTGCCGCGGCCGAGGTGTCGTCGGGGAAGGACACGCCGTCCGGGCATTGGGAGCTGGCCGGCGTGCCGGTGCGGTTCGACTGGGGATACTTTCCGAAGCCGGTCGATTCGTTTCCGCCGGACCTGCTGGAGGCGCTGGTGACGCGCGCGGGGCTGCCGGGGTATCTCGGCAACTGCCATGCATCCGGGACCGAGATCCTCGCCGTTCACGGCGGCGCGCACATCGCGACCGGCAAGCCGATCTTCTACACGTCGGCGGATTCGGTGTTCCAGATCGCCTGCCACGAAACCGCGTTCGGGCTCGACCGGCTGTACCGGTTGTGCGAGATCGCGCGCGAGGAAGTCGACCGCTACAACATCTGCCGGGTGATCGCGCGGCCGTTCGACGGCGCGACGCCGGCGGATTTCCGGCGAACCGGCAACCGCCGCGATCTGGCGGTGCCGCCTCCCGCGCCGACGGTGCTGGAGAAGCTGGCGTCGGCGGGCGGCAGCGTGGTGGCGATCGGCAAGATCTCGGATATCTACGCGGGCGTCGGCGTGACGCGCAAGATCAAGGCGGACGGGCTCGACGCGCTGTGGGATGCCACCCTCGACGCGGTGCGCGACACGCCCGATTTCAGCCTCGTGATGACGAATTTCGTCGACTTCGACCAGCTTTACGGCCATCGCCGCAACGTGGCCGGCTATGCGGCGGAGATGGAGCGCTTCGATGCGCGGCTGCCGGCCCTCTATTCACTGCTGCGCGACGACGACGTCCTCATTCTGACGGCCGATCATGGCTGCGATCCGACGTGGCCGGGCTCCGATCACACGCGCGAGCACGTGCCGCTGCTGGCGTACGGGCCGCGCGTCGCGGCGGGCAGCCTCGGCGTGCGTGCATCGTTCGCGGATCTCGGGCAGAGTCTTGCCTGCTGGTTCGGGCTCGACGGATTTCCGGACGGCAGCGCGTTTCTCGGCGCGGCGGCCAAGGCGCCGCCTGCGTGAACGGTCCGCGCGAATGGCCGATTCCGACTGACAAGACGACAAGGTGATATGACATGGAACACTCGACACTGATCGAAGCCGCGAAGGCGGCGCGCGAAAAAGCCTATGCGCCGTACTCCCGCTTCAAGGTCGGCGCGGCGCTGCTGACCCGGGATGGGAAGGTTTTTCATGGCTGCAACGTGGAGAACGCGTCGTACGGGCTGTGCAACTGCGCGGAGCGGACCGCGTTGTTCGCGGCGCTCGCGGCGGGCTATCGGCCCGGGGATTTTTCCACGCTGGCGGTGGTGGGGGAGACCGATGGACCGATCGCGCCGTGCGGGGCGTGCCGTCAGGTGATGATCGAACTGGGGAAGCCGGCGCTCGAGGTCGTGCTGGCCAATATGAAAGGCGATGTCAGTGTGACGAGCGCCGATGCGTTGCTGCCGGGCGCGTTCTATCTGGCGTGACGGGATAGGGCTTGGGGGCCGCCTCGTGGTGTGTGGCGGCCGCATCGCATGGAAACGGCCGGCATGTTTGCCGGCCGTTTTGCGTGATGCCGGTGAGCGCATCGCATCCCGCACGTATCGCGCAGGCGGGACGCTTGCCGCATGCATGGAGGTCGATATCGCGTATCGCGCAGGCTCCCGAAAAACCTCACCTTTGTGCGATGCGGGCCGTGTCGATGAGCCGAATCGGCGAGTCCGGGATCGAGACGGCAGAGGGTGTGGCGCGATCTCGCTGATGCGTTGCGTCGTTCGCGTGCGCGCCGACGGCCTGCGACGAACGACGCGTGCATCCGCGTTTCGCTATTGGCTATTCGCTGCCCGCTGCCCGCTGCCGGCGATCGGCGCACCCTCCGCAAGCGTGCCCGGGCGCGTTGAGCAGCCGCCCCAGCACGGCGGGCGTGCAGGCTTCCACCATCAGATAACGCGGCAGCGTCAGCGCGTGCGCATCGCGCCGCACCTTGCGCGCGTCGAGCGTGAAGCCGGCCGTGTAGCCCGCTTCGCCCGCGAGCGACACCAGTGCGTCGTCGTGCGAGCCGAACGGCCACGCGAGCAGGTCGACCGTGTTGCCGAGCTGGCGTTCGATGCGCAGGCGCGCGGCCGCGAACAGGTCGAGCGCGGCCGAGCGAAAGGTGTCGGCCGCATGCTGCCGGTTCGCGACGTTGAAGTCCGGATGCCACCACGTATGCGACTGCACGTCGAACCGGCCGGCCTCGTGCAGTCGGTCCAGTTGATCCCAGGTCAGTGTGTCGACCGCGTGCGAGACGGCGGACGGATAGACGAACAGCGTGACGGGCAACTGCTCGCGGCTTGCAATCGGCCGCAACAGATCGTAGATCGAGCGATGCCCTTCGTCGACCGTCAGCGCGACGGCTTTCGGCGGCAGCGGCGCGGCGGCGTCGTGTCGCCACGCGACGATATCGCGCAGCGGCACGAACTGGTAGCCGCTATCGCGCAGGTGTTGCAGTTGCGCTTCGAGGGTTGCGAGGCTGACCGCCATCGGGTCGGCGGCGGCGGTGGCGGAGAAGCGGTGATAGACCAGTATCGCGATGTCGGGCGACGGCGCGTGACGCGTGTCGTCGGCGACGCGCGGGGCGGGAAGATGGCCGCGTATGCATGCGGGGGAGCGTTGGCTCGAACGGTATTGAGGTGACATGGCGAATGGTGGTCGGATGGGCAGGCGCTTGTCGCGTCTGTCGCCAGCATGCGGTGGCCACATATCAGCGCGTTGCGCCACGTCAATCCGGATGCATCGATGGCCTGGAAGCTGAGGCGGATGTCGAATCGCGCAGTGTGCGACGGGTGTGCGTCGCGCAGTTCGGCGCATGCGCTCGGGTACGAGAGGCGCCGCGTGCATCGGTTCCATGCTTGATGCAGATCAAGCGCCGCGCCTGAAACGTCCCGAAGATAACGGAGCGACCGCCGCGACGGCGGCCGCCTGTCGTACTGCCCCAGCGAAGCGACTGGTGTCGGCGAACGGTCGATCAACGGGAGAGGGCATGGGAATCGGAATGCAGATCGTCTATCTCGGGTTTGCCGGCTCGGCGCAGCTGGAGGCGGAAGCCGGGGTGCAGTTGATTCGGCTCGAGCGGTTCGGCGCGTGGCTGGACGGATGCCGGTTGACCGTCGGGGCGCTGGATCGAGGCGCTCGCTTCGAGGCGCGTCTCGATCTGATGCTGACCCGGCGCGCATCGGTGCCGATGCCTTGCAGGGTGGACGTCAATCCGCACGTGGCGATCAGATTGGCGTTCGATACGGCCGAGCGGGAGCTGCACGCGACCGTGAACGAACGCGCCTGAGCGGCGCGCTCTCGTGCTGCACGCCATCCCCGACAGCCTCGATCATCACAATCCGTCAGCATTTCACGGAAATCAAATCACTATTCATTTTCGGACCGGACGCCTATCTTGATGACGTCGCAGCGCAGCGTCGAGGTGCATGCAGAGACGTTGTCGCCCCATGCGGCCTATCTTTGCGATTCCCCCAGGAGCATCCGAGCATGACGAAATCTCTGCTTTCCCTCTTGGCTTCGGTGGCGTTTCTCGCTGCCGTCACGCCGCCTTCCGCCAACGCGGCCACGCCGTCGAACGGTATCACCGCCAAGCGCGACATCGTGCTGCAGACCCGGCAATCGTGGGACGGAAACCGATATACGCTCTATCCCAAGGGGCGGCCGGAAATCACGATGCTCCGGCTGACGATTCCGCCGAATTCGGTGTTGCCGTGGCATACGCACCCGGTCATCTCGATCGGTTACGTGCTGTCGGGGACGCTGACGCTGCGCGATCGCGAGAATGGCAAGACGCACGTGTATCAGCAGGGCGAGGGGTTCGCCGAGACCGTCGATATCGAGCATCGCGGCGAATCCGGCGATACGCCGACCGTACTTCTGCTGACCTACGTCGGTACGCCGGGCGTGCCGACCAGCGTTCCGGCAGCGGGGGAGAAGCCGGAGTATTGAGTCGCGGGTCGATCCGCGGGCGACTGTCTTGTGCGCGTTGCCGGGACATGACGATGCCCGCAAAACGATGATCCGAAGGCGCGGCGTATCGTTGAGCACCGCACCGCGTGTTGCATGCGCCGCCCGCTCAAACCCGCGCCAGCCCCTGCGGATCCACGATCCGGATCTGCTTGCCGCGCGGATCGATCAGCTTCTCCCGCTGGAATTTCGACAGCATCCGGCTGACGGTTTCGAGCTTCATTCCGAGGTAGCAGCCGATCTCCGCCCGCGTCATCCTGAGATTGAACTCCGCCGCCGAATATCCCCGCGCCTTGAACCGCGCGGATAAATTCAACAGAAACGCCGCTACCCGCTGCTCGGCCGACATCGTGCCGAGCAGCATCATCAGGCTCGACTCCCGCACGATCTCGCCGCTCATCATCTGATGCAGATGATGTTGCATCGGCCGCACTTCCCGGCACAAAGCCTCGAGCTGCGAGAACGGAATGATGCACACCGTACTGTCCTCGAGCGCGATCGCATCGCTGTTGTGCCGCCCGCTGCACACCCCGTCGAGCCCGAGCGTTTCCCCGGCGATCTGAAACCCCGTCACGTGCTCGCGGCCGTCGCGATGCATGACGATCGTCTTGAACGACCCGGTCCGCACCGCGTAGATGCTCTGAAACGTGTCGCCGTTGCGGAACAGCGCCTCGCCGCGCTTCACATGCCGGGTCGTGCCGATCATCGCGTCGAGACGCGCGATCTCGTGCGGTGTCAGATCGGCGGGCAGGCAGACCGAACGCATCGCGCAGGTCGAGCAGCGCGCGGCGGGCGCTTTTTCCGCGTCGGCGCGCGCGAGAACGGGGGGCGATACGAGAGGCGGTACGGTAGTGCTGGAGAACGGAACGACGGTTAGGGCGATCGACATGTTCGACTCCTGTTTATTGGGCGACGGGCACATCGCGCATGCGGGCCATCGCGGCGATGGCGTTGCACGCAGTGCCGAATTCGGCGGTTTTGTCGAAGAAGAAATCCGCGCCGGCCAGATCGCTTGCCGCGCGACATTCCGGCCCGGAAAGATTGCTCAGCACGACGACGGTCAGTTGCGGTGTCACGCGCGCGAGCGTCGCGATCAGTTCGAGGCCGTTGTTGTCCGCGAGCCGCAGCTCGATCACGGCAACCTCGGCGTCGCACGCGAGAATGCCCGCCAGCGCTGCCTGAGCCTCTTCCGCCTCGCCGACGACGGCGACGCCCGGCATCGCGTCGAGCAGCGCCGCGAGGCGCCGCCGGATGGCGGCGGCCGGATCGACCAGGAAGACCTTCAGTGCGGCGGTGGCGCGATTCGCATTCATGCGGGCCAGTATGAAGCGGGCGCTTCACCGGCGAAATCGGCGCGAGTGGAAGATGGCGTAGGGAATGGCGCGGCCCGTGTAGGGAATTTCCTACACGGGCCGCGATCGGCGCCGAATTATTGCGGCCCCCGGTTCGACCCCGGGGAATCTTTCATTGTCGCGGAAGGATTGCAGTGTAAGGGTGCGCGCACCGTCGCGCGATTGACACAGATCAGCCAACAGAATGCCCGCACGCATATAGAGTGCATCGGACAGGCGCGTGTTTCGTCCGGCGCGGACCGGGCCTTCCGTCCGTGCTTCGCGGCCGCATCGCGGGCTGCCGCGCAGCGCGCGCCCGGACGTCGCAGGCGGTTTCTCAAACGAAGCCCGCCGCGCATCGGTCGACCCGTCCGGGCCGGGCGCCGCGTCGGGTTCATCATCTGGAGAGCGTGATGCAAACGAAACGCGTGGCATTGGTGACGGGCGGCATGGGCGGGCTGGGCGAGGCGATCAGCCGGCGGCTGCACGATGCGGGGCTGGCGGTGGCGGTGACGCACTCGGAGCGCAACGATCACGTATCGACATGGCTGATGCACGAGCGCGATGCGGGTCGTCATTTCCACGCCTACGAGGTGGACGTCGCCGATTTCACCGCATGCGAACACTGCGCGCAGCGGGTTCTCGGCGATTTCGACCGGGTCGACGTGCTCGTCAACAACGCGGGCATCGCGCGCGACGCTACCTTCGTCAAGATGACGAAGGGCGACTGGGACGCGGTGTTGCGCACCGATCTCGATGCGCTGTTCAACATGACGAAGCCGTTCATCGCGGGCATGATCGAGCGCAAGTTCGGCCGGGTCGTCAATATCGGCTCGGTCAACGGCTCGCGCGGCGCGTTCGGCCAGACCAACTACGCGGCGGCGAAGGCGGGCATCCACGGCTTCACGAAGGCGCTCGCGCTCGAAACGGCGAAGCACGGCGTCACCGTCAACACCGTGTCGCCCGGCTACCTGGCGACGGCGATGGTCGAAGCGGTGCCGGAGCAGGTCATGGAAGGGAAAATCCTGCCGCAGATCCCGGTCGGGCGGCTCGGCCGGCCGGACGAGGTCGCGGCGCTGATCGCGCATCTCTGTTCGGACGATGCGGGCTTCATCACGGGCGCGGATCTGGCGATCAACGGCGGCATGCACATGCACTGACGCGCGGGCCGGCGCGTTGCGCGCCGGGCCGTGCCAACTTCGCGGCAGCGCAGCGGACCCGCGCGCGACGGGGGACCGCTTCCATGCGGGTGCCGCCGCGACGCGGCTTCCGCCCGTCGTATCAAGCGGCAGCTTGTTTGACGGCGATCGCGGGACCGCCCGCCCGGCCTCATGCGAATCACGACGAAGCGCTTTCGACCGCACGGCGCAAGCCGGGAACCGGATCGCCGGAAAGGCGGGGCGAGCGGATGGAACCGGTATCGCCGCACCCCGCACCCCGCACCCCGCACCCCGCACCCCGCACCCCGCACCCCGCACCCCGCACCCCGCACCCCGCACCCCGCACCCCGCACCCCGCACCCCTCCCAACCCCGCTCATGCGCCGCGCACCCCCTATCCTGCTTGCCGTGGTCTCCGTCGCCGCCGGCGCGGCCGATCTGCCGAAGGCGGTGTTGGTGCAACTCCCGTCGGGCTATCAGGTCATGGTCGCGCAGAACGGTCCCGACATGGAAGCCGGCCGCAAAAGCTACCTGGCCGTGCTCCATCGCGCAGGCGATTCGAGGGACGCGCCTTCGCCGCGCCCGCTCGTCATCTTCGAACAGCAGGCGGACGGCAGGTACCGGCTCTCGGCGCGCAACGACGACGTGGTGCTGCGCGCGGACGAGGGCGGCCAATGCGACCCGTTCGATCCCGACGAGGCGGCCGATAGCGGGCTCGCCGTCAAAGGGCGCTACTTCACGGTGCAGAATGCCGTCGCGTGCGGTCGGCACTGGCGCGATGACGTGACGTTTCGCCGCGATCCGCACACGCATCGGTGGGTATTCGCGAACGAGATCGCCACCGAATCGTTCCCGCTGGAAGGCAAGCCCGACAGCGTACGGGTGATCCGAGCCGACGTGCACCGGCCGGTCGCGTTCGACGCGTGGCGCCGCAAGGACTGACGATCGACGCCGCGCCGCTCGATTCGTCGCGCGCTGTCGGACATGCGTTTCCCGCTGATTCCCCGCCCGGCCTTTCGCGCGCGATCCGGATCCTTCGCGTCGCGCCTCGTCACGTCGCCGTAAATATTGAAAAAACCCATTCGTAAAGATTCTTTGTAAATTCACAAGCCGTAAAGAAATTGAAAATCAAATGATCGGTAAATTAATCTGATATCCGGTTATATAGGCAACTACTTAGCACTCGCTGCGGTGCGGAAAAGGAATGTGCTTACCCTTTTTATTTACGTGTTATATGCTAGTTCGACAAGATCGAGCAGATCCTGCAATACTTGTTTTCGTTGCTGGAAAATGATGATTCGCCAATGAAAACAAATTAAAAATAGATTGGAGACCGTATTCAATGAAACATGATCATGGCGTAAGTCAATTGCAATAAAACGTAATCCCACCTATTCGGCGACGAGCGAATGAGCGCAACGGCGTGTGCCGGCATGCGCGGGGGCGGTGTTTGCCCGCGCATGGCCGCACCGGACGTTGCGTCGCGCACGGAGGCGGCGTTCGCGCCAGCCCCGCGCGACGATCGTGCGCGCCCGGGGTACATGGAAGGAGCGGCGCGCCCGTATCGGGCGCCGATTGCCGCGCAGGCGGCGTCATGATGTAACGGGGAACACCATGAGCATTTCAGCGCGCGACGAACAGAATCAACCGGTCGATCTGTGGTTTGCCTACAAGGTGCCGAAACTCGTGGGCGACGCGAACAGCGCGGGCGCCACCGGCTACGAATACGCGTATTACGACCGCACGGTCGGCGCGCTCGCGAAATCGCCGAACCTGATGAACGACAAGCAGGGCGCGCTGTTCTACACGCTCGACGCGGTATTCGGCAATCCGGCCGGCACGTTCGGATGGATTCTCTACAACGACGAGATGCCGGCCGACGCGGATCGCGGCAACAACGACACGCTCGGCCACACGAAGGGCGTCATCGCGTTCGATACCGCATCGGACTCGGCCTTCTGGCTGCTGCATTCGTGGCCGAAGTACGCAAGCCCGGCCGAACCCGGCGTGCCGACGCCGATATACGGGCAGACCTTCATGTGCCTGAGCCTCGATCTCGCGACGGCCGGCAAGCTGGCCGCGCAGATGGCGCTGAACCAGCAGCCTCAGGTGTACCTGCCGCGCACGGCGAACCTGCCGGCCGACAATCCGCTGTACGTGCTCACGCAGCCGCTCAACGCGTCGACGCCCGGCGATTCGAGCGTGGTGCCGCTGAGCACGCGCGGCGGGGTGCCGTTCAAGGTGATCGCGAAGAACCGCAAGTGGGGCAAGGATTTCTGGAACGATCTCGTCGGCCCCACGCTGGGCGCCGACATGGACGTCGAGACCTGGATTCGCGGCAAGATCCCGCCGATCCTCGACAGCGACGGCGTGCACAAGACCTTCGACATCAAGTACATCGACCTGCGCAAGCTCGGCGCGCCGTGGGCGTGGCCGGAAACCCAGGATCACGCGAAGTGGGGCATCACGACGACCGACAACTGGGTGTGCGTCGGCGACATCAACCGGATGGTGTCGCAGGAGAAGCGCGGCGGCGGCACGATCGCGCTTCAGGATCCGGTGCTGTGGAAAGCGCTGTCGCAGACGGACCTGATCATTCCGCCGCCCGGCAGGACCAGCGCGCAGGCGCTCGCGATGATCCAGGCGACGCATGCCGCGCCGGCGTCGTAGCCGCGCCCTTCGCTCCCGACCCTCGACCGTATCGCGCCGATCAACCCGCTTTCCTCCTTCTCCCGGAGCCTCGCCATGAATGCGAATCCCGTGCCGGACACGCTCGCGTCGATCCTGACCCGACACACCGACATCGTGCCCGAGGTGGTGCCGCGCACGAGCCCGAGCCTGCCGCCCGTCGACTGGGGGAAGATCGGCCAGTCGGCGCCGGTGCGCATCGCGCCGGGCGCGCGTACGCCGTACGATCCGCTGCCGCGCGCCGACATCGTGATCCTGACGTGGACGAGCGCCGAATGGTTCGCGCTCGATCACGTGTTCGTGAACAGCGGCACCGTCGGCGATTCCTCGCAGTACGGCTGGCGCGACGGCTGGCTGCCGTACTGCCGGGGCGCGTCCGGGTATGCGGCCGACACGCAGTCGGGCACGCTGTGGGGCCTGTTCCAGATGGTGCGGATCGTCGACCGGTCGGGCCGGCCGTGGAACGTGCTGCTGTTCAAGTCGAATGCGCACCTGGCGCATTCGCCGTGGCTGGACGGCCTCGCGGCGATGGTCCGCTGCATCGTGGAGGATGCGCGACCGGATCGCATCTACACGATCGGCACGGCAGGCGGCGCGCGCACCGATCAGCGGCTCGGCGATACGGTCGTCGCGAACGCCGCGCTGCTCGAACTGCAGCGGCCCCAGAACACGGCGAGCCCCGGCGACGGCAACATGGCGCGCTGCCCGACCTGGTATCCGACGACGGCGCTGGTCGGCGACGTCGAGCGCGAACTGCTGTTCCGGATGAACGAGGTCGTGACGCAGCAGTCGCTGCAGAGCTTGTTCGATCAGCTGAAAGCGCAGCATCCGAACGATCCCGGGCTGAGCGAGCTGACGCTCGCCGATCTGCTCAACGATGCGTTGCGGCCGGAGTGCCTGAATGCGCCGGCGATCCGGCCGCTCAAGGACACGCCGCTCCTCACGACGGATTTCTACTACATCGCGGAGGGCCGCCGCGCCGACGCGTATGCGTGCCTGGAGATGGACGACGCGATCATCGCGCAGGAAGCGAACCGGCTCGGCGTGCGCTTTGCCTGCGTGCGCAACATCTCCGACCCGGTCGTCCCGAAGCGCACCCGGCACGGCACGACGATCGCCGACGCCACCCGCGCCGACTGGTCGGGGCTGATCTACACGACGTTCGGCACGCATACCAGCTACAACGGCGCGCTGGCCACATGGGCGACGATCGCGGGCGAAGGATCGGCGGTCTACAACCCGAGCCGCGGCCACGCGCGGCACGGCGCGCCGCACGATGCGCAGGATCCCCTCGAAGTCCAGCTGGCGTTCCAGGTGCGCGCGTGCGGCACGTGCTCGTTCTTCTGGCCCGAGGATCTGAAGAAGCGCACCTACGGCCCCTATACGGCGTTCGATTTCGACGTCGACGTGCCGTACCCGGCGAGCGCCGGCTACAACGGCGCATCGCGCTGGGTGCAGGGCCGCACGCGGCCGCCCGCGTTTCCGAACGGCGAGGTGATCGACGGCTGCCGCAAGGCGCCGATCATGACGATCGGCATCAATCCGAACCTGACCGCGTTCCTGCCGGGCCAGACAGGCGCGGCGTGGTGCTATCCGGACTTCTCGTCCGACGACGACACCAGCGCGTGGGCGAAGTACGCGTGGTACTACCGCTACCGGAGCGTCTACCAGGAGAAGCTGGATCTCGATTTCGTGCGGCGCTTCATGCTGCCGGAAGGGCAGGTCGCCGCGCCGCGCGGCGGGGTGGTGACGGCGGCGACCCGCGTCGACGCCAGCGCGGCCTGGACCATCACGGTGCGCTATGACGGCGACGCCGCCGATACGGTGGTCGCGGTGCCCGGCAAGCCGGGCGAGTTTCCGTACGTCCTGCTGTTCGATCCGTATCCGCCGCGCAACCGCTTCGAAAAAGGCGACGTGCTCGTCGCGCAGGTCTCGGTGCCCGAGGGCATCCAGGTCGAAGTGCTGCAGCAGCCACAGGGCTACTACATGCAGTTCGTTCCGGTGCTCGACCAGTTCGAGGGCGTGCTGCGGCATGGCGGGCATCCGGATGCGTCGCTGCGCGTCGGCGAGGATGTCTGCCAGCTGGACATGGTCGCGTGCGCGTCGCCGCACTGGAACGCGGGTTTTCTCGGCGGCAGCCCCGCGAGCATCGCGACCATCGTCGACAACTGCGTGAGCCGCAACGCATGGGCGATCAAGCAGATGGTGCAGACCCGGCCGACGGTGCTGTACGTGGTCAGCCAGTCGAGCTGGAACATGTTTTACTCGGCGTTCGGCGCGCACGTGAAGCGCGATCCGCCGATCTCGACGCAGCCGGCCGACAAGGATTTCACGCTGCTGCGCGAAACCACCGATCCGCAGCACCCGGCCTATATCGACTTCGACGTGACGATCGACGGCCAGCGCTACCAGAGCCGCACGCGGCTCGTCATCACGCCGCACTTTTCGTACAACAGCAATTTCCTGTCGCAGTACCGGCTGAGCCCGGGCGACTGGGCCGCGTTCGCGCAGGCGCAGCCGGCCTGCGTCGCCGCGCTGGTGCCGGCCAACGGCTTCACCGTCACGCCGCCCGATCCGCGCTACCCGAACGACTACCTCGCGATCCAGCTGCCGGCCGATGCCGACGCGGCGGCCGCCGCGCGGGCCTGGCTCGCGCATCAGTACCCGGACGGCTATCGCGCGCTCGCGCCGTACTACGTCGAACCGCATGCGCTGATGGCGTCGGTGCTGGCGGATCTGTACGCGCGCGGCCACCTGACCTGGCAGGACACCGCCGCCGGCGGTTATCTGGGCCGCACGCAGGGATCGTGTCAGTTCTGCGTGAACCGGCACTGGCAGTTCCCGAACGAATGCCGCTACGGCAAGACCAGCGAGACGCCGCCGCCGGCCGGCTGGCTCGCGAAAGTCGCCGAGCGGGTTGTCGAGACCGGCAAGCCGGCGGTGCCCTTCGCCGCCGCCGCGCTGCGCCCGGACGGGCCGGCCATCGTTTCAGGATCGGGAGAACCGCAATGAGCGAACAGAATCTTGCCGCACCCCGGGTGGTCGCGCCCGACGCGGTGCGGGTATGGCGCGGCTTCCGGCTGCCGTCGCTGGCACTCGACGCATTCATGAACAAGCTCGGCACGGTGTTCGTGCCGGCCACCGTCAAGATGCAGATCGACGCGGGCCTGTGTTCGTATGCGCCGACGGTGCCGGCCGGCCTGCCGGGCAAGCCCGACTCGGTGCCCGACGAGACCGCGATCCTGTTCTGGGAATCGCAGGCGACGTACTGGAACGGCTTCACCCGGCTCGCGGTGCGCACCTACACGCTCACGCACGGCGGCGTGTATCTGACGCAAGACAACCAGAGCCGCGCCGACTTTCCGGTGCGCTTCGCCGGCTCGCTCGCGGCCGATCAGCCCGTGTATCTGTTCGACCAGCCCGCCGACTGGATGCACGGCGCGGTCCGGCACGTGGCGGCGGCGCGTCCGGCCGCCGTCGATCCGGCGTCGTTCCGCGCATCGATCGCGAAGGCGCTGACCGAGATCCGCACGAGCGTGCCGCTCGACGGCGCGATCGCCTGCGCCGGCGACGACTACCTCGTCTACTGGGAACTCGGGCCGGTCGCGGTAGGCGCCGCGCAGGGCGCCACCGGCGTGCCGCTGCTGCAGCCGCTGCTGACCGGCTGGAACGCGGCGTTCGCGCCGGCACCGACTTTCCTGCCGATCGGGCTGTGGGACGAATGGGCGGGGATGGACGTGTGCTCCGGCAGCAGTTTCAACCTTCAGTTCGAGCGGGAGGCACGCGGATGAACACGCCACAGGAATCCTTTCCGGTCGCGCCGGACGCGGTGTACGTGTGGCGCGGCTTCCGGTCCCCCGCGCTCGGCTACGAGCAGTTCGCGCAATTTCTCGGCAGCGTGTTCGTGCCGGCCTGCGCGCTGCTGCAGCCGCCCGTCGGCCTGCGCGCCTATCTGCCGACGATGGTGCCGCAGGACGCCAAGCCGCCCGCCGTGCCCGACCAGACCGCGCTGATGTTCTGGGCTACCCCGCAATCGCACGATCGCGCCGCGAAGGCGATCGCGGTGCGGATCTATCAGAACCTGCACGGCGACGTGTACGACATGGCGCGCAGCAAGCTGCCGGAGGTGCCGGTCGCATTGAGCGGCACCTCCGGCACGCTGCAGGCCGAGCAGCCTTACTTCCTGCTCGACCGGCCGGCCGACTGGATGTTCGGCAGCGTCCGGCACGTGGTGGGCGCGCGCCGCGCGGATCTGAGCGCGGCGGATTTCCTGGCCGCCGCGTATGCGTGGGCGGCGGCGCTGCACGCGCATCCGCCCGAGGGGATCGACGGCGCGCTGATGTGCTGCGGCAACGATTACGCGGTCGCCTGGGTGCATAGCCCGAGCGCGCACGCGCAGCCAGGCGCGGCGCTCGACGGGCTCGCCGCGCTGACGACGCCGGTGCTGCGTGCGCCTGCGCGGCCGCTCGCGCTGCCGGCGGGGCTGTGGGACGACTGGCCGGGGCTCGACCTGACGCAGGACACCTGCCTCAACCTGCAGTTTTCGCGGCCGCGCGCATCGCGCGCCGCGCCGCGCGAGCCGGAGGCGTGATGAAGCCGATCGAACATTTCGAGGCGCCGCATCTCGCGCTGTGGAAATCGTGCGTGGCCGAGGTGCTGGCGCGCTCGCTGGACGCGGAGCGCGATCCCGCCGCGGCGATCGATTGCGGGCATCCGCTCATCGATGCCACCGACCGCTATTGCCGCGCGCTGCACGACAACCTGCCGCTCGATCCGCCGGCGGCGGACAGCGACGACGAAGCGGCGGTGCAAACCTATCTGTCGTACCTGCATCACCGGCGCGCGCATGCGCGCATCGCCGGCGCGGCCGATATCGAGCGCGATCTCGAACAGCAGACGCAGCAGTACAAGTTCGGCAATCCGCTGTGGCAGCAGATGTACGTGCAGTACTACAAGTATTACTGGCAGTACCCGTTCCACAAGGGCGGCGAGCCGCAGTACCGGTCGTGGCAGGCGCCCGGTCCCGGCAACGGCGATCCGGGCTACGGCGTGATCGACTGGAGACTGCCGCCGCGCGCGCGGATCGCGATCGTCGGCGACATCGGCACCGGCACGGATGTCGCCGCCGCCGTGCTGGTCGCCGCGTTGAAGTTCGAGCCCGATGCGATCCTGCACCTCGGCGACGTCTATTTCTCCGGCACGCACTTCGAGACCGAGCACCGGCTGGTCGGCCTGGTGCGCTCGGTGATGCGCAGCGAGAAACGGCGCGTGCCGTTCTTCACGGTGCCGGGCAATCACGAGTACTTCACCGGCGCGGTCGCGTATCTGCAGGCGCTCGATTCGGGCGCGCTGATCGACCAGCCGTCGCAGCGGCAGGCCGCCAGCTACTTTTGCCTGCGCAGCGCCGACGACGGCTGGCAGTTCCTCGGGCTCGACACCGGCTATCACGGGCATTACATGAACGTCGCGGCCTCGGCGCAGCAGGCGACGCTCGAGCGGCTGCACATCGGCCCGGTCGAGACGGCGGGCGCGGCGGCGAGCCCGCACTGGCCCGCCGACGTCAACCCGTACTTCCGCCACGCGTCGCTTGCCGACCTGCCGCGCCGCGATACCACCGCGCCGGACGATCAGGTATTCGTGCGTCCCGACGAGGCGGCGTGGCATCTCGACAAGCTCGCGCGGTTTCCCGGCCGGTCGATCCTGCTGTCGCATCACCCGCTGTATTCGGCGCTCGACGTGTGCGGCATCGCGCAGCGGCCGCTCGCCGGATCGAACGCGCCGGACCCGGCCGACTTCAACCGCGCGTGGGTGGACACCGCGCTCTGGCGGCAGTTCGGCGCGGCGTTCGGCAACCGGGTGGCGGCATGGATCTGGGGCCACGAACACAATCTCGGCATCTTCGCGGACGGCTACCGGCCGGCCGACTGGCCGACGGGCGCGGGCGACGCCACGGAGATCTTCAAGACCCTGCCCAAGGGGCGTTGCGCCGGACACAGCGCGATTCCCGTGCAGGCGAGCGAAGCGCCTTACGCGCAGAAATTCCCGGTCCCGCTGCAGCGGCCCGAGCTGACGCTCGGCCTGACGGACGGCTGGTACAACCGGGGCTTCCAGCTGCTCGAACTGGCGGGCGCCGGGCAGCCCGCCCGGCTCAGCTATTTCCAGATCGAAGGCGCGGACCCCGCGCCCTTGCCGATTTACGTCGAATCGATCGCTTGAGCCGGCACGGCGCCGTTCGTCCGATCGTTCAATGCCAGAGGAGCGCATGCATATGAGCAGCATCTATTCGATCAGTCCGGTGAAGGGATCGGACCAGGTGGCGCTGGAACAGGTGTGGAGCGGCGCGCAGCTGCCCGCCGGCTACAGCGGCTTCACGGTGCTGCGCACCGGCGAGCGAACCCATCTGATCGCCTACGACAAGGCGACGCAGAAGACGGACGCGTATGCGCTGACCGGGCGGGCGCCGTGGGTGAGCGCCGTCGACGCGAAGCTCGATCTGGCGGGCGGCCCGTGGGACAGCATCGATACCTTCGTGCTGGGCAACGTCCCCTACCTGCTCGCGTACCGCTCGGACAACGGCACCTTCGGCTTCTTCACGGTCAAGGACGGCCTGGCGACGTCGCCGCCCTATACGTTCGCGCTGCCGCGCAACACCCCCACGCTCCACTTCACCAACGTCGCGCCGTACACGTCGCTCGGCCAGCAATACCTGCTCGGCTACGACTTCAACACCGGGCAGGTCGCCAACTTCAGCGTCGCCGTGACGCCGGTCTCGACGGGCGGCGCGCCGCCGCTGCTCGCGCTCAACGTCTGGTATCACCAGTGGGCGAAGGGCTGGACGCAGTTCTCGTTCTTCCAGCTCGGCGGCGCCAACTTCTTCTTCAAGATCAACACGGCGAAGCTCAACGTCAATATCGATCACATCCAGGACAATCCCGCGCTCGGCACCGTCGAGGTCGGCAGCTATCTGCAGGACCAGCTACCCGACGCGCTGCGCATCAGCAGCGCGGCGTGCGTGCCGTGGGCGCACGGCGAGCCGTATCTGATCACCTACATCGCGCAGGACGGCACGACGGCGGTCTACCGGATTCACGCGGACTGCCTCGGCTGGACTCCGGCGGGCTCGGCCGCGGCGCCGGCGAACGCGACCCGCGTCGTGCCGTACCGGCTCGGCGACACGTCCTACGCACTGTTCTATTGACGCCGACCGACAGGGGAAACGCCATGAACCCGAGCACCGTATCGCCGGCCGATCGCGATCTGGCCTGGATCAAGGCCGCGCTGCAGACCGCCATCGAACTCGAATACTCGACCTTGCCGCTCTATCTGTCCGCGATGTTCTCGCTCGAAGTGCAGAACTATTCCGCGTACAACGCGATCCGCAGCATCGCGATGGAAGAGATGGTGCACATGGCCATCGTGTCCAACCTGCTCGCCGCGCTGGGCGGCACGCCGCAGTTTCGCGGCATCCGCATCGACTATCCGGTGCAGGGTCTGCCCGGCGGCGCGGAACCCGATCTCAAGGTCGGCCTCGCGCGGTACTCGAAACCGCAGCTGCAGAATTTCCTGCGAATCGAGATGCCCGCGTTCCTGCTGAAGCAGCTCGGGCGCGCCGAGACCTATCCGACGATCGCGGCGTTCTACGCGGGCATCCGCGACGCGGTCGGGCGCAACGCCGACGCGGTGCGGGCCGCGGTGAAGGCGGGCGGAACGTCCAACCAGGTGGGCGACGACATCGGCTTCGCGACGGTGACGTACTCGCCGGATACCGATCCCGTCGACGCGTTCTACGCGGGCATCGACGAAATCCTCCAGCAGGGCGAAGGGGCGGCCAAAGGCGACGTGCTGACGACCGGCGCATTCGAAGGAGAAAAGTCGCACTACGCCCGCTTCGCCGAGCTGTACTACGGCGCGTGCTATCAGGTGCCGGTGCCGCCCGCGACGTTCGACCGGCATACGGAGCCGCGCTTCTTTGCCGGCACCGCGCTCGACGCGCCGGTGGTCGTCAACACGCTCGCGGTGCCGCGCGACGGCTACGCGGCGCTGCTCGCGCTCGATCCGAACCAGGCGGCGGTGAGCGCCGATCTCGATGCGTTCGATACGGGGTTCTCGACGATACTCGCGACGCTCGACGTCGTGTGGAACGGCCCCGCCGGCGGCTCGTGGAAATCGCTCGGCGCGGCGGTGCACGGGATGGTGGATCTGCGGGTGCTGTCGTGCTTCAACATCCTGCGCCATCCGGTGCCGGCGGCGGCGCTGGCACGGCTGGACACACTGTATCCGGACGAGATCGCGTTCCTGCGGGCCTATACCGACCTGTCGAAACCGGTGTTCTACGGCCCGCGTTTTCGCAACGTGAACGCGCCCGCGTAGGCGCGGCGCCGCGCGTCAGCCGCGCGCGGCGTCGAGCACCCGCAGGGCCAGCGGATGATGCTGGCCGCGCCGCGAGCGGATCGCGTAGATCTCTTCCGTCACCCCCTGCGCGCGGCCGAGCGGCCGCAGCCCGCGCAGCAGCGTCGCGTCGCCCGCGCCCAGCTCGCTCAGCGGAAAGACGCCGAGCCCGCGCGCGGCGAACACGGCCATCAGCGCGCTGTCCTCGAACTCGCCGACGATGCGGGGCCGCACCTCGACGGCTTCCAGCCAGCGGTCGAGCCGCGCCCGCAGCGCCGAATGCCCGGTCGGCAGCAGGACCGGCAGCGCCGCGAGGCAGCCGGGAAACCCGCCGCGCGCGGCCCGCGTGACCAGCGCGGCGGGCCCGTACCAGTCGACCGGCGATTCGGCGAGCCGCTCGCTCGCGACGCGCAGCGTCGAGTTGTACGGCGCGGGCTGGCCCGCCAGCACCAGATCGAGGTGATGCAGCGCCAGCTCGCCGAGCAGCTCTTCGTATTCGCCTTCGTGGCACAGCAGCCGCAGCGCGGGCGTGTCGAGCACCGGCGCGAGGATCGCGTGTGCGGCGAGCTTCGAGATGCCGTCCGACAGGCCGACGGACAGCCGCGCGACCGCGCCGTTCGCCGCCGCGCGGATCTCGTCGGGAATCAGACGGCCGAGCTGGAAGATTTCCTCCGCCCGCGCGAACGCCGCCTGGCCGGCGTCGGTCATCGTCACGCCGCGCCCCGCCGGCTTCAGCAACTGGTGGCCGAGCGCCTTTTCCAATTCGCGGACCTGGGCGCTGATCGTCTGCACCGCCATCTCCAGCCGCTCCGCTGCCCGGGCGAAGCCGCCTTCCTTCACGACCACCCAGAAATAATACAGATGGCGAAAATTCAGCATCGCGTACTCACTTCGGAAAAACCGAACTAAAGCTCAGATTATCGTTGATTTTTTCGAAGTCAAGAATCGCGGATCATCCCGCCATCGAACTGCAACCTCCTGGAGCCCCATGGACTATCTTCTCGCGCTCGCCGCCGACCCCGCTGTCTGGGCCGCGCTCCTGACCCTCATCGTCATGGAAGTCGTGCTGGGCATCGACAACCTGATCTTCATCTCGATCCTGAGCAACAAGCTGCCCGAGGCGCACCGTGCCCGCACGCAGCGCATCGGCATCGCGCTTGCGCTGGTGATGCGGCTCGGCCTCCTGGGAACGGTCGCGTGGATCGCGCGCCTGACCGAGCCGGTGTTCTCGCTGTTCGACCATGCGTTCTCGTGGCGCGACCTGATCCTGATCTCGGGCGGCCTGTTCCTGGTCTGGAAGGCGACCAAGGAAATGCACCACCACGTGTCGGGCGACGCGGACGAACCGGGCTCGGCGGGCGGCGCGGCCGGCCTGACGATGCTGGCCGCGATCGGCCAGATCCTGATGCTCGACCTGGTGTTCTCGATCGACAGCATCGTGACCGCGATCGGCATGACCGATCACGTGCCGATCATGTTCGTCGCGGTGATCGTGGCGGTGCTGGTGATGTTGTTCGCCGCGCAGCCGCTCGCCCGCTTCATCGACCGCAATCCGACCGTCGTGATGCTGGCGCTGAGCTTCCTCGTCGTGATCGGCATGACGCTGATCGCGGAAGGCTTCGGGTCGCATGTGCCGAAGGGCTATATCTACGCGGCCATGGCGTTCTCCGCGTTCGTCGAGGGCATGAACATGCTGACGCGTCGCGCCAGGACGCGCCGCCGCGAGCGCGCGGCCGGCGACCGCCCCGAGTGAGCGCATCTCACCGCCGCCCGGCGACGGGCGGCTTCTTCCTCCACCGTGCGATCGAACGCAACCTCGCGTTGCAAGGAGTGCCGATATGAAGTGTCCCGTCTGCAAGACCCCCGACCTGCTGATGACCGAACGCCAGTCGATCGAGATCGACTACTGCCCGACTTGCCGGGGTGTCTGGCTGGATCGCGGCGAACTCGACAAGCTGATCGAGCGCGCGGACGACGAACCGGCCGCGCCCCGCGAAGCGCCCGCCGCGCGTCACGACGACCGGCGCGACGACCGGCGCGACGACGGCTGGGGGCAGCGCCCGGGCGCGCGCCCCGACGAGCCGCGCTATCCGCAGGGCACCTACCGGAAGAAGAAGTCGCTGTTCGACATGTTCGACTTCGATTGAACGGCGCCCGCCGTCAGCCCAGCGCGTCGACGGCGACGCGGGTGGCGGCCGCGATGATGGCGTCGTTGGCCTTCGCGTCCGCGATTTCCCGCGTGTAGTAGACCGCGAGCACGATCGGCGCGCGGGCGGGAGGCCACAGCACGCCGGTGTCGTTGGCGGTGCCGTAGCTGCCGGTGCCGGTCTTGTCGCCGACCTGCCAGCCGGCCGGTACGCCGGCCCGGATCCGCTGGTCGCCGGTGGTGTTGCCGCGCAGCCAGTCCTGCAGCTGCGCGCGCGGCGCGGGCTGCAGCGCGGCGTCGATCGCCAGCGCCCGCACGCTGCGCGCCATCGCCTCCGGCGTCGTCGTGTCGCGCTGGTCGCCGGGAATCGCCGAATTCAGTTCCGGTTCCCAGCGGTCGAGCCGGAACAGGCGATCGTCGATCGAACGCGCGAACGCCGTGACGGCCGCCGGGCCGCCGAGTACCTTCAGCAGCAGGTTGGCCGCGGTGTTGTCGCTGTACTGCAGCGTGGCGGCGCACAGCGCCGCGACCGGCATGCCGTCGCCGACGTGCTGCGAGGTGACGGGCGAATACGGAACGAGATCGCGCGCGGTGTAGCGGACGCGCCGCGCGAGCAGATCCGCGTCATGCTGGCTGCGGGCGAGCACGGCGGCGGACAGCATCAGCTTGAAGGTGCTGCAGAACGGGAAACGCTCGCCGAGGCGGTGGCCGATCATGGCGCCGTTCGCGGTGTCGAGCGCGCAGACGCCGAGGCGGCCGCCCGCCGCGCGTTCGAGTTCGGCGAAGCGCGCGTCGGCTGCCGGCGGCGGGCGGTGCGTATCGGCGGCGCGGGCGCGCAGGGCGAGCGCGAGCGGGGCGGCGGAGCCGGCGAGCAGGAGGGTGCGGCGTAGCGGGGAGTGGGACATGGGCAGGAGCTCGTGGTAAGGAGGGCAGGCAACGGATCCCCGTCGGGGCAGACGTGACTATCGATCGTTTGCAGCGCGAGCGCAAACGACGATAATGACGGGCAGGTACAAGAAATTCTTATGGATGGCCATGCGCCCACATCTTCCGTTGAATGCGCTGCGAGCGTTCGAATCGTCGGCGCGGCACCTCAGCTTCACGCGCGCCGCGCTGGAACTGCACGTGACCCAGGCGGCCGTCAGCCAGCAGGTGCGGATGCTGGAGGAACGTCTCGGATGCACGCTGTTCAAGCGCTTGCCGCGCGGCCTCGGCATCACCGACGAGGGACGCGCGCTGCTGCCGGTGTTGAGCGACGCGTTCAGCCGGATCGAGACCGTGCTCAAGCAGTTCGACGGCGGGCATTTCCACGAGGTGCTGACGATCGGCGTGGTGGGGACGTTCGCGATAGGCTGGTTAATGCCTCGGCTGAAACGCTTCAGGCAAACCCATCCGTTCATCGAGTTGCGGCTGCTCACGAACAACAATCTGGTCGACCTCGCGGCCGAAGGGCTGGATTTCGCGGTGCGCTTCGGCGAGGGGACGTGGCACGGCACGCGCAGTGCGTTCCTGCTCGAGGCGCCGCTCACCGCGCTGTGCGCGCCGGAGATCGCCGCGCGGCTCGATACCCCGGCCGCGCTGGAACGGGAAGCGCTGCTGCGTTCGTATCGTGCAGACGAATGGCTCAACTGGTTCGCGGCGGCCGGGCTCACGCCGTGGCCGTTGAACGGTCCGGTGTTCGATTCGTCGCGGCTGATGGTGGAGGCGGCGATCCAGGGCGCGGGCGTCGCGCTGGCGCCGCCGGACATGTTCGTGCGCGAGCTGGGGACGGGCGTGCTGGTCCAGCCGTTCGACATCGCGGTCACGACGGGCGCCTACTGGCTGATCTGGCTGAGGTCGCGGTCGATGTCGCCCGCGATGGAGCTGTTTCGCGACTGGATCGTCGAGGAGGCGGGGGCTGCGTCGCGCGCGGCGCCGTGAGGCGTGCGATGCGTGCGCCGGCGCCACGCGCTGTTTCAACACGCGATTCATCGCCCGGCATGGCTGCTGCGTCTGCGCGCCGACCGTGTGCGTCAAGCGGCCGGCCAGGATGTCCGGGAATCGCGCGGATGGCTCGACGCGCGTGCCGCTTGCCGCCGCCGACAGGCGAATGCAGCGTTCGCCGTCGAAGGTCCCCGCGTCCCCAGGCTACCGCGCCGGCAAAGCGCGTGCTCCGGGCGAACCAGCGGGACCGTCGGGTCGTGAAGGTCATGGAATCCGTCCCGCTGTCGAGCACGATCCGTATCGACGAGCGTCCGGCGAAGCGGCCGTCGACCCGCGTGATGAACGGATTCCACGCCGGGTACGCGACGCCGTCCGCGATCACTGAGCAGAGCAGGCCGAGCTTTCTTTGAGACGGCGCATCGCCTTTCGTCCGGAGAGGCCGCGTGGGTTCGCGGTTTCCGCCCGAGCGCGCGAGGCGGGGCGCGATGCCCTTTGCGCATGGCGAGCGGTGATCATGACGCGGTTCGGCACGGTTCCGAATACGATGAAGTCGCGCTTCATTCGACTCCTCTCGCGATGAGACGGCGGCGTATCGGCTCGACGCGAGTGCGGGTGGGAAACGTCGGACGCGTCGTGTTTCGGCGGCTTGAAAATTCCGCGGCTGAGGCGACGGGCGGACCCATCGGGCAGGGTCGTTCTTGCCTGCCGCGTGTCAAATTCCTCGCGTTTCATGAACTGCCACACTCGCCCGGATTGACCGCAATTGCTAGCGTGTCGGACCTGCTGCTAAGATCCGCTCCAGCTCATCCAATCGGCATCGACCTCGATGAACATGAAATTACGTGTGCGGATCGCTCTGATCATCTCGGTGTTTGCGGCTTACCGCGCATACGAACACGTCCAGCGTATTCTGGCCGGCTGCATCGATTATGGCGAGCATCAGCGCTGCAGCTTCGAGAACGCGGATAATTTCGAGGGCTGGCTGAACCTCGATCTGCTCTTCACGTGCGGCTGGATCGCGGCCGCGGTGCTGTGCTGGATCGGCATCATGCAACAACCGGGAAAGAACCCGCGCTGATTCGGCGGGCGGCATCGACACCGCGCGCCCCGCTTTCACACCGACCCACCGGGCCTCGCTTGCCCACGGCATCGGTCTCGCCGACGAATCCCTCACTCTCGCTACCTGCCCCGGCTGAACGACGGAGCCGCACGTCTTCGACCGAACGCGGGATGCGCGCTCGATCGCCGATATGACGCATCGCGCTCGACGCGCACGCCGAACGCGCGTGCCGCCGCCGCTTCCCGCGTCCGGACGGCTTCGGCGCGTTGCCATTACAATCCAGCACTTCAATCCGACAACCGTGAATTTCGCCATGAAACACCTTCTCGCATCGACATGCGCGGTGCTCGTCGCAGCCGCGAGCACCGCCGCGACAGCCCAGACATCCGCGGGCGGCGATACGCCCGAACGGCAGTGCGCGATCGGTTATGTCTCCGGGATCGGCGGATCGGCGCGAAGCATGAACGAGTACCTTGCGCTGTCCGACCGGGACAAGTACCGCTACTTTGCGGACCACTCGCTCCAGTGCCAGGTGTCCGACGAAGGCCGCGCGTCCAATTGCACCGGCCTGACGAACCTTCGGCGCGAAAGAGTGAGCGTGTACGAGGACATCGACAGCACGACGATGTCCGTGGTTGCGCGCGTGGAACTCGACCGGGGGACTTATCCGGCGATCATCGTCGTGCGCAAGCAGGATGTGAAGTGCGAGGAATGAACGCCCTCGCGAGCGGTGGGCGGTAGCGAGCGGGTCGAAGTCGCGCTCGATTGCGGATTTTCCGTTTGATGCGCGGCCGTTGCGCGATGCGTGAGCGATCGGCATCGATCGAGGCGACGCGGCAGGGCGACCGGCATTCACCCGCGTTGCGAAAGAAGATTCCGGCCTTCGTCATCCCGTCGACGCGATGCCCTTCAGCTGAAGTCGACGCGGATTTCGCACCGGTAATCGCCGCGGACCTCCGGCGCATTCCGGCGCGCGAAACGACTGCGCGCCGCAAGGGCGCCAACGCACTGACAAGCGGCCCCCGATGCGTGCCCGTCCCTCCCCGCAAACGTCACCACGCGTGACGTCGGCGTCGCGGTGACCTGCGTGCCGCACGCTTTCCTGCGCGAGAGCGCCGCGATTCTTTCTCCGCGCATGAACGGGACGTTCCCATCGAACGTCCGTTCGGGTTTAGGCCTTGGATTGCTCGTCTTCGCCGTGCAGCAGCTTCTTCTTGAATTTTCCGACCGTGCTGTGGTCGTGGCCGTAGCTGACGACTCGATAGACCGAGCGGGCGATATTGCCGTGCCCGACGTTGCAGATGATCGTTCCGTTCGCGCTCTTGAAATCCTTGGCTTCCACGCCCAGCCAGTCATGATTCTCGATCGTCGTTTCGATCCGGCAATCGCCCGGAATGTCGACGCCGATCTTGGCGAGGAACGCGCGGGGCTGGCCGAGGTATTCGAGGTATTCCGCCGGCGTGCATTCCCAGAAGTGCACGTGAAACGGCTCGTCATGAATGATTTTGGAACGCGCTGAGAGATCCACGATCTTGGTCGGCATGTTTCATCTCCACGTTGCTTTGAATCATGAAGGATGTCGTAGCGCCGGCGCGCGCATTCGCTCGCGCTGCGGGGGAAGCGCCGGCCGGCCCTCATCATTGAAGGACGCGCTAGAGGCGAAATCAAGTTTTACGCTCGCGTGGGCGGTGCGGCGCCGGTCGGCGCGAGAGACCTGCTCGGCGTTTCCATCAGCGAGCATTCGTGAGACGCGGGCGCCCCCTTCCCGTCGATGCGATGCATGAGCGTGTCGCTTGCGGGAACATGGGAGGCGCGTGCATGCCGATGGTGGCGGCGGCGGTTTTTTTCGTCGTCGCGAGGTGGCGGCGACGACGCATGCCGCTCCATGGCAAAACATCGAATGTGAGCGCCGGCGCGGTGCCGGGCGGGCACCCGAACTGTCGCTGACGGCGTGCGAAGAAGATCAGCGGGAACGCGCACCGAGGCCGGCCCGATGCGTTGAGCGGGACGCGGCTCGAACCCGAACGGCAAAGCGTTCGATCGGGTGCCGCGCACCCTGGCGCCGATATTTCCGGCGTCGGGGCTCGCAACGTGTGACACACGCGTGTTTGCCGGGAACGGCCAGGCCCGCCCTGGGCTTCACCCCGCACGCGAGGGACGGGGACTTCACTGACCCGCCGGCCCCGCATAGGCGGCTTGCAGCGCGGCAACCTCGAACTTCGTCATTTTCATCATGGTGTCGGCCACCCGCTTGGCCTTGACCGGATCGGTGTCGGCCATCATCGCGATGAGATCGTCCGGCACGATCTGCCACGAGACGCCGAAGCGGTCCCTGATCCAGCCGCAGCCGTCGGGCGTGCCGCCGCTGTCGAGCAGGGCGCTCCAGTAGCGGTCGAGTTCCGCCTGATCGCGGCAATTGATCATGAAGGAGATCGCATGATTGAACGACTCCTGCCGCTCGTGGCTCATGGCGATGAAGGGCTGCCCGAAGAGCACGAACTCGACTATCTTCGTGGCGCCCGCGCTCGGCACCGACGTGATCCGAGTGACGCGCGAGTCGGGAAAGATCTCCGCATAGAAAGCCGCGGCTTCCTCGGCTTGCGTGGAGTACCAGAGAAAAGGCGTGATCTTCTGAATCGTCATGGCATATCTCCTTGTGTTGGCTATATGAGCGGCAAGCTGTGTGCCGCCATTGAGACGACGAAGAAATACCATTGAGATCGACATGCCGAGAAGCAAAGTTTCACTTTTTATCGACGTTGGCCAAGCGGATGCGACCCCAGTTGGGTTGCGGTCCGCGTGTTCATCGGGACGCGGAAAAAGCGGTTTCGCGCGCATGGCGAATCATGGCCGCCGCCGGGCTTTGCGGACAGCCATCGATGCGTCCCGTCTGTTAGGGATCGGATCGCGCGGAGGTTCACCGACAGCGGTGAAGCGGACGTATCCCTGCCATGGGGCGGCAACCCGAGGTTCGGAAGGTGGCAGGCGGGGTCAGCCTGCCGGCTGCTGCTGCGCGAGGTTGTGTGCCAGACGCCGATCCGCCGGCCGTCGGCATTTCTTAAGAAAGTATCGCCGCTGCGGTCGGCGCGACGCGACATGCCGCTCCGATCACCACGGCACCACTCGGCCGAGATAGTCGAGGTAATGCAGGCCCGTGCGTCCTTCGCAAGCATCGATCGTGTTCAGCAGGTTCGGAATGCTTTCCTCGATGCTCAAACGCGCTTCCGGTCCGCCCATGTCCGTGCGCACCCAGCCGGGCGCCATCAGCAGCAGGGTGCGCGGATCGTCGGCGTGGCGAGCCGCGAAGCTGCGCATGAACATGTTCAGCGCCGCTTTGCTGCCGCGGTAAACCTCGTAGTTTCCGTTGACGTTGTTCGTGACGCTGCCCTGCCCGGAAGACATCACGCCGATCGTTCCGGTGGGACGCACGAGATCCTGGAAGGTCTCGATCACCCTCATGGGGCTCAATGCGTTGGTCACCATCACGCGGACGAACTCCTCGGTCGAGACGTCGGCGATGGTTTCCCGGTCGTCGTTCTTGACGCCCGCATTCACGAACAGCACGTCGATCCGCCGGTCCGCGAGCCGCGCGCGCAAGGCCGCGACTTGCTCCGGGATCGTGATGTCGACCGTTTCGACTTCGAGCGCGCCGGCGAGACGGCGGAGCCGGTCCGTCGAGTTGGCCCGCCCGGTGGCGATCACGCGCCAGCCGCGCCGGAGGTATTCCTCGGCCATCGCGAGCCCGAGACCACGGGATGCGCCGACAAGGAGGAGGGTTTTCTGCGTTGCCAAGGTTTGCATAGGATCGGTTCCTGTCGATGACGCCCGGGCGGGCACGTCGGGATGAAGTTCGGCGGTAGCGGGCCGGTCCAGGCAATATATCGGCGCATGCGAGAGGGCGGAAGGCGCGGCGGCTGCATTCATCACTTGCGCCGGACGCCTTGTCCCGATCGGCGGTGTTACGATCCGGCCATGTCCGAACCCGATCTGAACCTGCTGATTGCGCTCGATATGCTGCTGGCCGATGGGAGCGTGGCGGGCGCGGCGCGCCGATTGGGACTGAGCGCCTCCGCGATGAGCCGGACGCTGACCCGGCTGCGCGCGGCGACCGGCGATCCGCTGCTGGTCCGCGCGGGCCGCCAGATGGTATTGACGCCGTACGCCGAGAGCATCCGCGAACGCACGCGTCATGCGGTGCACGAAGCGCGTGCCGTCCTGCGCCCGTCCCCGACGGCGCCCGATTTTTCGACGCTCAGGCGCACGTTCACCATTCGGAGCAACGAGGGTTTCGTCGAGGTGTTCGGCTCGCCGCTGATCGCCGCCGCGACGGCGGCCGCGCCGCACGTCTGTTTGCGCTTCGCGCCGAAACTCGCCAAGACCCCCGCGCATTTGCGGGACGGCTCCGCCGACCTCGAAATTGGCGTGCTGGGCGACATGGGTCCGGAAGTGCGCGTGCAGGCGCTGTTCCGCGATCGTTTCCTGGGGGTCGTCAGAAAAGGGCATCCGCTCGAACGCGACGGCCCGGTCAGTGCCGAGCGGTACGTCGCGTTCGGTCATGTCGTGGCTTCGCGGCGAGGCAAGACAAGCGGTCCCGTCGATGAAGCGCTGGCCGCGCTGGGTCTCGAGCGCACGATCGTCGCCGTGGTGCCGAGTTTCCCCGCTGCGCTGACCGTCGCCCGCACCTCGGACCTGGTCGCGCTCGTGCCCGCCTCCTTCATGGACAATCAAACGGCCGCGCAGGGAACGGAGGCGGGCGGCGCCACCTACGCCTTCGAGCTGCCCGTCACGACGGAGCGGATCACCGTGTCGCAGATGTGGCATCCCCGTCTGGAGGTCGACCCCGTGCATCGCTGGCTTCGGCAACTGGTGCTGTCGGTCTGTCGGCGGCAGGCGCCGCTCTGAGCGGGGGGATGGGCGGCGTCGCTTCGGCCGCGCGTGTCGGCATCGGACGCCCCTGTCGCCGGGGCGCGCGGAAATACGGCGTCCGGCGCCGATCCCTCCCCTCATCGACCTGCGCGGGACGCGAATCCCGGTTGATGGGCGACCGAACGCATGCCGCCCGGCGCGCCCTGCCGGGGTCCGCCGCCGCGCCGGATGACCGCGACGGCCGTTGCGCCTAGACTGTCGTTCGTCATCGGGACACCGGGAACCCCAGGCGGCCCCCGCGCAACACGCGAAGCGCGCTGGCCGTCTCCATCTCGAACCAGGGAGCGCACGATGCACTACGAGCTTTACTACTGGCCCGGCATTCAGGGCCGCGGCGAATTCGTGCGGCTGGCGCTCGAAGCGGCCGAAGCCGAATACGTGGACGTGGCGCGGCAATCCGCGCGGAAAGGCCAGGGCGTGCGCGCCATGATGCGTCTGCTGGACAGCGAGCCGACAGCGTACCCGCCGTACGCGCCGCCCTTTCTCAAGGCCGGCGACCGGATCATCGGGCAAACCGCCAACATCCTGCTGTTTCTCGGCGCGCGGCATCGTCTGGCGCCCCGGGACGAAGCCGGGCGGCTGTGGGTGCATCAGCTGCAACTGACGGTGGCCGATTTCATCGTCGAGATCCACGACACCCACCACCCCATTTCCATGAACCTCTACTACGAGGATCAGCGGGAGGAAGCCGCGGCGCGGACGGCGGATTTCATCGCGCACCGCCTGCCGAAGTTCCTCGGCTATTTCGGCAAGGTGCTGGCCGGCAATCCGCATCGGAGCGGCTATCTGGCCGGCCGTCGCCTGAGCTATGCGGATCTGTCGATGTTCCAGCTGATCGAGGGGCTGCGCTACGCGTTCCCGAATGCGATGGCCCGTATCGAGCCGGAGCATGGCGGGTTGATCGAGCTGCACGACAGGGTGGCGCGGCATCCGCCCGTCGCGCGCTATCTGGCATCGGCGCGGCGGATTCCGTTCAACGAGGAGGGGATCTTCCGGCATTACGCCGAACTGGATCGATAGCGGCGGCGCGCGGCGTTCGACCACGCGAGCGATCGACCGCCCCCGGCCGCCCCGCAGCGGCTCGCGGCACCCGATCGATCCGTTACCATTCGCCACGTCAAGACATCTCCTCTTTCGCCTCACATGCGCATCCTCCACACGTCCGATTGGCACCTGGGCCAGAATTTCATGGGCAAGAGCCGTCAAGCCGAGCATCAGGCGCTCATCGACTGGCTCATGGTTCAGGTCGACGCTCATGCCGTCGACGCCGTTCTCATCGCCGGCGATATCTTCGATACGGGCACGCCGCCCAGTTATGCACGCGAGCTTTACAGCCAGCTCGTCGTGCGGCTCCACGAGGCCGGTGTCGCGCTGCTGCTGCTGGGCGGCAACCATGACTCGGTGGCCACGCTGCGCGAAAGCAGCGCGTTGCTCGAGCGCCTGTCGGCGCATGTCGTGCCCTCGGCGGATGCGCCGCACGGTCAGGTCCGGGTGCTTCCGCTGCGCCGCGCCGATGCCGGACGCGCGCCGGGCTGCGTCGTCTGCGCGATCCCGTTCATTCGCGCGCGCGACGTGATGCAAAGCGAATCCGGGCAAAGCGCCGAGGACAAGCAGCAACAGCTTCTGCGTTCCATTCAGGCCTACTATCACGCGGTATTCGACGCCGCCCGCGCGCGTCGGGACACCCTGTCGCGAGAAGCCGGGCGGCAGTTGCCGCTGATCGCGACAGGCCATCTCACGACCGTGGGCGCCAGCACGACCGAATCGGTGCGCGAAATCTACGTCGGCGCGCTCGACGCCTTTCCGACTTCGGCATTTCCTCCCGTCGACTATCTCGCGCTCGGGCATATCCATCGGCCGCAAAAGGTGGGCGGGATCGAGCACATCCGCTATAGCGGCTCGCCGATCGCGCTCAGCTTCGACGAGGCCGCCCAGCAGAAGGAGGTGCTGCTGGTCGATCTCGACGAAACGGGTTTCCGGTCCGCCACGCCGCTGCCGGTGCCCGCGTTCCAGCGGCTCGTCGCGCTGCGCGGCAATCTGAAATCGCTCGCCGGCGACTTCCCGCGCATCGCGCAGGAGGCCGCGTCCGAACCGCCCGCGTGGCTCGAAGTCACCGTGGCCGAGGACGATTACCTGTCGGATCTGCCCGCCCGGATCCAGGCGCTGGCCGAAGGGCTTCCGCTGGAGGTGCTGCGTATCCGCCGCGAGCGGGGCAAGGCGGGCGCGCACCTGAGCGGGGACGCGGGCGTGACGCTCGACGAGCTTGACCCGCACGACGTATTCGCGCGCCGGCTCGCGCAGGAGGCACTGCCGGACGCGCTGCGCGATTCGCTGATCGAGCGCTACCGGCGCGTGGTGGCATCCACCGGGGAGGACGCGGCATGAAGATTCGCAGCCTGCGTCTCAAGAATCTCAATTCGCTGAAAGGCGAGTGGCAGATCGATTTCACCCGGCCGCCGTTTTCCGAAAACGGGCTGTTCGCGATCACGGGGCCGACCGGCGCCGGCAAATCGACGCTGCTCGACGCGATCTGCCTCGCGCTCTACCACGAGACGCCGCGACTCAAGACCGTTTCGGCGTCGGCGAACGACATCATGACGCGGCACACCGCCGACTGTCTCGCGGAAGTCGTGTTCGAGGTCAAGGGCGAGATCTATCGGGCGTTCTGGAGCCAGCGCCGCGCCCGCGACAAGGTCGACGGCGCGCTTCAGGCGCCCAAGGTGGAACTCGCGAAAGGCGACGGCACCATCCTGACGACCCATGTCAACGAGAAGCTCAAGGCCGTGACGGAGATCACGCGCCTCGACTTTCCACGCTTCACCCGCTCCATGCTGCTCGCGCAGGGCGGGTTCGCTGCATTCCTGAATGCGAACGCCAACGACCGCGCGGAGCTGCTGGAGGAGTTGACGGGAACCGAGATCTACGGCGAGATTTCCCGCCGCGTGTTCGAGCGGGCCGGTGCGGCCCGCGATACGCTGAAAGCCCTGCGCGCGCAGGCGGACGGCATGGACCTGCTGACGGCGGAGCAGCGCGGCGTCATGCAGCGGGACATCGCGGCGTTGACGGAACGGATCGGCGTGGCGGCCGGCCGGCTCGGGACGCTTCGCGATCACCGGCAATGGCGTCTCGATCTGGCGGCGGCCGAAGCGGCGGCGCAAGCGGCGCAGGCACGCTTGGCGAAGACGAACGACGCGCTCGGCGCGGCAGCCGTCGAACTGGCGAGACTGGCCGCCGGCGAGCCGGCCGAGGCATTGCGCGCGCTTCACGAGGCCGCGGGGAGCACGGAGGCAGCATGCCGCGCGACCGAGGCGGAACGCGCTGCGCGCCGCGGTGAACGCGTCGAGCGGACCGTGACGCAGTATCGCGAACATGCGATCGCGGCGAAGCTGGCCGAACGCGTGAGCGACGACGCACAAGCGCGGCTGCGGGTGCTCGATGCGGAGCAACGCAAGCTCGAGGCGCAAGGCGAATCGAATCGGCATCATGCGGCGCTGGGCGAGCAGACGGGAACCTGGCGGCAGCAGTTCGCGCATCGCCGCCAGGCGGCGGGCGAGATCGACGCGCGCGAGAAAAGCCGGCGCGAGTTGAACGCCACGCTTGAACTCGAACGGGAAAAACTCGTCAAGCAGCGCGACGCGGTCAAGGCGGCCGAACTCGGCAAGCGCGAATCGGAAGCGCAGCTCAACCGCCTGCAAACCGCGCAGGACGAGCGGCTGGCGGGCCGTACGCTCGCCGGCTTGCGGCAGCGCTGGCAAGCGGCGCAGGACGATCTCGGCACGTGGCTGAAGCTGGAGGCGATCGCGGACCGGCATCGCGACCTCGCGACCGAGCGCGACGCGCTCGCCGCCAATCTGAAGCGCATCGAGGCGGAGATCGTCGAACGCGAGGCCGCGTTGCAGATGTGCCGGCGCGCCGATGAAACATTGCGGGCACAGGAAGCGGACAAGCAGAAGCTGCTTGAACAGGAGCAGGTGATTCGCAGTCTGGCGGATCACCGGGACCGGCTCCAACCGGGCGACGCGTGTCCGCTGTGCGGTTCGCCGGAGCATCCGGCGATCTCCGCTTACCGCGCGCTCGATGTGTCCGCGACCGATCACGCATTGCGCGCCCTCAAGGCGGAGATCCTGGCGTCCGACAAGCAGATCCAGGGCATTTCCGGGGCGCTGTCCGAGCGTCGCGCTATCCGGACAGAGTATCGGACGCGGGATGAACGCCTGTCGCGGGATATCGCGCAGAGTCAGCGGAACGGGGACGACCTCGCTGCTTCGATCGTCGCGGTGCGGCCGATCGGCGCGGCCGGGTGGTCGCAAGCCGAGTGGGTGACGGAGAACCGGGCGTCCGCCGATCGCGCGGCCGAGGAGGTGAAGCGCACCCTGGATGCCGCCGAGAACGCGGAAGGGGAGCTGATCGGCAAACGCACTGTCGATGCGGAATGCGCGCAAGCGCTGCTGATGACGCGCGCTGCCGGCGAGCGGCTGACGCAGACGATCCGGACTGGCGGGGATCGTCACGCCGAGATCGGGCGCGAGATCGGCGATCTGCGCGCGGCGCTGACGCGCGACGAGGAAAACCTGCTGGCGTCGATCGGCGCGGCGGGATTCGCGAACGCGGCGCTGCCCGCGGACGCCGAAGCCTGGCTGGGAGAACGGGACAACGAATGGCGCGAATGGCAGCGCGCGCAGCAGCGGTTGCAGACGCTGTCGCACGAGCGCGTCCGGGAGCAGGCGCACGACGAAGCGGCGCGCGCGCAGCGTGAAGCGTGGCGCGCGCGTCTCCAGGCCCTCGAGGCAAGCCCGGGCGCGGAAGGGGCGACGGGGGGCGATATCGATCTCGCGACGATCGAGGCACCCGGTCGACGGCTATCGGAATGCGCGGCGGGAATCGAGGCGCTCGCCCAGGCGCTGGCATCGCTCGACGGGCGCATCGTCGAACTCGACGGGCTGCAGGCGCGGCAACGCGCGGCGTCGGCGGACGCGAACGCCAATTGGGGGACCGCGCTGGCCGCGAGCCCGTTCCCCGATCAGGCCGCCTTTCTCGCCGCGTTGCTGCCCGCCGACGAACGCAAGCGCCTGGGGGACATGAAGCTTCGGCTCGAACAGGACCGGCAGACCGCCGACACCCTGCATCAGTCCGAGCGCGAGAAGCTGACGAAGCTGCAATCGCCGGTTCGGACCGAGGCAACGCTCGACGCGCTGACCGCGCAGATCGAATCGCTCGACACCCAGAGCGCCTCGATGAACGGCCAGATCGGCGGCAAGCGCGAACTGCTGGCGCGGGACGACGCCTTGCGCGGGAGCCAGCAAACCCTCTTGGCGCAGATCGACGCGCAATCCGGCGAGAACGACATCTGGCAGCGGCTCGATTCGCTGATCGGTTCGGCGAAGGGCGACAAGTTCAGAAAATTTGCCCAGGGCCTGACGCTCGACCATCTGCTGCTGCTCGCGAACCGGCATCTCGATCGCCTGCATGCGCGCTATCTGTTGAGGCGCAAGTCGACGGGCGAACTCGAACTGGAGATACTGGACCGCTGGCAGGCCGACGCGACGCGCGATACGCGCACGCTCTCGGGCGGCGAGAGTTTTCTCGTCAGCCTTGCGCTGGCGTTGGCGCTTTCCGATCTGGTGAGCCACAAGACCTCCATCGATTCGCTGTTTCTCGACGAAGGGTTCGGCACGCTCGATGGCGATACGCTGGAGATCGCCCTCGACGCGCTCGACGCGCTCAATGCGAGCGGCAAGATGATCGGCGTCATCAGCCATGTCGAGGGGATGAAGGAGCGCATCGCGACGCAGATCAGGGTCGAGAAGGGCGGCGGCATCGGGCATTCGCGCCTCGTCATTTGACGGGCGGCCGAGTGCCTTGGCCGAAGGGCGCGGTCATGCGGAGACGCGCCGCTCGACGGTGGCTCATGCGGGCTTCGACCGCTCACGACGGCCGCATCGCCGCCGCGCCCGGTCGGCGAGATCCGCCATCGTCGACGCGCGCTCATCCGGCAGGCTGCGCGGCTGGCCGTCGTTCGCCGCCTGGCCGCTCCCATGCGGACAGGCTCACGTCACCGGGGCAGCAGCTTCCCGCTGATGTTGATCGAAACCGGCTCGGCCGGTAGCGGGTAGAGCCGCTCCCCGGGCGTGGCGAGATCGATCTCGGCGAGGACGACTTCCATCAGCGTCGTGTTGTCGTAAGTCCGGACGCCGAAGCTCGGCGCGCTGAGCGTCTTGACCACGGCCCATTGCGTGTAATCGTCATCCACCTTGCCGAGCGTCGACGGCAGCGATGCGCTGGTGCCGAGCGGGATATCCACGATGTTCAGCAGATGCAGCGCGAGGTTGCGCGCGGCCGCCGCGTTCGCGGGTTGCTTCGCGAAGCGCTTCTCGAAGACGGTGCGGATGAAGCGGGACGGCGGCGTCGAATCCCCGGGCAAGCCCCTCATGCCGCTGCCGTGACCGGCGGGGCTGAAGAGCGTGCCGCCTATCTCGATCGGCTCGGCGTCCCGGGCCTGCAGGCCGACGAAGTTGCCGATGTTCGAGAGATGCCACGGAAAGGCCGGCGCGTTCGTCAGCACGGCAACGGGATTGTCGTAAATCACGGGCTGGCCGGACGGGTCGGTGAATTCGATCACGATGCTGTTGCCGTCCCTGTCGTGAACGGACAGGTGAAGCGGGAGCTGCTTGTCGATTTCATGCCCGCCCCAGATCTCCACGCTGGCGAGGTTGTCCCCGACTTCTCCGGTCGTCGCGAAACTCGCGAGCAGCCAGTTCGCGAGTTGGGCGATCAGGAGCGCGCGGGAGGCGTCGCGTACCGTCGACGCGTAATGCGTGATGCCGGGCAGCCAAAGGCAGCCGACCGACAGGCCGGCTTCGTTGATGCCGTCCGTCACGATGTGGCTGCCGAATGCATTCATGCCGACCAGCCCGTACCGGCTGATCCAGTTCAGGCCGGGTGCCAGATGCGGGGAGGCGCTGTGCATCTTCGTGCCTCTGCCGACGACGAAGATCTCCGAGTGCAGCGCCGTGCCGAATTCCATGCTGCGGCCGTTCACGACGCTGCCGTCCGCGGCCTTGAGCAGAAAGTCCGTGCACATGGCGGTCTCCCGATATTTGTTGATCGTATCGTAGGACAAACTTCGCGAAAGTCGACCCATGTCGTGGCCGGCGCGGTACGCGTTACGTTACATCTCCGGACGATTCGGCGGGAATGCCGGTCTTCCCGCCGCGATGAAGGCACGTGGAACGGGCCGTAACGGTGTCGACCGGCGTCGTCCGGACCGCCTGCCGACAAGCCTGAGCGGCACGCGGCGGGGTCCGGCAGCGTGCCGCGCGCCCGCTTTGGGCGAGGCTGGTACGAATTCTGCAATGCATTGGGCATGAGAACCGCGCCGCCGGCCGGCGCGGGTTCGTGACAACCGCCGGCCGTGTCCACCGGACACGGCCGCCCAACCGCAGAGCGGGGCAAAACATGGACGCGCTCCCGAATCAATCAGATGCGCAATTCCAGGCTTTTCTGGCCAAGCTGCTCGAACGGCCCGAACCGGGCTGGAGCGAGAAGCAGCAGATCGAACTCGACATGGCGCGCATCCTGTCGACCGAGATGGTGCAGATCGCCGAGCGCCTGCGCGCCGATGCCACCGATATCGACAGCGGCATCGCGCTGCTCAAGCGCGCCAAGGTGCTCGATTTCATCCTGACGTCGCTCGCCGCGCGCCGGGACATCAATCCGCAGACGCTGCGCATCATCTTCCGGCTTGCCAGCCTCAAGGTCAGCGACGCCTATCCGGAGTGAGTTTTCCCCGACGCAGGCCGGCAGTCGCGGCGGGACGGGGCGGCAGGCGGCGCGCGCGGCTCGGCCCGACGCATGTCGTCGGCATGCGCCGCGGCGCGGCAACGCGCGCCCCGCGCGCGGTCCCATCAATCCAGCGGCGGCACGATGCCTTCGGCCAGCGTCTTCAGCAGCCGCGCGCGGCGGCGTTCGAGATCCGCTATCTGGCGCTCGATGGAGGCCAGCCGCTTGCGCTGCGCGTCGGTGGTGACCGTGCACGCGTTCGCGCCTTCGATCATCCGCATGCAGTCGGGGAACGCGCGGATGTCCGCCAGACTGAAACCCGTCGCGATCATCCGCTGGATCTGCCTGACCTGGACGACAGCCGCATCCGGGAACGTGCGGTAGCCGTTGTCGGCGCGCATGGACGTGAGAAGGCCCTGTTCGTCGTAGTGACGAATCGAGCGGACGCTCGCACCGGTCGCGCGTGCCAGTTCGCCGATGGTCAACGGGTGTTGCGTGGTGGATGGGCGCATGAAAAAAAGCATAGCATTTCCGCTTGACCCTCACATCAGTGTGAGCGTCGAGACTCGGGACATCTCAACCACCCGGAGTCCGGTTCATGTCCCGTCTCATGTTTCGTCGCATCCTGTGCGCGCTGGCCGCGCTGCTGGCCATGTCGTCGTCCGCGCTTGCGGAGATGACGCGTTACACGGTCACCGCGCCGGACGGCGTCGCGCTGTCGGTCCAGGCGTCCGGCAACCCCGACGGCCCCGCGATCGTGTTCATTCACGGACTGCTCGGCAGCCATCTCGACTGGGAGGCGCAGCGGCAGGCCCCCGCGCTGCAGCGCTACCGCATCATCAGCTACGACCTGCGCGGCCACGGTCTGTCCGGCAAGCCGGCGGACGCCGGCGCCTATCGCGACGGGCGGCGCTGGGCGGACGACCTCGCCGCGGTGATCGCGGCGTCGCACGCGCGCAATCCGGTATTGGTCGGGTGGTCGCTGGGCGGCGCCGTGATGTCGAACTACCTGGCGGCGTATGGCGATAACGGGATCGCCGGGGCCGTGTATGTCGACGGCGTGATCGAACTGAAGCCGGAGCAGATCGTGCCGCATCCGGCGGTGTATCGCGACATGGTCTCCCCCGATCTGAAAACCCACCTCGATGCGGTGCGCACGTTCCTCGGCCTGTGCTTCCGCACGCCGCCCGAGCGGGCGACGTTCGAGCGCCTGCTCGCGAATGCCGCGATGGCGTCGTGGGACATGCAGCGCGCGGTTCAGTCGATGACGGTCGCGGCGCCCGAAGGCCTCGGCAACGCGCGGGTTCCGATCCTGCTGATCTACGGCGAGCGCGATGCGCTCGTTCAGGCCGGGCCTGCGATGGCGCGCGCGGTCGCGCTGAACCCGCGCATCACGAGCAAGCTTTACGCGGAGTCGGGCCACGCGCCGTTCATCGAGGAGCCGGACCGGTTCAATCGCGATCTGGCCGCGTTCGTCGAGGCCGCCGCGCCGCGCTAGGCCGGCAGCGAACCGGGGCGCCGACGGGAGGAGATGCGCGGCCGGGCGGCGATGCCGGGCCGGATGGGGCGCGCCGCGCATCGCGATCACGGCAGCGACGGCAATGCGCGCGATGCGGCGCGCGGCGCACGGGCATCGTTCAGTGCGCGCACGATCGCGTCCCGCACGGCGGCCGGGCGCAGCATCAGGTAGAAATGGCCGCCGTCGAAGTCGTGGAACGTCACCGGCTGCCGCGATGCGCGGGCCCAGTCCTGCAGCCCCGCCGGGCTCGCCACCGGATCGTCGCGGCCGCTGAATACCGTGACGGGCAGCGGCAGGGCCGTGGCCGCCGGCAGCGGGAAGCAGGCCTCGACCAGATGGAAATCGGCGCGGGCCATGTCGAGCAGCATGGCCTTCAGTTCCGCGTGCTCGGCTACTTCGCGCGGCGTGCCGCCGAGCGACACCATGTAGTCGATGATGCCCTCGTCCGATCGCAGATGGACCGGCGCACCGGTGCGCCGGGCATGCCGATGCGGATAGAAGGGCGCTTCGGCGGCGGACGCGCCGAGCCAGACCGGCGGGTGTCCGAGCTGCGTCATGTCGCACGCGAAACAGTAGCCGACGAGCGCGCCCATGCTGTGCCCGAACACCGCATAATCACGCGGCAGCAGAGGCTGCAGTTCGCGAAGGTGCGTCAGTACCTCGGGCAGCGTGGCGAGTGCGGGTGTCTGGAGGTTGCGGCCCCGGCCCGGCAATTCGATGAGCCATACCTCGATGTCGGCGGGAAAGCCCAATGCCCAGCGGTGATAGCTGGTCGCGGCGCCGCACGCGTGATGGAAGACCAGCAGGTGGTGCCGTGCCGCATCGCGCTTGACGGGAATGGTGATCGTGCTGGGTAGCGAGGCCATGCAGGGCGGCTCCGGGTTGGAAGAGACGGTCGGCTTCAGGTGTGTCGAGCCGGGGCGGGACAGCCGGCGGCGACGCGTATCGCGTGTCGGCCGCGCACAACGCATGCGGCCGCGGAAAGCGTCATGGTAGCGTTCGGGGCGCGTGTCTTGCGAGCATAACTTGCGGCGGCGCGGCATCGGAGCGAGGGCAACCGATCGCGGCGCGGCGCGAATGCGCTCGACGGCCGGCTCGCGCGGAGGGCCCGGACGCTTCGGCGATGGCCGGTTTGAATCGGCCGCACGGCGAGGAGCGGGTTCGCGGCCGCGATCGGCCGACCCGGCCGGGCGGATCCTATCGGGAGGAGAGAAGAACATGACGATCAGCGTGCGTCGCGCGCGGGCCGGAGACATCCCGGCACTGCGCGCGCTGTATCTGAGCGCGCGCCGCGAAACCTTCGTCTGGCAGCCGGCCGCCGCGTTCCAGCTGGCGGACTTCGATATGCAGACGCGGGACGAATGGCAATGGATCGCCGAACACGACGGCGAACTGGCTGGCTTCATTTCGCTCTGGGAGCCGGACCGCTTCATTCACCATCTCTATGTGGACCGGTCGCGGCATCGCCGTGGCGTCGGCGGGGCCTTGCTGCGCGCATTGCCGGACTGGCCCGCGACGCGCTACCGCCTCAAATGCCTGTGCGCCAACGGCGCGGCGCTGGCGTTCTACCGCGCATGCGGGTTCGCGGAGATCGGCGCCGGCACGGCGGACGACGGCGATTACCTGCTGCTGGAATCGGGCGGCGACGGCCGTCCGCCGTTCGCGTAGCGTCTCGCCGGGGCGAGCCTGCCCCGGCGCTGTCCGCCAGGCTGGACCCACGGCTCCGCCCCCTCTCTGTTCCGCCCGGCGCCACCGGCGCCTTGCACAGTCCGCCCCCATCCTCTATGATTACATCACTCAATGTAACTGTTTATGATGGTTTGATTTAACTGGGCGACCGCTCCCCAATTTCCGGGTCGATTCGGGAAGGGTGTCGAGGTGGGTCGCACGGATCGTCCGGACCGGACGACAGGGAGACATATCGTGACATCTATCGTTCGCCGCGACATCCGCTTTGCCCTGCCCCCCGATCGCGCCTGCGACTGGCACGGCGAGGGCGTCGCCACCACCCACCTCTACAACGCGCTATCGCTGCTGTTTCCGGCCGGCGAACGCTTCTTCATGGATTCGGTGCGCAACTACCGGGACCGGATCGAGGATCCGGAGCTGAAGCGGGAAATCGTCGGCTTCATCGGCCAGGAGGCGATGCACACCCGCGAGCACGTCGAGTACAACGACCTGCTGCAGGCGGCCGGGATGCCCGCGCACAAGATCGACGCGCGGCTCTGGGCCGTGCTGGGCTGGATGAAGAAGGTGCTGCCGCATTCGATGCAGCTTGCGATCACGATCGCGCTTGAGCATTACACCGCGATGTTCGCCGACCTGCTGCTCGCGAAGCGCGTGCCGCTCGCCGAGGGCTCGGTCGACGGCTACGTGCAGATGTGGCAATGGCACGCGATGGAGGAGACCGAGCACAAGTCGGTCGCCTACGACGTGTGGCTCACGGTGATGAAGCCCGGCCCGAAGCGCTATCTGATCCGCACCGGGGCGATGCTGTTCACCAGCGTGCTGTTCTGGGGCACGGTGTTCGAGTTCCACGTGCATCTGTTGAACGCGCATCGTCGCCGGGTCGGCGAGGTCACGGGATTCGGCAAGCTCGTCAAGTTTCTGTTCGGGCCGCGCAAGGGTGTCTTCGCGCAGATCGCGCTTGAATGGCTGAGCTACTTCCGGCCCGGCTTCCACCCGTGGGACCAGGACAATCGTGCTCACCTGCAGCGCCTGGACGGCCTGCTGGCCGCGATCGACGCGACCAACGCGCGGTACGCGGCCGAAGCGGCGCCGCGTCGCGTGCCGCTGCATCCGCTGCCGCACGCGGGCGCTTGAGCGGCGCCGCGAGACGCCCGCGCCGGCCTCCGGGCTGCCCGCGCCGGTTGCCCGCCGGCGGCCGTTCGAGCCGCGACGTCGCGGCGGCCGGACGGCCGTTCGCGCATCCGGTGCCGGAGCGCCGCCGCCGGCTCGTGCGCCGTGTCCCGGCGCGCGCGTGCGGTTCCGGCTGATTCCGGCGACCTGGCCGCACGCCATTTCCCCTGCGGAGCAACGCATGTCCTCAATCCATTCGGGCACGCCGGTCGGCCGCCGCGATGTCTCTCCGTGGCTGCCGCTCGCCATCCGGCTGCTCGCCGCCGGCTTCGTCGTGTTCTTCGGCGCGGCGATCGTGGTGGTCCTGACCGGCCTCGACCGCACGCTTGTCACCCGGCCGGCGGGACGGCTCGTGCTGCGCCTCATCCGCTGGGGCGGCCTCGACGGCACGGGCGCGCACTACGAACTGATGATCTCGGTGGTCTATGTCGTCTGGGGCGTCTACCTGTGGCGCGCCGCGGCGAATCCGCTCGCGCACCGGCTGTTTCTCGATTTCACGGTGGTGGCCAACGCCGCGCATTTCGGCCTGATGTTCTTCCAGGGGATGCGGATGCCCGACGAGCGCATCCACCTGATCGGCGACGTGCCGCTCGGCTGGGCCGGGCTGGTCTTGATGGCGGTGTTCTGGCTGCGCGAGCGGGGCAAGGCGCGGCAATGACGGCCCGCCCGCGCCGGCGCGCCGCGCGGGTTCCGGGCCCGCCGGCGGCACCGCGCCGCAAGCAGCGCGGGCGAATCGGGTAGAATCCGCGCTGCGCAAAAAAGCGTCCGGCGCGGCTGCCCGAATCATTCCCGGCTGACGCGCCGCCATCCGTTCCGGGGACGCATCGCGTCCCGGAGCGTATCCGAAGCGGGGCGGAACGCATCGCCCGCCTGCTCCTTGCACGCCCGTTATGTCAGCCCATCCGAATTCCGACAATTCCACCTCCTCCTCGAATCCTCCCCAGCTTCATCGCAGCCTGAAAGCCCGCCATCTGACGATGATCGCGATCGGCGGCTCGATCGGCACAGGCCTGTTCGTCGCGTCCGGCGCGTCGATCTCGCAGGCCGGGCCGGGCGGCGCGATGCTCGCCTACCTGCTGATCGGGCTGATGGTCTACTGCCTGATGACGAGCCTCGGCGAGATGGCCGCGTTCATGCCGGTGTCCGGGTCGTTCGCGACCTACGGCGCGAAATACGTCGAGGAAGGCTTCGGCTTCGCGCTCGGCTGGAACTACTGGTACAACTGGGCGGTGACGATCGCGGTCGAACTGGTGGCCGCGCAGTTGGTGATGCACTACTGGTTTCCCGACATACCCGGGGTGTGGTGGAGCGCGCTGTTCCTCGGCGTGATGTTCCTGCTCAACGTGCTGACGGTGCGCGGCTTCGGGGAAGCCGAATACTGGTTCGCGCTGATCAAGGTGGTCACGGTGATCGCGTTCATCGGCGTGGGGCTGTTGATGATCGTCGGCATCATGAAGGGCGGCCCGCAGACGGGCTGGAGCAATCTCACGATCGGCGACGCGCCGTTCGCGGGCGGCCTGCCCGCGATGATGGGCGTCGCGATGATCGCCGGCTTCTCGTTCCAGGGCACCGAGCTGATCGGCATCGCGGCGGGCGAATCGGAGAACCCGCGCACGACGATTCCGCGCGCGGTGCGTCAGGTGTTCTGGCGGATCCTGCTGTTTTACGTGCTGGCGATCTTCGTGATCGGCATGCTGATTCCCTACACCGATCCGAGCCTGCTCAAGAGCGACGTGACCGACGTCGGCGTGAGTCCGTTCACGCTGGTGTTCCGTCACGCGGGTCTGGCGTTCGCGGCGGGCGTGATGAACGCGGTGATTCTCACCGCCGTGCTGTCGGCCGGCAATTCGGGCATGTATGCGTCGACGCGGATGCTGTACAACCTCGCGACCGAGGGCCGCGCGCCGAGGCTGTTCGCGAAGCTGTCGCCGGGCGGCGTGCCGCGCAACGCGCTTTATGCGACGACGGCGGTCGGCGCGCTGTGCTTCCTGTCGTCGCTGTACGGCGACAAGACCGTGTACCTGTGGCTCCTTAACACGTCGGGGATGACGGGCTTCATCGCGTGGCTCGGGATCGCGGTCAGCCACTACCGGTTCCGCAAGGGCTTCATCCGGCAGGGCTACAGCGTCGACCAGTTGCCGTACCAGTCGAAGCTGTTCCCGTACGGGCCGATCTTCGCGTTCGTGCTGTGCCTCGTGATCGCGCTCGGCCAGGACTATCAGGCGTTCCTGTCGAACCGCATCGACTGGATCGGCGTGCTCGCAACCTACATCGGCATCCCGTTGTTCCTCGTGGTGTGGCTCGGCTATCGCGTCGTGAACAAGAGCCGCTTCATCCGCTACGAGGACATGGAGATCGCGCCGTGGATGACGGGCGGCGCGGCGTCGCCGAATGCGCGCCGCGCGGCGCTGCCCGTGAACCCCGAAACCACCGCGTGACGGGAGCCGAGCGAGCGATCGACGGGGAGCCGGACGGCTCCCCGTTTTGTTTTGGGCGGCGAGGGCGTGTCGGGCGCCGATCCACGAGCATGGGCATCGGCGCGACGGCGATCGAACCGCCTGTCGGCTGCCCGTTCCGTGCGTTCGCGTATTCAACCGTCAAACATCATCAAGGCTGCCGCCGCTGGACGGCGTGCGTCAACTGAGCGTCCGCATCGAACGTTATTCAAGCGTCGGACACAACACTCGACACCCCCAAACAAGAGGAGATTCACCATGAAACGCGCAGCCGTGATTGCCGCACTTGCGGGCCTGGTCTCGTTGAACGCATTCGCGCAGACGCCGGCCGCGCCGATGGTGCCGGAGCAGCACGCCGGACCGGCGATGTCCGCGCCGCATCACGCGGCACCGAAGCACAAGCATCATCGTCATCATCACAAGGCGAAGGCGCACAAGTCGATGGCCGACAAGCATTGACATTGACCGCCCGACGCCGTCGCCGCGCGACGCGCCCGGGCGGCGGCGACTGTTCCGTCGGCCGCCGTTTTACCTCATCGATGCCTCACCGTGAATTTGAATTCCCTCTCGCGTTTTTTGTCTTGCGTCATCCTGCTCGGCGTGACGATCGCCACCACCGCGCAGGCGGCCTACAAGGAAGAATGGCTCGGCGGCAAGCCGTCCAGGCCGGTTGCGGCGGCGCCCGCCAAGCCGGCAAAGCGGGCCGCTCAGCACCCGCAGGCGAAAGTCGCGACGCCGCGCAAGCAGGCAGTGCGCAAAGTCGCGCATCCCGCCGCGGCCTCCGATCCGATTGCGGAGATCGCTGCGCGCCACACCGAACAGAAGAAGCGCGTTGCGCCGCCGAAGCGGGCGGCCAGTCGAGCTTCCTGATGCGGTGAATGATCGCCCATCGATGAACGGCATCCTGCGGGATGCTTTTTTTATGGTTGTCGAATGCCCAGCGCCGACCGTCGACTGTCGGCGTCGAGATGCGCACGCATTTGCCCGCGCGAATGCCCCGCTTCGACTTGAGCAAACGCCTCGGCAAAACGATGCGCGATCTCCTCGACGCAGCACGCGAATCCTCGCAAGAGACCGGATTGCCCGCGCATGCCGTGCGCCGCATCGACGCCACGCGCGCGGCGATCAGTCGATCCGCACGCCATCCCAGCGCCGTGCAAGTGCGATACACGCGGGCAGCAGCAACGCCCAGCCGACCGCGAGCGTGACGAGTGCCGCTCCGCTATCCGTGAAATGCACCGCGCCGAGTGCGGCGCCCGCGCGAAACGACAGCGGACCGGCCGCCGCACCCAGGCAGGCGCTCGAGATGGGGCGGACCCGCAACCAGCGGAACAGGACGTTGAGCTGGATCGCGAAGAGCGCCCACAGCGCGGCCATCCAGTAAGGCGCGGTGCCGGCGATCAGCACGCCGTTCGGATAGACCAGCAGGCCGGACTTCGCGACGGCGCTGTCCCAGAGCCAGCCCGCGAGCATCACGGTCGCCACGAGGCGTGCCTCGCGTGCCGGCCGCGCACTGACGGCGAGGTGCAAGGCGACCATCGCCGCCGCGAACACGACGCCCAGCCAGCCGTGCCCGCGCGCCGCGCTCATCACGCAGACGAACCAGCCCGCCTGGCATGCCACGGCATATCCGCCAATACGCGCGTCGCGATGAGGCGGCGGCGCGGCGGCAGCGGATGAACGGGTCGGCGGCGGCATGAACGGCGTGTCCCGAATGTATGCTGGGGGCTAATGCCCGCCGACCGGCGGCCGCGATGCCGGCGCTGCCGAACGTGCCGAACGTGCCGAACGTGCCGAACGTGCCGAACGTGCCGATTCGGCAGCGGTCGCGCGGAACGACGAAGCACGGGAGTCTGCTTGCGCCGAGTCGTCGTGACGGCTGCCCGCCGCGATGCCATGACGGGCGCCGAGGTGGATGCCGGGACCCCCGTCGGAATCGCTGCCGCAGCTGCCCCGTCGCGCGTTCCCGACGTCGCTCACGATTTCCCTCCGCCGTTCATCCGCCTGTCACCGCGCATCGCCCAGCAACTGCCGGCGCAAGGTTTTCGCGCGCGTGCGCGGATCGAGCCAGATGCCGAAGAACGCTCGCGCGAAAGCGGGATCGTCCACCTCCGCCGTCGGCCGGCCGTTCGCGTAAAAGCGCGCGCCCTTGCCGGGCAGGTACACGCCGCACAGCGTATCGCCGGGGGCGACGTCGCCGAATGCGCGCGCCATGTCCGCGCGCCACGCGGCCTGCGTGGCGGCGGACAGCGGCGCGGCGGCGAGCCGTTCGATCTCCCCGAGCCCGGTGTCGACCAGACGTTCGCTTTTGATCGCGCGCCGGTAGGTCAGCAGCAGCGCGAACGGCATATCGAATCCCGCGTCGCCGTTCCGCGCCCACAGTTCGGCGTCGTACAGGCAGAAGCCCAGTACGCAGAACGCGCCCGAGCCGACCCGTTGCGCGGGGGCGATGTCGTCGCGCCAGCCGCCGTGCGCCGCCGACGCGCACAGCAGCGCCAGCGCCGCGAGCCATCGCGATGCGCGCCGCACGTCAGCCCTCGCGACCGACGACAAAGTGCCGGACATCGGTGCGCCCCTCGGTGAACCCCGCTTCGCAGTACGCGAGATAGAGCCGCCAGGTCCGGATGAACGTGTCGTCGAAACCCAGCGCGCGCACCGCGTCGAGCCGGCTTTCGAACGCGCCGAGCCAGTGCTGGAGCGTGCGCGCGTAGTCGATGCCGAAGCTCAGCGAAGACGTCGCGTGCAGGCCGGCGTCGCGCGCCGCGCGGATGAAGCGCTCGGGGCTCGGCAGCATGCCGCCCGGGAAAATGTACTCGCGGATGAAGTCGCTCGATGCGCGGTACGCGGCGAACAGCCGGTCGTCGATCGTGATCGACTGCACGAGCGCACGCGCGCCCGGCGCGAGCCGCGCTTTCAGCACGCCGAAGTAGGTCGGCCAGAACGCTTCGCCGACCGCCTCGAACATTTCGATCGACACGATCGCGTCGTACTGCCCGTCGAGGTCGCGGTAGTCGCGCAGTTCAACGGCGGCGAGATCGCCGGCGCCCGCTGCGCGCAGCCGCGCCGTCGCAACCGCGTGCTGGTTCGGCGAGATCGTCACGCCATGCACGCGGATGCCCAGGCGCGCGGCATGCAGCGCGAAGCCGCCCCAGCCGCAGCCGATCTCCAGCACGCGCATGCCGGCGCGCAAGCCGAGCACGTCGACGATGCGCTGATACTTCGCTGCCTGCGCCGCTTCGAGCGTCAAGGTGTCGGCACCGGCGAACAGCGCGCTTGAATAGGTCCATGTCGAGTCGAGCCAGAGTGCGTAGAAATCGTTGCCCAGGTCGTAATGCGCGTGGATGTTGCGGCGGCTGCCCGCGCGGGTGTTGAGCCGCAGGCGGTGGCGCAGGCCGTACCAGCGCTGCGCGATGCGATTGCCGGTCACGGTGCGCGACAGCGCCGCTTCGTTGCGGATCGCGAGCCGCAGCAGCGCGCTCGGATCGGGGGTGTCGAGCCATCGGTCGCGATACGCGTCCGCGAAGCCGATATCGCCCGCGCGCAGGATGGCGCGGCACGCGCGCCAATCGAGCAGCTGCAGCGTCGCGGAGGGGGGCTGGTGCGGATCGCCGAACACGCTGCGGCCGCCGTCGGGCGTCACGAGCACCAGGTGGCCGTGGCGGATGCGGCGCAGGAGCGCGATGAAGAGCCGGGCCGACGGCGGCATGGCGGCGTGAGCCGAGAAGGTCCGCAACAGGGTCATGATCGGGCCTCGTGATCGGAGCGCGGCGAAGGGGATGCGGCGAGCGTCGCCGACGGCGGCGTCCTGCCGTAAAACGGCACGCGCTTGAGCCAGAGGCGTAGCGCCTGCCAGTGGATCCGCGCGACCACGCCGAGCGCCATCGCCGGCTGCGCGAGCGCGATGCGTATCGCACGCCCGGCGGTGAGCGGATACGCGCGCAGGCCGATGGCCGTGCGCAGCAGGAGGCCGTCGGGGGCGCGGTAATCGATCGCGACGCGGCTCCATCCGGACGATTGCCGTACGCGGAATACGTAGTCGCCCGCGACGTCGCAGAACGGCGACACGTGGAAGGTCTTGCGGCAGCACAGCGGCGTGGCGGCGTCGATCGGCGCGTGATCGGGGGCGCTCAGCAGATAGCCGTGATGCGCGCCGAAGGTGTTGCGCACGTCGGCGTACAGCGCGCGCAGGTGTCCCGCGCGGTCGTGGCAGAACCAGAAGCTGACCGGGTTGAATGCATGGCCGAACACGCGCGGAATCGTCTGCAGCCAGATGGCGCCGTCCGCGGGAATGGCCGCATCGGCGAGCCGTTCGCGCATCCATACGTCGAGATCGCGGCCGTCGCGCGGGCCGTAGTCGGCCGTCGACATCCCGAGCGGCGCCCAGCGATCGATCCCGAACCACCACGCGTCGAGTTCGGCGAGCCGCGCGAGATCGCAGCGCACGCAGAACAGCGGATAGTCGAAGCGATGACGGACCGGGCGCACGCGTTCATGCATCACACGTCCGATCAGCAGCAGGCCGGCGGCGTCCGGAGCGTTCATCGCGCGGCCCAGCCCGGCAGCACGCCGAAGTCGGCGGCGACGTTCAGCGCCGACTTCAGTCCGTCTTCGTGAAAACCGTACCCCGCCCAAGCGCCCGCGAACCAGGTGCGTCGGCGGCCTTGCAGCGAGGGCAGGTGCTGCTGCGCGTCGATCGCGGCGAGGTCGAGCAGCGGGTGTTCGTAGACGTAGCGCCCGAGTTCGTGTCCCGGACCCGGTTCGGCGACCGGATTGAGCGTGACGACGACCGGCGAGGCGAACGGCAGCGGCTGCAGCTGGTTGATCAGGTAGCTGACGCAGACCGGCCGAGCGTGTCCGTTCGCGCGGCCGCCGAGGTAGTTCCATGCCGACCAGACGCGTCGGCGCTTGGGCAGTAGCGCGGCGTCGGTATGCAGTACCGCGATGTTGCGCTGATAGCGCACCGCGCCGAGCACGCGGCGTTCGTCGTCGTCCGCGTCGTCGAGCAGCGCGAGGCTGGTCGGCGCGTGGCTCGCGAGCACGATCGCGTCGAAGCGCTCGGGGCCGGCGTCGGTGATCACCGTTACCCCTGTCGCATCGCGCCGCACCTGCCGCACGGGCGTGCGTGCGCGGATGTCGTCGAGCGTCGCCGCGAGGCGCCGTACGTATTCGCGGCCGCCGCCCGCAACGGTTTGCCATGACGGCCGCCGGTTTACCTGCAGCAGCGCGTGATTCAGGCAGAAGCGCAGGAACGTGGCGGCCGGAAACCGCAGGATGTCCTGCGCGGCGCTCGACCAGATCGCCGCCGCCATCGGCACCAGATAGTGATGCTGGAACGGCGCGCCGTAGCTGCCTTCCGCCAGCAGTTCGCCGACCGAGCAGCGGGTGCGGGTCGCGATGTCGAGATGTCGCTGCGCCGATGCGTTGAAGCGCAGGATGTCGCGCAGCATGCCGATGAAGGTCGGCGAGAACGCATTGGCGCGCTGCGCGAACACCGTGTTCAGGCTGGAGCCGGCCCATTCCAGCCGCCCGCCGTCGAGCGATACCGAAAACGACATGTCGCTGCGATGCACGGCGACGCCCAGTTCGGCGAACAGCGCGATCAGGTTCGGATAGGTGCGTTCGTTGAATACCAGGAAGCCGGTGTCGACCGGATGCCGGATGCCGTCCAGCTCGACGTCGACGGTGTGCGTATGCCCGCCGAGATAGCCGTTCGCCTCGAACAGTGTCACGCGGTGCCGGCGCGACAGCAGATAGGCGCCGGCGAGTCCGGCGATGCCCGCGCCGACGACGGCGATCCGGCGGCCGGGCTGCAGGAACGCGTAGGGGCGAGTCATGGCGCGGTCTCCTCGGAGCGGGGGCGTGAGCGGCTTCGAGCAAACCCGGATGGGCGACGAAGCGCGCATGACGGAGATACGGGTCACAACGGAAAACGGATGCATGCGGATGGGTTGGCGGAGCGGGGGCGGGAGTCGGTCGTCGGGAATCCGTGATCGCGAATCGGGAGTCGAGAGTCGAGAGTCGAGAACCGAGAACCGAGAACCGAGAACCGAGAACCGAGAACCGAGAACCGAGAACCGAGAACCGAGAACCGGGAGTCGAGAACCGGGGGTCGAGAACCGAGAGTCGAGAACCGGGAGTCGAGAACCGGGACCAGGGCCGGCCGGCGTGCTCGCCCCCACCCGGTCTCCCCGCGGCAAGCCTTATCACTGCGCCCCCGCCCCCTCGCTTCGCCTGCCGATTCAGCGATCGGCCGCCGGATGGCCGGCGCCAAGCCGCACATGCCGCTTGTCGAACACATAATGCGCGACGCCCCATTCGCTGCCGCGCGCATAGCCGAACAGTTCGGCGACGGCCAGGTAGAACATCCGCCAGCGCTGGAACCAGATCGCGGCCGAGTCGCCGTACACGTCGGCCAGGATCGGCATGACCCGCTCGCGCGCGGCATCGAGCGATGCGAGCCACTGGTTCGCGGTGCGCGCGTAGTGGGTGCCGTTGACCCACCATTGGCGGGCGACGCGCAGATCGTCCTGGAAATTCAGCAGCAGCGCGGCGGACGGCATCGTGCCGCCGGTGAAGAAGTAGCGGGACATCCAGTCGCTGCCGTCGCGCACCGCGAAGTGGTACGCGAGCGTGCGATGCGCGAACAGGTGGACGAACAGCCGGCCGTCGTCGCGCAGCCAGCGCGAGATCTTGCGCAGCAGCAGCCCGTAGTTTTTCATGTGCTCGAACATCTCGACCGACAGCACGCGGTCGAATCCGGCCTCGGCCGCGTCGAATTCGATGTCGACGATATTGCCGGTGAGCACGCGCAGGTTCGACAGCCCGCCGCGCTGAGCGGCCGATTCGATGAAGGCGCGCTGCCCGCGCGAATTCGACAGCGCGACGATCTGCGCGCGCGGGTAGCGTTCGGCGAGCCACAGCGACAGCGAGCCCCAGCCGCAACCGAGATCGAGAATGCGCTGGCCGTCCGCGAGTTCGGCGCGCGCCGCGTACAGATCGAGCATGGCTTCTTCCGCGTCGGCGAGCGTTTCGCGTCCGGTCGGATAGTAGCCGCACGAATACTTGAGGCGCGGCCCGAGATGCGCGGCGAAGAAAGCGCCGGGCAATTCGTAATGTTGTGAATTGGCGGCCTTCGTCTCGATCGCGATCGGGCTCGCGCGCAGCTCGGCCAGCAACTGGTCGAGCGCACGGGTACGCGCCTCGCCGTCGTTGGCGTGCTCGTCGCGCAGGCGCGAGCGGATCAGCGTGCGCATGCCGGCGCGGATCAGCGGATCGGGCAGCCAGCCGTGTTCGCAGAGCCGGATCGGCCAGCCGTCGTCGAACGGAGAGGCGGCGTGGGGCGGGTGGGTCGTGGCATCGCGCATGGCGGCTCCTGGCGGGAGGGGCGGTTTCGATCGGTCAGCGGGTCGGGGCGGCCGGGCGTTTCGGCGGCCAGGGCACGAGTACGCTCGTGGTCCGCATGTAGTCCCGGTAGCCGGGGCGGGTGGCGGCGAGATGCGCTTCGAGCGGCGGAATGCCGGAGATTTTCAGCAGCAGCCACGCCATCAGCAGCGGCGGCGCGAGCGTCAGCCAACCCCACGGGCCGCCGAGCGCCAGCACGGGATAGGCGATCCAGTGCAGGCATTCGAAGAAGTAGTTCGGATGCCGCGAGTAGCGCCACGGTCCGGCGCGGCACACTTCCCCACGGTTGGCCGGGTCGGCGGCGAAGCGGCGCAGCGCGCGGTCGGAGAGCGTCTCGCCGGCGACGGCGGCGAGCCACACGGCGGCGGCTCCCGCGAGTCGGACAGCGGAGGCGGGCGCGGCTTGACCGGCCGGAACGAAGAACGCGACCGACAGCAGCATCGATATGACCGCCTGCAGCTGGAAGAAGGCGAACATCCGGCCGGCGCTCCACTGCGCCCTGAGCTGCCGGTAGCGGGCATCTTCGGGCCGGCCGCGATTGCGTTGCCAGAGGTGCGCGGCGAGGCGCAGCCCCCACGCGCCGCCCGCGATTCCGACGAAGGCGCGGTTCGCCGCCGCGCCGGGGCCGAGTGCGGCGGCGAGCAAGGCGACCACGCCGAGCATCGCGGCCCAGACCGGATCGATCATGCCGGCGTTGGCGGTTTTCAGCTGGCGGAGCCAGACCGCCGTGAAGGCGGCGACGGTTCCCGCGTAGGCCAGGGCGACAGTCGCGGCGACAGGCATGGGACGCTCCAGTGGGCGGTTCCCAGGCTGATACGGATGACGGCGCGAAGCGGATGCATGCGGCGGCGTCGCCCGGGCCGCCGCCGCGTTCTAGAAGTAGGTCAGACCCAGCGCGCCTTTCACCTCGGACAGCGTCTGTGCGGCCTGCTCCCGGGCGCGCAGCGTGCCGTGCCGCAGGATCGCCAGCACGTCGGCCCGGTCGCCTTCCAGTTCGCGGCGGCGTGTGCGGATCGGTTCGAGCAGCGCCTGCAGCCGCTCGTTCAGCACGCGCTTGACCGCGCTGTCGCCCAGTCCGCCCCGGCGATAGCGGGCCTTGAGATCGTCCACCTTCGGCACGTCCGGCTCGAATGCATCGAGGAACGCGAACACGACGTTGCCCTCGACCTGGCCGGGGTCGCTCACCTTCAGGTGGCGCGGGTCGGTATACATGTCGTTGACCGCCTTCGTGATCTCGTCCGCGCTGGCGCCCAGCGCGATGGCGTTCCCCAGCGACTTGCTCATCTTGGCCTTGCCGTCGATGCCGGGCAGGCGCGTGACCGGCGACAGCAGCGCCTCGCATTCGACCAGCACCGGCCGGTCGACGCTCGCGTTGAAGCGGCGCACCAGCTCGTTGGTCTGCTCGATCATCGGCAACTGGTCGTCGCCGACCGGCACGCGGGTTGCCTTGAAGGCGGTGATGTCGGCGGCCTGGCTGACCGGGTAGGCGAGGAAGCCGGCGGGGATGTCGCGTTCGAATCCGCGCAGGCGGATTTCTTCCTTGATGGTCGGATTGCGTTCGAGGCGCGCGACGGTGACGAGGTTCAGCAGGTACTGCGTCAGCTCGGCCAGTTCCGGCACCTGCGACTGGATGCAGAGGGTCGATTTCGCCGGATCGATGCCGACCGCGAGATAGTCGAGCGCGACTTCGACGACGTTCTCGGTGACCTTGCGGTGCCGGCCGACGTTGTCGGTCAGCGCCTGGGTGTCGGCGAGCAGCAGGAACTGCCGCGCCTCATGCTGCAGCCGGACGCGGGCGCGCAACGAGCCGAGGTAGTGGCCGAGATGAAGCGGGCCGGTGGTCCGGTCGCCGGTCAGGATGGTGGGTAGCTGGGGTTGGATCATGATCGGGTATCCGTTGGTTTGGATACCGCCAGCCCCGGGGGGGCAGAAACGAAAATGCCGCCAGGACTGGCGGCATCACGTTGTCGATGAGCGTGGAAAAACGGGCCGCCGGGTTCAGGCGGGCCACCAGCAACGCAGGATCGGCGAGGTCGGTTTCGTTTCCATCGGGCGAGTATAGCGCAGCCTCCCGCGGCGCGTTCGACCCGTTCCGCGCGTCGTTCTCAGGTACCGTGCATCGCGCCCGTGGCGAGCACCGGCCCGGTCGGCATCCCGGTCGGCGAGCCGCCCGCCGGTTCGAGCGACACCGCGAGGATCGCGCGCGGGCTCATCTGCGCGACGATCGCGGGCGCCAGCTTCAGCGCGCTCGGCGCATCCGGCGCGAATACGCCGAGCGAGATCGGCTTCGCGTTGGGCGGAATCAGCCACAGCTCCGTCGAACGATCCGCGGCCACCTTTGGACGATCGGCCGGCACGACGATCAGGCTCGCGCGCTGCAGGTCGACGGTGGCGGTCCAATGCGCGATGCCGTCGCTGCGCGCGATCCGGGCCACCATGTACGCGTTCGCGACCGCGCCCGGCTGTACCGGGCCGTGCAGCCACCCGAGGTTGAGCGCGAGCAGCGCAAGCGCCGCGACGCTCGCGCCCACCGCGAACCAGCGCCACAGCCGGAGGCTGTCCCACCATCCGGCGTGCATTCGTTCGGCGCCGGGCGCCGGCAGCAGGCCGAGGTCGCGCCGGATGCGGGTCCATACGCGAGCCGGCGGTTCGATGGGGGCGACGCCGTCCGCGAGCGGGGCAAGACGCGCCTGCCAGTCGGCGAGCATGGTCCGCAGGGCCGGGTCGTGCGGCAGCGCGTGTTCGAGCGCGCGGCGCTCGTCGCCTTCCAGCACGCCGAGCGCGTATTCGGCGCAGCGCAGTTCGTGGTCGGATCGGGCGGGTGTATTCATCGTTCGAGGCAGGCTTTCAGCTGCATCAGGCTGCGCCGGATCCAGCTTTTCATCGTGCCGAGCGGGACGCGCAGTCGCTCGGCCAGTTCGCTGTAGGTGGCGCCCGTGTAGAACGCTTCGCGTACCGCGAGGCTCTGCTGCGGATCGAGCGTGTCGAGGCAGCGTTCGAGACGGACGCGCTCCTGGTTCGATTCGGCGCGCGCGGCGGGTGTCGGGTCGTCGTCGGGAATGTCGAGCGCGGCCTGCTCGTCGAGCGGATCCTCGCGATGCTGGCGCATCCGATCGATCGTGCGGTTGCGGCCCAGCGTGACGAGCCATGTCATCGCGCTGCCGCGTGCGGGATCGAAGCTGTCGGCGCGTCGCCACGCCGTCGTATAGACCTCCTGCAGCACGTCCTCCGCCTCGCCGCGGTCGCGCAGCATCCGCACGATCACGCCGAACAGGCGGGCGGACGTCAGTCGGTAGAGTTCGGCGAACGCCGGCTGGTCGCCGCGCGCGACCCGCAGCAGGATGGCGTTCAGGTGCGCGCGCCGCTCCTGGTCAGGATCGTTCGGCGAAGCGGCGTCGAAGTGTTCGGCGTGTCCTGTGTCTTCGTTCATGCGCAGCATGAGGCAGACTTCGCCCGGGCCCGGAAGTCGGTGGCGATCAGAATATAGCATCGCGCGGCGGGGTGGGGCAGCGTATCTGAGCATCGTGCGGGCCGATTGTCCGGAGGCGGGGGCGCAGGCCGAAAGCGCTGCGGGATTGCATGTCACTACGTTGTGCGGCGGCGGGAGGATGCGTGCGGTGCGGAAAAATTTCGGAGGAGGCAACCACGCGGTAACGGTGCGCGTCGAGGTAAACAGTGGGGAGGGGATTGCAGGGAGAGGAGATTCGTTAGATCAAAGCAAATTGCAAAACCCGGACGTCGGCCGGGTCACTCGCTTCGTTGACCATAGGGCGTCCATCCATAACAAAGCAGCGACGGTTGAAAACGATCCTGTCGAACTTTTTGAAACAGAGGCTATGGAAATAGCCGAGATACTTAACCGGTTCGCGAGCCGAATTTAAATGCCGGTGAAACAAGGGCTGCGACGGCGGTCGTTACTTGCGCACACAGCCCGACATATGGCCCGGCCAATGACCCCGACGATGCGGCGCGCCACGCCCGACGCGCCACGCAACGATGAGCGGATTCAACGAAAGGAGCGACGACGATGACGTCCGATGAAGTGCTGCGGATAGGCGACGAATCGGTGCTGATATACGCGGAGCACGGCCCCGCGATCGCGGACGAACGCGACGCGGGCGACCTGATCGCAGCGGCCTGGAACTGCGGCGCGGCGTGGGTGGCGATTCCGACGGCGCGGCTGGCGCCGGAATTCTTCCGTCTGCGGACGGGCGTCGCCGGCGCGCTGCTGCAGAAGTTCGTCAATTACCGGCTGCGCGTCGTGATCGTCGGGGATCTCACGGACCGGGTTGCGGAGCGTACGGCATGGCGCGATTTTGTCCTAGAGTCTAATCAGGGCCGCACCGTCTGGTTCGTCCGCGACCGCGCCGCGCTGCTAAGCCGACTCCTCGGCGAAGCGGCGCAGGGCGCGCGCGATGCATCCGGATCGGACGGGCGTCCGTAAAAAAAGATCAGGCGGCGCGCTGGACGCGCGCCGAAGCGCCGGTCGGAGCCCGGCTTTTTCAGGTGATGGTCATGAAACTCACAGGCATGATGCTGCTCGCGTCCGTGCTGGCGCTCGGCGTTCTGGCAAGCCGCAAGCCGGCCGCGGTGCTGAACGCGGTGGCGCGGCGCTCCGGGTTCGTCGGGCGCTACGACGTGGCCTATGGCGACGGGCCGCGCCGTTCGCTGGACGTCTACGCGCCCGCGCAGCGGCCGGACGGCGCGCTCGCCCCCATCGTGGTGTTCTTCTATGGCGGCCGCTGGCAGAGCGGCAAGCGCGGCGACTACGTGTTCGTCGGCGAAGCGCTCGCGTCGCGCGGCTTCGTCGCGGTGATTCCCGATTACCGGATCTATCCGGACGCCGTGTTTCCCGATTTCGTCGAGGACGCGGCTGCCGCGGTGCGCTGGGCGCGCGAACATGCGTCGGCGTTCGGCGCCGATCCGGCCCGGCTGTTCCTGATGGGGCACTCGGCCGGCGCGCAGATCGCGACGATGCTCGCGACGGATGGGCGCTTTCTCGCCGAGCACGGCATCGGCAAGCGCGACATCGCGGGCGTGATCGGCCTGGCCGGTCCGTACGATTTCCTGCCGCTACGGGACGAAACCCTGATGCGCATCTTCCCCGAGCCCGCGCGCGCGGCGAGCCAGCCGATCAATTTCGTCGACGGATGCGAGCCGCCGATGCTGCTCGCATCCGGTGCGAACGATACGACGGTGAAGCCCGGCAACACCGACCGTTTCGCCGCCCGCCTGCAGGAAGCGGGCAGCGTCGTGCAGGTCAAGCTCTATGCCGGTGTCGGGCACGCGGTGCTGGTCGGCGCATTCGGCCTGCCGGTGCGGGCGTTCCTGCCGGTGCTCGACGACGTGGCCGCGTTCATTCGCGAATGCTAGCGCCGGCCGTTCGTGGCGCCGCGTGCGCGCGGGGCCGACGCGGCGAACCCTGAGTGAACGCCGGCGCTCGCCCCCGGTCGCGGCGCGCGAACCCGCTTTCGCCGATCCGTCGCTCGATCCGGCCACGACAGCCGTTCGCGCCGACCGGCCCCCCCTCATCCGACGGTTCGACAACACTCCGCATGCGCACCCATGGCGGCCCGATCGTATCCGCGGTAGTGTCGCGGTTGCCGGTTGCCGGTCGCGTCGCGGGGTGCCGCGCCGCCGCTCCGGCAGGCGATCGACGCTGACCAACCAGGGTGAACGACATGCGGCTCGCGCAAAGAATCCTTCCGGTTTTGTGGCTCGTGTGGAGTGCGTGCGGTGTCGCGTCGGCGGCGGTCGGCGCGCGTGCCGCGAGCTTCCCGCTGTCGATCGTCGACAACCGTCCGTTCGTCGACGTGACGGTCGATGGGCAGGGCCCGTTCGCCTTCATCCTGGATACGGGGTCGTCCAGCTCCACGCTGAGCGCCGCGCTCGCGGAAAAACTGCGGCTGCCCCGCGTGAACGCCGGGACGGGCGCCGGCGCCGGCGAGCAGGCGCTGGCGTTTCCAGTCGTCCACGTGAACGACCTGAGCATCGGGCCGTTCTCGATCGGCGCGCTGGACGCGCCGGCGATGGACGTCTCCGCGTTGAGCCAGACCATGGGCTTCCGGCATTTCGACGGCGTGCTGGGCGTCGAGATCTTCCAGGGGCGCATCCTGACGCTGGATGCGGCGCGGCGGGAGCTGATCGTCCAGGACCGGGCCGGATTCGAGCCGCCGGCGGACGCGATTCGTGTTCCGTTCGTACTGGACGAACAGCAGATGCCGGTACTGAGCGCATCGGTGGCCGGCGTGAAGGGCGCGTTCCAGGTGGATACCGGCGACCGGTTCGGCCTGACGCTGTTCGGCGGTTTCTGGCGTGCTCACCGGATGGACGCGCGACTGGGCGCGACGGTCGAGGCGATGACCGGCTACGGCGGGGGCGGTCCGATTCGCGCGCTGGTCGGGCGTCCCGCGCGCTTTTCGATCGACGGCCTCGCGGTGCCGGCGCCGGTGACGCGCCTGTCGCTGCAGCGCGCCGGGGCGTTCACCCGGACGGATCGCGCCGGGAGCATCGGCATGGCCGTACTCAAGCGGTTCCGCGTGTCGTTCGATTACGCGCGCCGCGAGATGTGGCTGTCGAAGAGCGCCGCGTTCGACGCGCCGGACCGTTATGACCGCAGCGGCATGTGGCTGGGGCTGGCCGGCGAACGCGGCGGACTGCGGGTCGTCGACGTCGTGACGGGCGGCCCGGCCGCCGCCGCCGGCATCGCGCCCGGCGACCTGGTCGAGCAAGTGGGCGGCGTGTCCGCCGATGCGTCGACCCTCGCCGATATCCGGGCGATGCTTCAGTCGCCGGACCGCTCGGCCGTGCCGGTCGTCGTCAGGCGGGCGGACACGGTGCGGGACAGGCGCGTGACGCTCAGGGATTTGATTGCGCGGTGACGGGGTGTTGGGCGGATATCGGACCCGATCTCGACGTTTGCCGAGCCGCGGCTTTGGCGTACGGCACGGCGGATCGCCGTTTCGGCATACGGGCGCATCGGATCGCAGTCTCGACGCGCGCGCGTCGGATTACGCTGTTGACGCACGATGCACGATGCACGATGCACGATGCGACTCGAAGCGTGCGGTCCGGCGCGCGAGCGCATCGCATCTCGCCTCGCCCGCTCACCCCTGATCCCCGCCGCCCACCGGCAGCACCGACCCGGTGATGTACGACGCGTCGTCCGATGCGAGAAACAGGATCGGGCCGACCTGTTCGTCGACGGTGCCGTAGCGATGCATCGAACTCGAATCGAGCGTCTGATCGACGATGGCCCGATACCAGTGCGCGTCCTGTTCGCTCGGCGGCGCGGGGTTGCGCGGCACCTTGCGCGGCGGCGCCTCGGTGCCGCCGGCGGCGATCGCGTTGACCCGGATGCCGTGTCCCGCATGCTCGAACGCGAGGCTCGCGGTCAGTGCGTTGACGCCGCCCTTGGCCGCCGCGTACGGCACGCGGTTCACGCTGCGCGTCGCGATCGACGAGACGTTGACGATCGCGCCGCGCCGCGCGTCGATCATCGCGGGCAGTACCGCGCGGCAGCACCACAGCGTCGGGAACAGCGAGCGGCGGATCTCCGCTTCGATCTGCACCGCGTCGTAATGCTCGAACGGCTTCGCCCAGATCGTGCCGCCGACGTTGTTGACCAGCACGTCGATGCGGCCGAACGCGTCGAGCGCCGCGTGCGCGAGCGCCGTCGCGCCCGCCCAGGTCTCCAGGTCGGCGACGACGGCGAGCGACCGGCCGCCGCGCGCGGCGATCGCGGCCGCGGCGTCGTGCACGATCTCCGCGCGGTCGGCGAGCACGACCGTGCCGCCTTCGCGGGCGGCGCGCGCGGCGACGCCCTCGCCGATACCCTGGCCGGCGCCGGTGACGACGACGACCTTGCCCGCGAAGCGGACCGATGCCGGGGCGGCGCTCATGCGGCACCGCTCGACGAGAATTTTTCGAAGTAGCACTGCGCGGGCGTGATGCCCGTATCGCGCAGCCACGCGCGTACCGCGTCGACCATCGGCACCGGGCCGCACAGATAGAGATCGACATCGCCGCCGTTCAGCCAGGCGGGATCGACGTGCGCGGTGACGTAGCCCTTGCGCGCGTGCGCGCTGGCCTCGTCGGCGACGCAGGTGCGATAGTCGAAGCCGCTGAAGCGGCGCCGCACGTCGTCGAGCCGGTCGAGCGCGACGAGATCGGCGTCGCGCGTCACGCCGTACACCATCCGGACCGGCTGCGTGCGTGCCTGCGCCGCGCACACGTCGAGCATCGAGAGAAACGGCGCGATGCCGGTGCCGCCCGCGAGAAACAGCGCGGGCCGGGCCGCGTCGCGCAGGTAGAAGCTGCCGTGCGGCCCGGAGAACGCGATCCGCTGTCCCGGCGCGGCCTGCCCGGTAAGGTAGCCGCTCATCCGCCCGCCCGGCACGTTGCGCACGAGGAACGACACGCGCGCGTTGCCCGGCTGCGAGCTGAACGAATACGAGCGCGCCGCGCCGTCGCCCGGAATCTCGACGTTCACGTACTGGCCCGCGAGAAAGCCGAGCCGCTCGGGCGCATCGACGTCGACCGAGAATCGGATCGTCGAATCGGACAGCGGGTCGACCGCCGCCAGCGTGCCTTCGTGGCGGGCCGCGCCCGTCTTGCACGCGGCCGCGGAAACCGGCACGCGGATCACGCAATCGGAGCGCGGCCGGGTCTGGCACGCGAGGATGTAGCGCTGCGCGGCGTCGTCGGCGGTCAGCGCATCGTCGATGTAGCTCGACGCGGGCAGGTCGTAGTCGCCCGCCTCGCAATGACAGCGACAGGTGCCGCACGCGCCGTCGCGGCAGTCGAGCGGGAGATTGATCCGCTGGCGATAGGCCGCGTCGGCCAGTGTTTCGCTGTCGCGGCAGGTGATGAAGCGCGTCACTCCATCGTCGAACTGAAGCGCGATCTGGCGTTCCATGTCTGTCTCCTCCGGCCGGTTCGGCTAGATGTGGTAGATGTCGATGAGCTGGTTGATGTAATCGTTCTTCAGGATGACGTACTTGTTCAGGATCAGCGGCTGCGCGCCGGACAGGTCGATCATGTAGCGCGACATCCCGAAGTAGCTGTACACGGTCCGGTAGCGGTAGCTCAGCGTGTGCCAGTTGAAGCGCACCGTGCAGACCTGCCCGTCGGCGGCTTCGAGCTCGAGGTTCGACAGGTTGTGGCTGGTGCGCGTGTCGGGCATCGTCGCGCTCGAGCGCTCGGTGTTGATCCGGAACACGCGATCCTCCAGGCCCTGCCGGTTCGGGTAGTAGATCAGCGAGATGTCGCGCTGCGGATCGGTGACGAGCGTGTCGGTGTCGTCCCAGGAGGGCATCCAGAACACCGCGTCCGGGTGATAGCAGGCGAGCCAGCCGACCCAGTCCTTGTCGTCGAGGAGCCGGCATTCGCGGTGGAGAAACGCCTCGATGCGGGAGAGATCGGTCGTCATCGTGCGCTCCGCGACGCGGCGAGCGCCTGTTTCATCGTTTCGATCCAGTAGCGGTGCTGGACGGTGTAGAGGCCCTCGTCCTCCGTCTTCACGCCGCTCATCACCGGGTTCAGGCCGATCTTGCGCGCGGCTTCGTCGGGGCCGTCGACCCAGTGCGCCGCGCCGCGGCACATGTCGTTCCACTCGACCGCGCGTCCCGCGTAGCCCTGCTGGCACGCGCGGAATTCCTCGAGATCGTCGGGGGTCGCCATTCCGCTGGCGTTGAAGAAATCCTCGTACTGGCGGATCCGGCGCGCGCGCGCGTCCGCCGCCTCGCCGCGCGGCGCGATGCAGTAGATCGTCACCTCGGTGCGGTTGACCGACAGCGGCCGCAGCACGCGGATCTGCGAGCCGAACTGGTCCATCAGGTACACGTTCGGGTAGAGGCAGAGATTGCGCGAGTTGCCGATCATCCAGTCGGCGATTTCGGGGCTGCAGCGCACGGCGAACTCGGCGCGCAGGCTGAAATTCGGCCGGTCCTCCGGATTCGCCCAGCGCGACCACAGCAGCATGTGGCCATGCTCGAACGCATAGAAGCCGCCGCCCTGGCGGCCCCAGCCGCCGGCGTCCATCGCGCGTATCGTGTCCTCGCGCAGGTTCTCCTCCTTGCGATGGTTGACGGTCGCCGCGTAGTTCCAATGCACGGCCGACACGTGATAGCCGTCCGCGCCGTTCTCCGCCGTGAGTTTCCAGTTGCCGTCGTAGGTATAGGTCGATGCGCCGCGCAGCACTTCGAGGCCGTCGGCGGACTGGTCGACGATCATGTCGATGATCCGCGCGGCGTCGCCGAGGTGCGTCTCGAGCGGCGCGACGTCGGGGTTCAGGCTGCCGAACAGGAAGCCGCGATAGTTCTCGAAGCGGGCCACCTTCTTCAGATCGTGCGATCCGTCCCGGTTGAAGCAGTCGGGATAGCCCGCTTCCTCCGGATCCTTCACTTTCAGCAGCTTGCCGCTGTTGTTGAAGGTCCAGCCGTGGAACGGGCAGGTGTAGGTCGCGCGGTTGCCCCGTTTGTGGCGGCACAGCACGGCGCCGCGATGCGTGCAGGTGTTCACGAACGCATTCAGCTCGCCTTGCCGGTTGCGCGCGATCACGACCGGCTGCCGGCCGATTTGGGTCGTGTAGTAGTCGTTCGGATTCGGGATCTGGCTCTCGTGCGCGAGGTAAATCCAGTTGCCTTCGAAGATGTAGGCCATCTCGAGTTCGAACAGCGCTTCGTCGGTGAATGCGCTGCGATGCAGCCGATAGTCGCCGCGCGCCTTGTCTTCGATGAGGAAGTCGTCGATGCAGCGCAGTGCCGGGGTGCGATCCGGGTGGATCGGGATCATGGGGCGTCTCCTGAAGAGTCTCTGGGGCGAGGCGCGCACAGGGCGCGTCCCGCGCAGGACCTGATTGGCGCTTCGATGCCTGACAGGTATAGTTTTCAGCGGCAACACAGGCAGAACGAGGATAGTTGCGGGTAAAACCGGGCGTCCAACACTGATTTGGTATCAGTTCGATATCTGAGAGGTATGGAAATGGAATTACGCCATCTCCGTTATTTCGTCGCGGTCGCGGAGGAGCAGAACTTCACGCGCGCCGCCGCGCGGCTGCATATCGCGCAGCCGCCGCTCAGCCGCCAGATCCAGCAGCTCGAGGAGATGCTTGGCGTGACGCTGTTCGAGCGCGATACCCGGCCGCTCCGGATGACGGAGGCGGGGCGCTTTTTCCACTCGCATGCGGTCCAGTTGCTCGCGCAGACGGCCGAACTGGAGGCGATGACGAAGCGGGTCGGCAAGATCGAGCGGAGCCTGTCGGTGGGGTTCGTCGGCTCGACGCTGTACGGGATGCTGCCGACGATCATCCGGCGCTTTCGCGACGAGCACGCCACGGTGGCGCTGAGCCTGCACGAGATGTCGACGATGGATCAGATCAAGGCGCTGAAGGAAGGGCGCATCGATGTCGGCTTCGGCCGGATTCGCCACGAGGATCCGAGCGTGCGGCGCGTGGTGCTGCGCGAGGAGCGGATGATCGTGGCGCTGCCGACCGGGCATCCCCTCGAGGCGGCGAAGCCCGTGCTGTCGCTGCACGATCTGGTCGGCGAGACGCTGATCATCTTTCCGCAGGCGCCGCGCCCGAGCTACGCGGACCAGGTGCTGGCCGTCTTCCACGATCGCGGCCTGACGCCGCGCCGGATCTACGAGACCCGCGAGCTGCAGATCGCGCTCGGCCTGGTCGCGATGGGCGAGGGCGTATCGGTGGTGCCGCGCAGCGTGTACGGACTGAAGCGCGACGACGTGAGCTACAAGGAGCTGGACGATGCGAATCTCGTGTCGCCGATCATCATGAGCATGCGGATGCTCGACGAATCGGAAGACATCGAAGCGATGCTGGCGCTGATCTACCGGATCTACGACGAGATCAAGATGGACTACCTGCCGCCGCGCGAGTGAACGGCCCGTGCGTATCGGTTCGCGGCGGCCGCGACTAGCCCGCGCGGCGGCGCACGTAGTAGATATCCCATTCGTCCTCGCCGGTTTGCGCGAATCCGTGGCGCTGGTAGAAACGATTGGAATCGCTGCCGCGCAGCGCGCCCACGTGGAGGTCGAGCGAGCGGGCGTCGGCGTCCGCCGCGATCATCCGCAGCGCCGCGGAGCCGATGCTTTTTCCCTGATGCGCCGGCGCGATGTAGAAGTGCTCCAGTGCGAGGTGTCCGTCGTTCGGCCGCACCTGCGCGAAGCCGACGCGCGTGCCGTCCGCGACGATGAAGCGGCAATGCTCGGGCGCGAACGCGGAGAGGAAGCGCGCGCGGGCACGCTCGGGATCGAAGCGGCCGATCCGCTCGAGGCTGTCGCGCATCGCGGCGATGCGAAGGGCGACGAGCGTATCGGCATCGTCGGCGGCGGTCGGGGCGAACTGGATGTTCACGAGCGGGGCCTGGGTTCGGGGCGGAGCCGGAATGGCGTGACGACCGGATGCCGGACACGGGCGGGCTTGACCGGCGAGCGGACCGGATCGCGGGGCAGGCGCCGAGCGTGCCGGCTCGAGGCCGGGATGACCGACGTCATTATCCACGGACTCCGGCAGGTTCGCGCCGCATCACGGCAAGCGGCCCGGCCTCCCGGGATGCGGTTCCGCGCCGTCTCGACGCGGAACCGGGCCGGCCGGCGCCGGTCATTGCCACGCGATCTCGGGCGATTTGTAGTATCCGACGCCGTAGGCATCCCAGCGCTGTCCCTGCGTCGCGAGACGGCCCTTGAAGCCGTTCCAGTCGTGCGTGCCGAGCGGCGACCAGCCGAGTTCGGCGATCGACGCGAGCCTCGGAAACGCCATGTAGTCCGCGTAGACGCGCGGCGCGGGCCACACGGTACTGGGCGTCGGCAGCGACGTCGAGTTCGGGTAGGCGCGATCGCTCCACAACGTGCCCTCGACGCCCGCGATCTGCTTGGCGCTCAGAAGCCGCGTCTTGCCGTCGGGAGACGACAGCTGCGTTTCCGGGTCCCAGCCGTAGGACTTCTGGATATCGACGTAGCCCTCCCAGCTCAGCCCATACGGCGTGCTGGCGTTGTACTTCATGTCGACATACGCGCGATCGGCGGGAGACAGGATGAAGCGCGCCCCCTGCTTGATGCCGGCCCGCACCTGCTGGATGTTCTTCGATTCGGACGAGGTGCCGATCGTCTTCTGGTCCGACGCGTCGCCCCAATATTGCAGCAGCGTGCCGGCGGTCAGCGTCGCCGGGCCGATCTGGTGCCAGCCGATCACGGTCTTCTTCGCCGTGGCGACTTCGCCCGCGGCCGCGCTGATGTACGCGTTGTATTGCGCGGGGGTGATGCCGGTCGGCGTTTCGTCGCCGCCGATGTGGACGTAGCCTCCCGGCGTCATCGCGGCGACGGCCGGCAGCACCGTATGCAGATAGGCCTTCACGTTCGCCAGGTGCGTCGGGTCCGTCAGGCACAGCAGACTGAGGCCCGGTCCGTCGAAGCCGGAGTACGGGGCGAGCGCCTGGTTGTTGCAGTTCAGGTTCGCGATCGACGCCTGCGCCGCGCTCACGTGGCTCGGGCCGTCCACTTCCGGCACGATCGTGATGAAGCGCGATTTGGCGTAGGACACGATGTCCGCATACTGCTGCGCGGTGTAGTACCAGTTGTTGCCCGCCTTAGACGGAAAGCCGCTTTGCGTGCTGCCTCCGATGTCGGTGAGGGCGGGCAGCGCGTCGATCGCGATGCGCCATCCCTGGTCGTCGGTCAGGTGCAGGTGCAGGGTGTTGTACTTGAGGAGCGCGATCTCGTCGATATACCGCTTGACGTCGTCGACGGGGAAGAAGCGGCGCGCGACGTCGAGCATCGCGCCGCGATAGCCGAAGCGCGGCCAGTCCGCGAGCGCGACGCCCGGCACCGACCAGACGGCCGACGCGGGCGACGGCCCGTAGACGGCCGGCGGCAGCAGCTGCAGCAGCGTCTGCACGCCGTGGAACACGCCTTGAGCCGACGCGGCGCGAATCACGATCCCTTTCGGATCGGAGACGAGCGTGTACCCCTCGTCGCCGAGCGTGGCTTTCCTGGCGGCGTCGACGTCCAGCAGGATGAACCTCGCATAGCCTTGCGCCGTGTCGGCGCCCGCCGTCGACAGCGCAAAGCCCGTCGAACGCAGGATGACGTCGTGCAGATAGCGGGCCGCGTCGGCGAGCTGGTCGTCCTTGCCCCGCGTGAGGATCGGCGTGTCGGCCGACAGCGCGAAAGCGCCCACGGCGCGCGTGCCGGCGTAGGCGGGGGCCGGCAGCAGCGAGGGCGCGCCGGCGGCCGACGCGGTGCCGGCCTGCGCTGCCTTGACGGCGGCGCTGTCGTCGAGCGCCGCCAGCGTATCGTTCAGCGTCGCCGTGCCCGCGTGCGACGGAAACGGCGCGGCGAGCGTCGCGGCCAGGACGAGCGCCATACGGACCTGCGTCAACTGCTTCAACCGGACTTGCATGTTGCCTCCATCTTGGTAGGAGTGTGATGTGAGCCGTGTTTCATGACAGCGCTTGCCGCGACGCGCATCGTCGCTGCCGGGGCTGTCGACGATGCGCTTCCGAAACCCGCCGACCCGCGCGGGGTCGGCTAGCGCGGTTGCAGGATCGGCGTGCCGAGGCCCGCGATATTGCCCATCCCGGTCGTACTGGAGAACTTGATGGCATTGGCGCCCGCCTGCAGGGTCACGAACGTTCCCATCTCCGCGACCTGATCGATGCTGCCGCCGGTTGCCGGATAGGTGATCGTGACCGGCGCCGCGCCGTTGAGGGTGAGCTGGCCGTTGAACGGGCTGCTGTTGCCGGACACATAGTAGATCGGCAGCAGATAGGTGCCCGCGGCCGCTGCCTGGACCGTGATGGTCACCGTTCCGCTGCCGTTGCTGTAGGTGCCCAGGTAGCCGACTTCTCCCGCGCCGCAACTCTTGCAGCTGTATTTCGTCGCGAGCCCGGTCAGCACGCCGGCTTGGGCGGGATAGTCGGGCGTGATGCTGTAGGCGGGCGGGTTGGCGAACGTCGGCGTCGTGCTCGACAGCGGATACTTCGTGAACATCGGCACGCCGCTCGTGCCCGGGCCGAACTGGAACAGCGCCACGCTCTTTCTCAGCGTGGCGTACGGCACCAGGTTGCCGGAGGCATCCTTTTTCTGGCCGTTCCACCAGATCTGGCCGGCGGCGGGGACGGCATCCGAGAACAGATAGTTCGACAGGTCTTCGAACGTATAGGGATTGTGGAACAGCAGGTCGTTCCAAACGGAGATCTGGCCGCCGATCGGCGCGTAGCCGTTCGATCCCTGAAGCTTCGCGACGTTGCCGAACCAGTCCCAGGTTTCGCCGCCGGGGTGGGAGATGCCCAGCGCGCTGTCGTTGGCGTAGAAGCTGTCGCCGGCGAATCCCAGCGATTCTTCATAAGGCGAGCCGTTGTTCGGATTGACGTAGAACGACCCGCTGGAATTGATCCACGCGAACTTGGGCGAGGTCCACGGCAGCGGACCCGAGGTCAGCCAGTTCTGCATCACGATGTTCGCGTTGTAGTTCGAATTGCCGCTGACCGTGTCCTGCCACATCTGGACCGTTTTGCCCTTGCCCTGGAGGTAGGTCGCGACGTTGTTCAGGAATGTCTGGATGGCGGCCGAGGAGCCGCCCTCATCGCCGCCGATGTGCACCCGGTTCGAGCGGAACCACGGCAGGAACTGATCCCACACGCTCTTCACATAAGGCAAGGTGTTCGGATTGGACAGATTGAGGCTTTCGCTCGTGCTCTTGGGATCGATGGCGCGCGCCATCGATTGGGAATGCCCCGGCACATTGATTTCCGGAACGATCGCGATACCGTTCGCGGCCGCCGCGTCCTCGAGCTCGTTCCAGTCCGTCTTCGAGTAGTACAGGCCGTCGGTCGACAACGGCGGGTTCTTGAAGCTCGAATCGAAGAGCCGGAAGTTCGCATTGGCGACCGTGTTCGGCCCCGGCGAGCGATTCAGCAGATCGCCGGTCAGCGCGAGGTGCAGGGTATTGAGCTTGTACCAGCCCATGAACTTCATGTAGGCCTTCAGCGATGCCTTGTCCACGAAACCCCGGCCGACGTCGATCATCACCGCGCGTTCTCCGTAGAGCGGCGCGTCGACGGCATAGCCCAGCGGAATCGACTTGTGCTGCCCCTTGGCCTGGCCGTCCAATTCCAGCATCTGGAGCAGCGTCCGGGTTCCATAGAAGAGGCCGTTGAACCCGTTGCCGATGCCCGGCGTCGGGTTCGCGCGCAGGATCACGCCGTTCAGGGCGGACAGCGTGTAGCCTTCGTTGCCGATCTGCTTCACGATGGCTGGGCTGCAGGGCGTGAGGCTGAGGCCGATATCGCCGGGCTGCACGTTCGAATCCGTTGCGATGGCGGCGGTGACGCCGGTGATCTCCAGCAAGTCGCTTTGCAGTTGGTTCGCGACCGGCTGCAGCACGGCCGCATGGGCTGGCTCGACGACGATCCGGCTCGTCGGGCCGATCTGGAACGTGCCGCTTCCGCCCGCCCACGACTGGAGGCCGGGCACCACCGCCGGCGCGGCGTTCCCGTTGGCGACGGCCGGCGCGGCGTCCTGGGTGCCGCATGCAAGCGGCCGGCCGCTTGCCGCGGCCCCGGCCGCGTTGCCCGATGCCGGGCCGGCGGCGGCCCGCATCGATCCCGGCGCGATTGCGCCCACGCCGTCGTCGCCGCCGCAGGCGGCCAGCGAAACGGACAACAGCAAGGCAATACTTATCCTCGTCTTCATGTGTTCTCCTGATGTATTTCGCCGTGCGGCGCCGGGATGGCGCTTCCGGAATAGCCGCTACTTCACCGCTCCCAGCGCCAGCCCTCTCACCGGATACCGTTGCCGCCACGCGAACACGATCGATACCGGCAGCGTCGCGCAGAGCGTCGCCGCCATCGCGAGCGGCCATTCGACCGCGTATTTTCCCGCCACCATGCCGGTCACCTGAACCGTCAGCGTCTTGTTCCCGGGCGATCGGATCAGCATTGACGCCACGGCGAATTCAATCCACTCATTGATGAACGCGAAGATCGCCGTCGCCACGATCGCGGGGACGGCCAGCGGCAGGAACACCTTGGATACGGCGCGTTGGGCTTCTCGAAGCCGCGCGCCATTTTTCGAAGGACGGCGCGGCGGCGTTGCTGTCGTGCGCGATCGTGCCGGCGGCGAAGCCCGCCATCGCGAGCACGGCGGGGATATTTCGGAATGCTATGAAATCAGGTGTCATCCGAGCCTCCGCTGAACAGTCGATGGGGACTTGTTTCGGGATCGTTAATGTAATCAGGCTACACGCGTTCAAAAAAAATGTCACTTTGGATTTGAGCGGAGCACCGAGATTTATTCAGAAATACCGCATGTTTTATGGGGTATACGCTACATTTCTCAACTATCGGGATGGCATGAAGGATGTTGAGAAGCATATTGTCGGCTGCTAATTTGTAATTTAATTACATATTGAGGGGGCGCTGTTTACCCCGCGTTTCCTCGTGAAGGATCGAGCCGCGACGGGTTCGACCCTCCCACCGATGCGAGGTCGGCCATGAGTGGTGTGGTGCTGGTGACGGACGCGTGCGGCGAGATTGGCGCGGCGCTGTGTCAACGCTGCGTCCGCGAGGGCGATACGGTAGTGGCGCGGGATGCCGATGCGGACGGCCTGGTCCGCCGGCGGGCGAGCTGGGATCGAGGCAGGTCGCGCCGATCCTCGCCAATCCCGAACGACCGATTCGGGCGGCGGTCGAGCCGGTGGTGAGCCAGCGCGGCCCGGTTGACGTGCTGGTTGCCGGCGAAGGGCCGGGCGCGACGCGGGCCGGCGGCGGCGCGAATCGCCGCCCCGATATCCGACCGGCGCTGATCGGCTTCCACCATGCCGTTCGACGCGCGGACGGGAACGCGTCTCGATTGAGCCGGCGCGCGCCGCCGGCTAGCGCTTCTTGCCGCTCGTCTGGTGCGGGAAGATGTCGAGGCCGTGCGGAGAGAGGACGTTCTGCAGTCGGCGCAGCTGTTCGATCCCGGAGACGCCGCGTTCGAACGCGACGCCCACGATCAGGATGTCGATGATGGCCAGGTGAGCGATGCAGGCATCGCTGCCGATATACGCGTTGACCGAGGTGGGCAGCGCGAAGGTCAGCGGGATGTTGCACGCGCCGGCGAGCGGCGTGCCGGGTTCGCAGACGCCGATCACGACGGCGCCGCGCTCCCGGGCGACGCTCACCGCTTCCAGCAGGAAGGGCATGCGCCCGAAGTGCGATACCGCGATCACCACGTCGCCGGCGTTCAGCGTGGCGGCGGAGAACATCTGCATGTTGGCGTCGGTGTAGGACTGCGCCTGGATGCCGAAGCGGAACAGCCTCGCCTGCGCGTCCGCCGCGACGAAGCCGGACGTGGTGCCGACGCCGTAGCAGTCGACGCGGTGCGCGCCGCCGATCGCGCCGATCGCGCGCTTCACCTGCTCGATGGGCAACTGGCGCTCGACGTCCAGCAGGATGTCGGCGGAGCTGCGCAGCACCTTCCCGACGATGTCGTCGATCGAATCGATCGCCGTGACGTTGCGATGCAGCGCGACGCTGCCGAGCGCCACCTGCTGGGCGACGCGCAGCTTGAAATCCCGCAGCCCCTGGAAACCCAGGGCTCTGCAGAACCGCACGACCGTGGGCTCGCTGACGCCGGCGAGCACCGCGATCTCGTCCACGTGCGCTTGCATCGCCCATTCGGGCTTGTCGAGGAACACCTGGGCGACCCGCTGTTGAGCCGCGGCCAGATCGGGCAGGCGGGCGTGAATCGTGCTGAACAGATCGGAGTCGATATCGGGACTGGGCATACCCATCACAAGTTGGATGCTCGGCGGGGCACGGCCGGACGGCCATGCGGAATCCGTGATATTTAGCACGTTTTCAGCCGGCCATGCGTATCGCCTGGTTACATCGCGCCGCCGGATAAACGCGGCCCGCGTCGCGGGTTGCTTCGGCGATCCGGATCGTCGAACGTGCGCGCGATGCGCATCGCGCCGTCGTCCCGCCGCGCGCCGCGTTCGCCCGTGCAACGCCCGGAGAGGCAGCCGGCTCCCGAGGTCAGCGTTTCGCCGCGTGCTTGACCCACGCCGCCGTCAGTATCGGCACCAGGATCGCGGTGACGAGACAGGACGTCGCGACCATGACGGTCGCGGCGGGAACGAGCGGCTTGAACTTCGGGATCATCTCGGCGATGAGCGCCGGATTGGCGACGGCGGCCCCGGCGGTCGACGAGGCGGCCAGCCCGGCCGCGCCGTTGCCGCCGCCGACGATCCGGTCCGCCAGGATGAGCGGCACGCCGGTCACGACGATCACCGTCACGCCGAGCAGCAGGCCGGGCAGTCCGCTCTTCGCGATCACGTGCAGGTCGAGGCTGTTGCCGAGCGCGAAGCCGAAGAACGGAATGAGCGGATGGACGCAGCGTCCGAAGAATTCGCGCAGGTCGGCATCGAGATTGCCCAGCGCGAAACCGATCAGGAACGGCAGCACGGCGCCGGCGAACAGGCGCGGCTCGAAGACCGCGATGCCCGTCGCGCCGAGCACCAGCATGCTGATGAGCGGCCCGGATTCGATCGACATCAGCACGAACGCGCCCGCCTCTTCCTTGTTGCCGTATTGCTGCATCAGGGCGGCGTAGAGCCCGGCGTTGGTCATGTCCATCGCGGCCGTGATCGCCAGCACCGACAGCCCCGCGAAGAGCCCGGTCTCGACGGCGCCGCCGGGGAGGACGCGGGCGGCGACCAGCGTCGCGAGCCAGGCGACGAGCGCCTTGGTGACGAGCAGCGTGCCCGACTTGCGCAGCACGATGCCGGTCGCGCGCAGATCGATCGTCGCGCCCATGCAGAAAAACCAGACCGCCAGGATCGGCACGGTGCCGGCGATCAGACCGTTGGTGAACGAGCCGAAGTATTTGCCGGCGTCCGGCGCGAAGGTGTGCACGCACGCGCCGAGCAGCATGGGGACCAGCATCAGTCCGCCGGGGATCCGCTCGATGACTTTCTTGATCTTCATGTCGCCTCCGCGGGCGGCGGATCCGGGTCGGGTTCGTGCGTGGTCCGCGCCTCGATGGCGGCAATCTATCACGGGGTGCGAGTGGGGGCCGGCGGAAAAAATCGCTGGACGGGAGCCGGCCGACAGCCGGCAGGCCGAGGTTCGGACCGGCCGGACGCGCGCCGTTCGCGCGGCGTGGCCGCCCGTCATCTCATGGCGTCCTGGATCGGGGGCAGGCGTCGTGCGCGGCCTGGAGTCCGTCCGCATAGGCCGTATCGAACGCCCTGGCCGTCATCTGCGTACCGAAGCGCGCCTGCAGACGCTCGCGGGGCCATTTGCCGTTTCCCGCCGCCGCCGCGAGCAGGTCGAAGGCGATCGCTTGCGTCGGGTCCTGCGCGTTGAACTTCCCGGTCTGGTAGTTCGTGGCGAGCAGGCCGGCCGCCAGCGGGTCGCATTTTCCGGCGGCGTCCTTCAGATGGTCCAGCGCATCGTCCTTCCAGCGCTTGACGTCCGGATCGTCGGGAGACGCTCCGGACGACGGAATGCGGCCCGTGCCGTCCGGCCCTTCGATGTAGAAGTCGATCTGCGCATCCGCGCGACCGGTTCGCGCGGCAAGCGCGAGGAATTGCAGCCGCTCCCGCACTTCGGCGGGCGTGACGCCGGCGCACAGGCGAGCCGTGTCGGCCGGCGGCGACGCGGCGCGATCCCCCGGCATCGTATGACGGAGGTTCGAATCCGCCGCGCACAGCGATTCCGCCAGATAGACCTGGTAGGCGGCGTCGGGGTCGCCCAGACGCGCCGCGCCTTCGTACCGGGCGACGTACTGCGCGACCGTCCTGCCGCCCAGATCGACGATGCGTCCGCTGCTGCCGATCAGCGCGGCGGCGGGATGCGCGGCGGCGCCGGACGGATCGGGCGACGAGAAAGCCGACGCGCCCGGCTCGGTGATCTGCGCATCCTGAGCGCGCGCACCGGCGCCCGCGACGGGGTCCGGTCCGCGCGAGACGTGATAGATGCCGGCCAGGACGCACCCCGCGACACCGGCGGCAAGCCAGTACCTGTGCTTGAGGTTCACGAGGCGGCCCGGGCGTCGATCGATCCGCTTATTGCCAGAGGTAGCAATAGGTTTCGCTGCTTTCGAGATTGTTGCCCAGCGCGGGCTGCGACAGATCCTTCACCCAGCCGTTCGGGTCCGTCGGCGTCGGCGTATCGCCGCAGTTCGTATGGACCCAGTGGATGCCGACGTCGCCGCCGGTGTAGAGCTCGCCGCACAGTTCGAGTTGATCGCCGACCTGAATCTGGTTCAGCGGACTCGGCACGCTCTTCTGGTTGCGGACGTAGTTGTTCGCGAATACGTTGTCCATCGCGACGTCGTACGTCACGCCGTCCGTGCCGAGCAGGCTCACGTGCGTGTGCGACAGATAGATGCCCTGGAGCGCCGACCCGGATTTGAACGTGGGCGGGGTCTGGACGGTGCCGGTCAGCAAGGTGCCGCCCTGGCACACATCGGCGGCGAGCACGGGCAGGGAGGCGACGGACAATGCCAGAGCAAACAGAATCTTCTTCAATTGAACCCCCTCGGAATTTAAATTGGATACGTGGAGAGGAATCGTGTCGCCGCCGTTCGGATAAAACGGCACGCAGTCGGATGGCGCTGCGTTCGGCATGATTCCAATCGTTAAGATACCGAATGGACGATGACGCGGGGATGAAATTTCCAGATCCTGATGTTGAAATATCGCTGAAAGCCGGATTGAAAAAAAGGTCGATCGGCAATGCCTCGTTGATTTTTGAAAGGCAATCCGGTTCGCCGTAAAAGCGGAATGGGAATGGCTTGTTCTGAAGGGGGCGGCCTTCGGGATTGCCCGAAAACAGGCGGGTTGACGCGGTATAAGGCCGAGCCGGATAACCGCCGGCGGTCTTGAACCGCAGGCTCGAGCTTGCCCGCGATACGGCGATGACGTTCCCGATGATTACTCGATGTCGGGAAAATGTGTGTTAATCGTAATGAATAGACGGGATGAGAAAGTAATCCCGATCAATATATGGGATTGCATTTCAAATTCCGGCGCGGTCCGATTTTCATGAAATGTCGATTCGTGACGTTAATCGAGACGAAGGCTGTTCGATTAAATACGGGAAAGCGCTAAACCGGTCAACCGTGCCGGCTCATTCGGAATGTCCGGCGAGATCGGAAATGATTGCGACGCGCGACGCGCGCGGCAGGCGCGTTCGCATGGATGCGGATGCCATTCGGCGGCATTCCTCGCCGATCGGAACGGGATGCCGGGGCGGCAGCGGTGTTGCCGCTGCCGCCCCGGGGCGCTGCTTCATCGTCCCGGCCGCCCGCGCCTGTTAGCCTGTCGCCCGGCGCTTGCCCCTGGTCGCCGCGGCAGTACCCGCCGCCGCGGCGTCATCCGTTCCACCCGGTGCTGTACAGCGCGACGTTCGAGATGGCGGGACTCGATCGCGATTGCGTGACGTTGATGCGCAGCCGGGTCGTCGACAGCGGATTCTTCAGGTACAGGATGCGCTTGTAGCCGATCGTGCCCGTGGGTTCGCCGATCGCCACCGGGTCCCAGCGCGCGGTCTTGTCGTTCCAGCTTTGAATGTCGAAACGCTCCACGCGCTGCCCGACCCGGATGTCTTCCTGCAGCACGATCAGGTTGATCTTCTTCGGGCTGCCGCCTTTCACCGTCAGCGTCAGCGAGCCCGCGTTGTTCCGGCCGTCGGGCGCGTAGCTCCAGTAGGTGTCGGCGGAATCGTCCACCGCGAGGCCGGCCGGATGGCCGGGGATCGAGCCGGCGGCCTGCGCGTCCACGGCGATGGCGTTCTGGTAGAGGCCGCGTATCTGCTGACCGAAGGTCTTCAGCAGTGCGAGCTGGTTCGGCGCCATCGTGCCGTCCGCGCGCGGGCCGATGTTGAGCAGGTAGTTGCTGTTGCGGCCGACCGACGTGAAGTATTCGCTCATCAGCGTGGCGAGCGACTTGGTGCCCGCGCCGGGATTGTAGAACCACGAACCGTCGGACGACAGCGTCGTGTCCGATTCGGCGGGCGCCCACCACAACGCGTTGATGCCGGCTCGATTCGCCTTGAACACCGCCCGGCTGCCGCGATCGTCGGCCTCCTCGTTCGTCAGGGTGCCGATGTTGGACGGATAGGTGCTGCTGTTCGCGGGCAGCACGCTCCATTGCGCCTGCGCGCGGGCCACGCCGCTTTCGTTGCCGACCCAGGTCAGCAACTGGCCGGGCGTATACGAATTGAACGTCACGACGCCGGGCTGCAGCTTGTTGACGAGGTCGACCCATTGGTCGGTGCTGTAAGGCTGCGGCCGGCTGTTGCCGTACGGGTTGAAGCCGTCGAACCACAGCTCCGACACCTTCCCGTACTGCGTCAGCAGCTCGTACAGATCGCGCATGTAAAAGCAGTTGTACTCGTCGACCGTGTAGGTGAATACCTTCGACGGATCGACGCCCGACGCATCCTTCGGAATCTGGCAGGCGATGTTCGGTTTCTTCCCGCTGCCGTAGATGAACTCGGTCTTCTCGTAACCCGGGATCTGGCTGGGAACCTGTCCTTCATGCAGGTCCGCGGGGGACAGGTAGAAGCCGACCCGGATACCCACGGTCCGGGCCGCGTCCGCGAATGCCTTCACCACGTCGCCCTTGCCGCCTTTCCAGTCGAGGCTGCTCGCGACCGAGTAACGGGTGGTCGACGCCGGCCAGATGTGGAAGCCGTTGTGATGCTTCGCGGTCAGGATGACCTCCTTGAAGCCCGCATCCTTGAACGCCTGCAGCCATACCTTCGGATCGAGGTTGACGGGGTTGAAGGCCATCGGATCCTCCGACCCGGTGCCGTTGTTCTGGTAGGCGGGATCGGTCGCCCACACGCTGGTGTTCACGGAGAAATGGACGAAGCCGGTCAGTTCCATGCGCTGCCAGTCGTATTGCGGCGCGGTGGGGGTCACCATCGCGGCCTTCCTGACCAGATCGCTGTCGGAATCCGTCGGGGCGACCGCGATCACCGGGCGGGGAGTATAGACGTAGGGCGCGGCGGCGGCCGGGGAGGACGCCCCGGCGGGCTGGGCCGCCATCGACGTGGCGGCGAGCCGTGCGGCAGCGGCCGGGGCCGAGAGGCCGCCGTCGTCGCCGCCGCAACCGGCCAGGAGCGCGAGCGCCGTGACGGCGGCGGCGCTGCCGGACCGACGGAGCGGCGCACGCGGCAGCGCGTCCGCCAGCGCGGCCGGCGTACGCCGCCCCGTGTGCGGGTTCGAGGGTTCGTGAATCGATCGGCGCATGGTCTTCTCCAGCAAGAGGGACAGGCTCATCGGGTAAGCGGACGACCGCCGCGCGACGCAGGCTCGACGGGCGCGGCGGCACGCGCTATTGCAGGGCAGGCGTTCCGATTCCGTCGAGATCGGGCGGTTTCGTGCCGGACGAATCGGGCGTGATGGCGAGGGTGTTGGCGCCGCCTTTCACGAAGCGGCCGACGACCGTCAGCGACGAGATCGTTCCCCAGCTTCCGGTCGGCGGAAAGGACACGTTGACGGGCGCGCCGCCGTCGAAACTCAGGTTGGCGGACACCTTGCCGCCCGAACCGTTGCCGAAATTCACGGCGACCTTGTAGGTACCGCTGGCCGGCACCGAGATCTTGTTGAAGGTCAGGCTGCCCATGTAGCCGACGCGGCTGCCGTCGGTGCAGTTCACGCAGTTCTGCGACACGACCTGCGCGCCGCCGGACAGCGTGTTGTTGGGGGAGTCGGCTTCGTATGCGACCGGCGCGGGAGCGGCGGGCGGGCTGGACAGCGCGCCCGGCAACTGGGTCACGCCGGGGCCGTAGCCGAGCGTCGGCAGCGCCTGCATGAGCGACGCGTACGGAACGGTCTTGCCGTCCGAGCCGCTCACGCGGCCCTTCCAGAACATCAGACCCGCGGCGGGCACCAGATCCTTGAACGCCTGATGGATGCCGTCCTGGGTCAGGCTGCTGATCACGGCGTTGTCGTTCCACTCGCAGATCTGGCCGCCGACCACCGGCGCGCCGGGATTCCAGTTGTAGAGCGTGTTCGCCTGGCCCACGCTGTTGTTGTTGTTCCCGTTCGGAACGACGTACCAGGCATCGGAGGAGTCCAGGACCTTCGACACCTTGTAGGTGTTGTAGAAGGTGCCGTCGCTGCCGTTCCAGTTCTGGATCGTGATGCTGCTGTTGAGCTTGGCGAGGTTCGACGTCGAATCGTATCCGTCGTTCCAGATCGAAACGCTCCGGGGCGCGCCGTCCGGCGTGGTGGTGGCCGTGACGTGATTGGCGAGCGCATACAGGTAGTTGCCCTCTCCCGAGACGCCCGCCTCGTCGCCGCCGATCATGATGTCCTTCGCATGGAACCACGGCAGGAATTCGTCGAAGACGCCCTGGATGTAGGGCAGCGTCTTCGGATTGGTGGGATCCAGGTTGACCTTGCTGTTCTTGATCGTGGGCGAGCTATCCCCGGCGGCCAGCGTGGGCTGGTCTCTCAGGAAGATCGCCGAGTGTCCCGGCGTGTCGAATTCCGGCTGGATTTCGACGCCGTACTGCGCGGCCACCTTCTCCATCTCGGCCCAGTCGTCCTTCGTATAGCCCTTCATCGCGGCCCCGGTCGTGCCGTTGGGATCGCCGTCCATGGGCTTCAGGTTCGGGTATTTCGGGCTGATCACGCGCAGCGCCGCCTGCGTATAGGTCGAGCCGCGCGGCGTTTCCTCGTTCAGGTGCAGATGGAGCGTGTTCAGCTTGTACCAGCTCATGAACCGGATGTAGTCCTCGAGAAACGCCTTCGTCATGAACAGGCTGCCGACGTCCAGCAGTGCGCTGCGCACCGCGTACCGTGGGTAGTCCGCCGCGTACCCGCTCGCCACCTGCTTGTGCGCTTTCGGCGCCTGTCCGTCCAGCGCGAGCATCTGCAGCAGCGTGCGGGTGGCGTAGAACACGCCGGCCGGCTTGTTCGCCCGCAGCACCGCCCCGCCCTGCACCGACAGCGTGTAGCCCTCGTTGCCGAGCTGGGTGGCGCTCGTCGTGCCGCAGGGCACGAGGCTGAGATTGACGGCGCCGGATTGCGCGGCCGATCCCGTGACGATCGGCAAGGTGATGCCCGTCGATTCCTTCAGGTCCGCCTGCAATTGCGTCGCGATCGGCTGCAGCGTCGTCGCATTGGCGCTCTCGACGACGATCTTGCTTGCCGACGTTACCTGCCACTGCCCCTTGCCGCCGGTCCACGACTGAAGCGCGGGCATCACGGCGGGAGCGGCGTTGCCGCCGGTCAGGTTGGGCGGCGTGTCCAGCGTGCCGCAGGCCATCGGCTGGCCGCTGTCCTGCGCGTGCGCGGCGCCGGCCGCGAGCAGCAGCGGCAGCAACACCGACAGGCGGGGGGAATGAGGATGCTTCATGATTGCGTGCCTCCTGGTCGTTCGGGTCTGTCATCGAAAGTCGAAACCGCGATCGGCGCGCGTCGGAAGGTCCGCCGCGCGCCGCGAAGTGCGAGATGCTGCCGACGCATGCCGGGGGCGGCCCCGGCATGCGTCACTGAAGCACGATGGCCTGGTCGGATTGCTTCCAGACCTGGATCGACGCCGGCGCGGCGGCGTCCCAGTTCCTGAGCGGCGCCGTCACCGCCGTGGAGAGATCGGTCGTCAGCGCGCTGCCGGGGAAGCTCAGCGCCAGCCCGCTGTACCGGTTGACGATCCGGAATGCCGCACCGCCCGCGCCCGCGACCTTCTGGAAATACCACTGCTGCCGAGCGGCGGACGCGGCCGGCGCGGCCTTCGACAGCACGACGGGCGCGCCCCACGCGCGCCCGGCATTGCCGTCCTTCACGCCGAGATACGTGCCGTTGATCGCGATCGTGAAGAAGCCGTCGCCGGTCGCGGCGAACTGCCATGCGCCGGCGGCGGCGCTGGGGAGATTGGTCGCCGGATTGCCGGGATGCGCGATGAAGTAGCGGCGAACGGCGGTGCCCGCGCCGATCGAATGGCCGCTCGCGTCCGAGTAGTAGACCGGGGCGGCATCGGCCGGCTGAGCGACGGCCGCCGTGACGTCGACGTATTCCGAGCCGTACTTGGAGCAGCCGAATCCGCAGTACGCGCGGAAGGTCTTGCCGAGTGCGCTGGACGACGTCTTCGTCGCGCTGTCGACGAACCATCGGTACCAGGACGCCGAGTTGTACGGCACGCTGCCCGCGTAGGTCCATTGCGGGGTGCCCAGATCGCTCGACACGTAGAACTTCAGCGTCGTGGCCGGCAGGCCGTAGTCGAAGTTCGGCGTGCCGGGATTCGACACCGTGCGGTCCTCGGCCATCGCGATGTACTTCTGCAGATAGACATTCCACGAGACGCTCATGACCCGCAACGTACCGTTGGTGTAGCCCGCGTTGTACAGGCTGCCGGCGTTCTTGCCCGGCGTGACGAAGGTTTCGCCGCCGGTGGTGTCGGCGGCGGGGCCGCCTTGCGCGCTCAGGTCGGTGGACGGGCCCTGGAGGTTCGCTTCGAGCGAGCTGGAGACCGGGGCCGCCGCGCAGGGGATCGAACCCGCCGTCGACGCGTCGCAGGTCCAGTTCGTGCCCGGCGCCTGCTGCCATTTGCCGTCGTAGAACTTCTGCCATGACGACGGCGTCATCTTCTGGCCGATCGGCGCCCTCGCCGCATGTGCCCACATGTAGTTGTCGAAGCCGGACGGGTTGCCGTTCTGGCCGAGAATCCGGCTCGTGTAGAAGACGTAGAAATATCCGGACGCGTAATCGACGAACAGCCGGGGATCGCCGTCGCCATAGTAGTAGTACGGCGTGTTCGGATCGCCCTTGCCGTACGGCGAGGTGAGGATCGGCTGCTGCAGCGTCCAGCTCGCGCCCCGGTCGGTGGACACGGCGTAGGAGATCGCGTCGACGCGCGGGTTGTTGCCGAACAGCTCGTTGTGCACGAGCCCGTACCAGTTGCCGGTATCGGGGTCGACCCACACGCCGATCATGTCGCAGTAGTCGGCCTGCGAATAGCCGGTCTGCGATTTGACGGGCTGTCCGAACAGCGCTTGCGCGACGGGGTTGCCGTCGTTGCAGAGCGTTCGCGTGTCGTATTGGGAATGAGCCGCCGACAGCGAGACGGCATCCGCGTTCGCGCCGGTATAGAAGTTCCATACGTGGTCGGCGGGCACGTCGTCGTACTGGGCGTAGGCGTTCTGCAGGAAGAAGGTGCCGTCGCGATCGATGAAGAAGGCGTTGGGGCTGTCCGAGTAGGGGCTCGCGGAGACCGGCGCCGCCGCGCTGAACGTGAATGCCTGGGCGGGCGCCGCCTGGAACAGCATGAGCAGCGCCGCGCCCAGCGCGGTGAATGAAATTCGGTTTCCTGATCGTTTCATGGCGTTTTCCTCGTTTCGGGCGATGCTTGATGTCGGGCGGTCCGCCGGCGCGGCCGCGCGGTGCGCGCAGCCGGCGCCGTATCGGGTGCGGACCGGCTAGGCCAGCGTCGCGGCGAACGCGATCGGCTTCGCCTCCAGTTGGTGGAGATCGAACACGATCACTTCGTTGGCGCCCGCCTTGAGCCAGGGCGCGGGGCAGTACAGGCGCGTCTGCGGACCGATGCTCCAGTACCGGCCCAGGTTCCGGCCGTTCACCCACACCACGCCCTTGGTCCAGCCGCTCATGTCGAGATAGGTGTCGCCGACGCGGCTCAGTTGGAAGGTCGCCTTGAAGAACAGGCCGCTCTTGCGGGCATCGGTGCACACGGGACGCAGGCCGGCGACGAACGCGTCGTCCATCGGCAGCAGGCGCACGTCCCAGCCGGTCAGCGCGCCGCCCTGGCCGCCGGGGTCCTGCAGCGCGACCGATTCGAGAATGCCCTTGCGATCCACCAGCGCGTGTCCGTAATTGACGCGGCCCATGCCTTCCACCAGGATCTCCAGCGTCGGGGTCGGCGATGTCACCGACGCCGACGTCAAGGGCAGCGGCGCCTGCTGGACGACGCCGAGGCGCTGCCTGTAGGCGGACGGCACGGCGGCGCGGGACAGGCCGCCCATGTACTGGCCGCCGACGAACACGGTCGCGTAGTCGTGGACGTCGGTGACGTTCAGTGTGCCGCCGGCGTAGCGCGCGAGCGCCTTGCGATACAGCACGAAGCCGAACGCCTGGCCGTACATTTCGAACGGCTGCGGGTTGACGGTGCGGGAAGCGGGCAATGCGGCCGGCAGGTTGTCCCAGAGCGATGCGTGGAGCGTGGGCGTCACCGCGTCCGCGCCCTGGCGCGTGAGCGTCGGGATCGGGCGGGGGACAGGCGGCAGCGGCGTCTTCAGGTAGCGCGCGATGAGCGCGCGGTAGCGTGTGTAGTGCGCGGTCGCCACCCCTTGCTCGCTGATCGGCGCGGCGTAGTCGTAGCTGGTGATGTCCGGCTGGTAGCCGCCGCCGTTGTTGTCCGCGTTCGCGCCGGCGAAGAAGCCGAAGCTCGTGCCGCCGTGGATGACGTAGATGTTGAACGACAGCTTCTGCTGCATCAGCGCGGTCAGGGTCGCGGTGATGTCGGTGGCGGTGCCTTGCAGAACCGCGTCGCCCCAGTGCGTGAGCCAGCCGGGGTAGACCTCGCCCGCCATCGCCGGCACGCTCGGGTACGCGCGGCGTGCCGCCGCGATGTCCGATGCGGTGCCGCCGCTCAGCGCGATCGCGCCGCCCGTGACGTTGGACTGATTCTGTTCGAGCTGCGACAGCCCGTCCTCGGTATAGAACGGCCCCTGGATGCCGCCCTGGACCCAGAGCTGCCGCACTTCTTCCATGTAGACGGAATCGCTGGCATACGAGCCGAACTCGTTCTCGATCTGGATCATCAGGATCGGGCCGCCGTTGGCCACGAGCAGCGGCCTGATGCGCGGAATCAGCTCGCCGATGTAGCGGCCGACCGCCGCCATGTAGTGCGGGTCGTTCGCGGAGCGGGTGCGCAGCTGGATGTCGGGGTAGCGCAGCAGATAGGACGGAATGCCGCCGAGATCCCATTCGCCGCAGACGTACGGGCCGGGGCGCAGCAGCACCCACATGCCCTCGGCCTGGCAGAGCCGGATGAAGGCTTCGATGTCGCGGTTGTCGCTCTTGAAGTCGAACTGGCCCGGCACCGTTTCGTGGTAATTCCACATGATGTACAGCGCGATGGTGTTCATGCCCATCGCTTTCGCCATCCGGATCCGGTGCTGCCAGTACTCGACCGGGATGCGCGCGGGATGCATTTCGCCGCTGCGGATCTGAAACGCTTGTCCGTCCAGCAGGAATTGGGCGCCGTCGGCGCTGAACGAGAACGTGTGACGCGCCAGTCCGCTCGGGCTCGGTTCGGCGGTCGCGGCGGCAGCCAGTGCGCTGCCGGATTCGGTCGCGGCCGCGCCGGCCGGACCGATGCCGCTGCTGTCGTCTCCTCCGCCGCACGCCGACAGGATGGGCACCAGCGCGGAGAAGGAAATGAAGCTTCTTCTGTCCATTTTTACGTTCCTTTTATCAGATCAGGATGGCCGGCGCGAATCACGCGCCAATAAGCGCGCATGTCGCTTCCACGTCTCTCAATCGTGACGAAGCGCGCGCTTTAATTCGCATAAAACGGTAAATCGGATATTGTCGTGATGCGGGACTATTATTCGATCATGGAATCGATTTTATCGATTCCATGATCGGTGCCGGGTAATTGCCTTGTCGATATTCGATTCATCCGCCGGTATCGGGAATGAATCCACGAATGTCCCGGCGAGACCTGCATGCCGGCCGAGCCGGGCGTGCGGCGGGAAGCGCGGAGAAAACCGGCGGAGACCCCGCCGGACGGGCACTGGTGCGGAGCGGGGCGATATCGCGTCGTCCGCTGGCGATGCAGGAGCGATCCGTACGATACCCAACCCGGGCGAAGCAGTTCGAGCCCGAAACATATCCATTGTTTCCCCTCCAGAACTATTTTTCGTTAAGAATCTGCTTATCACCAATCTAGAACCACTTTGATTTCAAGTATCCGGGCTGACGATGGAAAGTCGAGGTATTTTATTTGATCCCAATAATTGGAATAAGGATTGGGGTAATGAAATGCGGTGATATTAATAATTGTTTAGTTGAGCCGGGTAATGACCGGACGGTCATGGAAATGTCACCGCGCCGAAGCCCGACGTCCCGGCACTCGGCGCTCGGCGTTTCGTTGCGATGCGGTGTCCCGCTCCCCGCCGCGCGACGCGCGCGGCGGGGAGCGTCCGGCGTGACCGGTCAGCGGGTCTTGAGCACCAGCGTCTGCGGAGATTGATTGCGGTAGATCCGCAGCGTCAGGCTGGCGCCGTTCGCCTGGTTGATCGCGCCGGAGAGATCGCCGACGGTGTTGATGGCGGACACCGTCGCGCCGGACACCACGCCGACGATCGCGTCGTTGGCCTGCAGCCCCGACGCGGCGGCGGGGCTGCCCGCCTGCACCGAATCGACCTGGACGCCCGATGTGGACGGCAGGCCGAGCGCGGACTGCTGGGCCACCGTCGTGACCGATTCGACCGTCGCGCCGATCGACAGGGTGGTCTTGTCGGAGCTTTGCTGGGCCGTGCCGGAATAGTCCAGCACCGGATAGGCGGGGGTCTGCGCCCGGGCTTTCAGCGCCGCGTTCTGCACGCCGAAGCGGGTCGTGTCGAAGGGGGTGAAGCCGATCTTCGTCACGGCCGGCGAATCGGACGGCACGTTGTAGTTCCCGGCGGCCGGGTTCGAGAACAACGGATTGCCCACGGCCGAATCGATATCCCATGCGCCCGGATCGATCGCCTGCGATGCCTTGAGATCGGCGGCGGTCATGAACAGGTTCTGGTCGATCAGCTTGCCGTAGTGCGACAGGATGGCCGGATTGTGCGCGCCCATGGTGATGTTGTTGGTGAACACGTCGCCGCTGTTCGCGAACCAGACCTGCGGATAGAACGAATTGTTCAGGATGATGTTGTTCTTCCCGGTCCGCATGAAGCCTTCGCGGAATTTCAGGCCGCCCGAAAGGTCGTTCTTCGATTGCGCGGGCGTGGTCCCGATCAGCACGTTGCTCTGTACGAGATAGTTCGACGTCCCGTCGTCGAAGTCGATGTCCCAGCCGCGATCGCAGCGGAAGCGGTTGAACCGGATCACCGTCGTGTCGACCGCGTCCAGGTTCCAGATCGTCGGGTTGCCCTGCATCTCGGCGGCCATCGCGTTGTAGTCGGGGCTCCAGTAGCGGTCGCGGCCCCACGCGTTCAACGCGCCGTGATCCCCGGTTTCCAGCACGGTGTTGAACACGTCGTTGTATTGGATCACGTGGCCGCCCCACGTGCCGTCGCCGATGTTGATGCCCGCGCGCGGCGTGTTGTAGATGCTGTTGTGATCCACGGTGATCTTCGACGCCATCGAGATCTCGACCCCGGCGACCTGCTTTTCCTTGAGGCCGATGTCGTGGATCAGATTGTCGGAGACGATCGAGCCGGAAGGGTAGTTGTTGCTCTTCGGCCCGGGCGTCGTATCGAGGTTCGCGTAGTTGGCCGGCGTGTTGTAGTTGAGCGGCGGCGGGGCGCTGGAATTCTTGACCGCACGGACGGCATCGATCCGCCCGACCAGCGCGATCGCGCTCGCGCCGATGTTGTAGATCTCGTTGGTGTCGATCTTCGCGCCGCGGTTGTAGCCGCTCACGAAGATCGCGTTGCTGCCGAGATCGCGGAACACGTTGTGGGTGAGCTGGACGTCGCGGGTGCCCTCGAGAAAGACCGCGCCGTTGCGATAGATCGTCCAGTCGCTGCGCAGCAGCGGCTCGGTGGTCTTCATGAACGTGTAGTTTTCCTTCGTGAAGACCAGTCCGTCGATGCGCACGTTGCTGACCGGATTCTGTTCGGTACCCTGGAGCCTGATCAGGCTCTCGGTGGTGGTGCCCTCGAAGCGGGTCTTGGCCAGATTCATGCCGGCGGGCGGATAGAAGTACAGGACGCCCTTTCGCGTGTCCAGATACCACTCGCCCGGCGCATCCAGCTCGTCCAGCACGCCTTCGACGTATTCGGTCGACGTATTGGTGCCCTGGTCGAGCCGGTTGTTGCCGACCGGTGCGCTCAGGCTCAGCGCGCCGCCGGCATTCACGCCGTAAATGGCCTGGTGCTGATCGCTCCAGTTGCCGTTGATCATCGAATGCAGGTAGCCGTAGCCCTGCGCCGACGGCGCCCAGGTCGCTGCCCGTGCCTGGATCGCCGCCTGATTCGTCGAGCCGTTGAACACCACGCCCGGTCCGGCCGCCTGATAGTTCGGATAGCGCGCCAGCACCTGCTGCGTATCGTTCGCGAACAGCTGGTCGAAGCTTGCCCCGCTCACGCGGGTCATCACGATGTTGCCCTTGTAGGGCTGCCAGTTCAGGCCGGTCAGGATGCGCGAGCCGCTGATCACGGGTTTCGCGCCATCGTCGGCGTGGATGTACAGGCCGGACGCCGCCGAGTTGAGATAGACGGGCCGGCTCAGGTAGTAGACCCCGTCCGTCAGGATCACTTCCTTGAATTGCTTCTGGATCGCGGCGTCGATGCCGGCGCCGAGCGTCGCCTTGGGGCGGCGGCGGGTGCCGGGCGCGGCGTCCGAGCCGTCGGGCGACACGTAGATGGCCGTGGGCTTGCACGGGCGGTTCATCTTGTCGTCCGAGGCGACGGCAGCCGGGCTGCCCTGCGCGCTGGCGCTGACGGCCGCCATCGGACCGGACGACGCATCCGTGCCGTCGCCGCCGCATCCCGCGATCAATGTACTCAGTACAGCTAATGTAAATCCGGACCGTATGCTCTTCATCCTGCTCTCCTTGATTCCCATGGATCAGCGCTGCGATCCGGCTTGCCGTCGATCCGGCCGGCGTCGCGGTAGCTGACCAACCCATCCCGCTGTTTGACTACGTATCGCCGGTTCGCAGCCCCCGCATTGCGTTCCCGCGTCTTTTCCTACGAGGGCGGCGGCGTGCGTCGCCGCCCCCGGTCGTGCCTTTCGCGAAGGGCGCATCCGGCAGGCCGCCGCCGATGCGCGATCCCGCTCGCCCCATCCGTCCGGCCACGCTGGATGGGCGGGATGAGCGCGCGTAGCGCGCCTGTCAGTCGGCGGAATCGACGGGCTTCACCAGCCTGCGGCAGGTCCGGATGAAAGCGGCCGGGCGATCGGCCTGTTGCGCCTCTCTTTCCCCTCTCATCCGTGCAACGCCGTCGATTCGCGCGTGAATCAAGCCGCGGCGAGCCTCCCTCAAGGGAAGATATAGGCTCCGTTCATGGTCGCATAGGTGCCGGACAACTTGGTCACGGTGAGCGTGTGTTGCCCGCGCGCCAGCAAGGGGGACGTATACACGGCGACATTCGAGTGCCGCTTCCCGTCCGCGGGGACGGTGCTGACTATTTGCTGCGCGCCGCCGTCGACGCTGATGCCCAGATTGCCCTGGTCGGTATATTGTTCGCCGAAGATCTGGATCGCCGTTCCGTTGAACGGGAGGGTCATCGTGTCGTTGTTGCTGGTGGTGTAGTGCAGATCCTTGAGGTAGTCGTACCCCGGCCGCGAGTTGACTTGTTGCCAGGATCCCGAGTAAGCGATTTGCGACGCGTTATCGCCAAGCCGGCCGTTCGGACTGCTTTCGGAAATCGCCCCCTGGATCCCCTGCCGGCCGGCGCTGTTGAGCACGGACGACGGAATATCCGCTCTCGACGCGATCGTCACGTTCGCGCTGCTGTGGGTATCGATTGCCGATGCGCAAGCGTAGACCCCCGAAGGCGCGGAGAAGTAATTGCCGGTGATCCAGAAATGGCCGGTGGCCTGGCATCCGCCTTGGTTGTTGGCGCCGGCGTTGTAAGCGGCATTGCCTGCCCAGTTGATCCACTCGGATCCCGCGTCGTCGTAGAAGGTGAAATCCGTGCTGTTGCCGTTGTAAGCCACGTTGCCGGTCGCCTGCATGCCGTGGGCCAAGGTTGCCGCCGGATCGATCGTGGTGCCGTTGGCTTGATACTGGTATTGCGCCTGATGCCCCTCGATATAAATTGCACCGCCGTCCGCGAGCCCTGCCATGTAGTCATGCAGCAGATTGTTGCTGATGGTATTGCTGCCGTTGATGTTGACGGAATTCTGCGGATGACTGGCGTTGTCGACATGTCCCTGGATGACGCCGGCCGTGATCGCCGTGTAAGGGACGTCGTGAATCTCGTTTTGCGTCACGGTGGTTTTCTGGCCGAACAGCAGCGTGATCCCGCAGGCGGAGTGGTAGTCGGTTCCGATGTTGTGAATCAGATTGCCGACGATCCTGTTGTTGGTCATGATCTCGTTCGAGCCGATCACATCGTTCGCCACCAGTGCCGGGTTCGGGTTGCAGTTCTGCTTGATGAGCGCGGGACTGGTCGCGGCTTGGCCGTTGACGGGGATCGGCGTCGGATCGTAGGTGCAGCCCATCATGATTCCGGTCGACGCGATGGAGGCGAATTCGTTGTTCTGGATCAGGTTGTTCGAGGAGCCGTACTTGAACGCCAGCCCCGCTCCCCCCAGATTGATGAAGCGATTCCCGCTGATCGTGATGTTGTTCGCTCCGGTGAAGCTGACGTTGGCCAGCGGCTGCGTCAGCGCGGCCCACGGGCAGGAGCCGGCGGGCGAGGAGAAGCTGCACAGGCCCTGTCTGCCGTCGGCGGTCGTCATCCGCAAGTTGCTTTGCACATCGGCGAACCCGACCGATGTCGATGGGTCGTTCCAGGTCGCGTAGGAGAACTGCAGGCCGGAGAAGGTCACGTCATGCAGCGGGTTGGCGAGCGACCCCGCGCCCTGGACAAGCGCTTCCAGCTGCGGAAGCTCGACGTCCAGGTTCGCCACCTGCTGCCCCGGGATGGGCCGGTAGTAGAGGCGACGGGCGGCGGTATCCAGAAACCATTGACCCGGCTGGATCAGCGACAGCGCATTCTCGATCGACGACGGCATCGTGTTGGCCGCCAGCGGCGGCAAGCCGCCGGTGAGCTGAGGAACGAGATCCGTGGTGTACGAGCGATACGCGACATTGGTCCAGCACGGTTGCGCCATCGTGAGCGTGCCGTTCGAATAGCTGGCGACTCGGCATCGCGATTCGGTCCATGCGCCGTTGCCTTGCGCATAGGTGAACTCGACGTTGGCAACCTGGGCCGCGCTCAGCTTGGCGAACCAGGCCGTGGCGACCGTGTCGGCCTTGATGTTGTAGCCGGTCGAGGTGCTGGTCCACCCTCCGGTGAAGCCCAGCTGGTCGGGGGTTTGCTGTGCCACCAGCGCTTGCGCGCCGTCGATGTACAGCTGCCGGGAATTGCTGCCGGCGGGCACCGAGGCGGACCAGGTTCCGCTCGTCCCGGATGACGACCATCCCGTGACCTGGGTGGCGCCGGAGATCACCGGATGCGCGCCGGTCATGGCCGTCCATACGACCGGGTGGCCCGCCGCTCCCGAATCGGCCGCGCCGAATGTCCACGTGCCCGGCAGCCGGTAGGTCCCGTCGGCGAGCTGGACCTGTACATCGGCGGTGCCGGCCGCCCGCAACTGCCTGACTTTCTGCTGCGCGCCGTTCAGATCGCAGGGCGCGCCAGACGAACAGTCCGAACCGGACCCGGACGGGCCCGCATACAGCACGCTCGCGCCGGCGACCGGCGCGGCCGCGTTGATCGAACTGAAGGCGACGGCTGGATTGCCGTCGCCCCCTTCGCCGCCGCAACCCGACAGCACGACGCTGACGCATACGATGATCCCGCCAAGCGACCTGGCAATCGCGGTCGACGACGATGGCGAGTGACGATCCCTGCAACCGGCAAATGCATTCATGACGTGCCCCCTATAGGCAATCGGTTTTCCGTTTATCCGTCTTCGTTGAACTCAGGTAGTCCGGTACTGCTCCGTACTGCATTCCACCTCGATCGAGGGTGTCGATCGAGGTCAGGGCGACTCGAGACGATTCGCCCGGTTATCCGCTATTTGCCGCCGGCCGTGGCCTCCGGTTCGCCGACCCGCGATCCCTTCCAGCCGTACCACGCCACGACCGCGAAACACGCTGCCGGCAGCAGGTACGACGCCGCCGTGCCGTTCGCATCCGCCACGCGGCCCATCGCGTAAGGCATCAGCGCGCCGCCGACGATCGCCATCACCTGGAACGACGCGCCGCGCTTGGTGTGAGCGCCGAGATCCTTCACGCCGAGGGCGAAGATCGTCGGGAACATGATCGACATGAAGAAGAACATCGCGATCAGCGCGACGACCGAGAGAACGGGCACGGCCGCGACGACGACCAGCGCCAGCGCGATGTTGGCGAGCGCGTAGATCGTCAGCATCCTGCTCGGCGCGATGCGGCCCATCAGCGCGGTGCTGGCGAAACGCCCCAGCATGAAGCACAGCATCCCGATCGACAGCAGGAACGACGCGCGCTGCGACGTGACGCCCGGCCAGTGATCGACCGCGTAGTTGATGAAGAACGCGCCCACGCCCACCTGTGCGGCGACGTAGAAGAACTGCGTGGCGACGCCGTAGAGGAAGTGACGCTGCCGCAGCAGCGGCCGGGCGGCGGCGCTCGCGGCCGCGGGCGCGGCTTCGCGGATCTCCGGCATCGGCGTGCGGGCGAATAGCGCCATGATCAGCAGCACCACGCCCGCGATGATCACGTAGATCATCTTCACCGAGCCCAGCTCGTCGCTGTCGGATACACCGGAGGAAAAGAAGAACATCCCGCCGATGATCGGCCCCAGAAAGCTGCCGAGCCCGTTGAACGACTGGGACAGATTGAGGCGCCGTTCGGCGCTCTCGGGTTTGCCCAGCAACGTGACGTAGGGATTGGCGGCGGTTTCGAGGCAGCCGAGGCCGCTTGCGATCACGAACAGCGCGAACAGGAAGAACGGGAAGCTCGCCGCGCCCGATGCGGGGATGAACAGCAGCGCGCCGATCGCGTACAGCGCGAGCCCGAACAGGATGCCCTTCTTGTAGCCGAAGCGCTCCATCAGCAGCGCGGCCGGCATCGCCATCAGGAAGTACGCGCCGAAGTAGGCGGCCTGCAGCAGCCCCGACTGCGCCTTGCTCACGTGCAGCGTTTCCTGGAAATGCTTGTTCAGCACGTCGAGCAGCCCATAGGACAGCCCCCACATGAAGAACAGGGTGGTGACGAGGATCAGCGCGGTACGCAGGTTGGCGCTGCGCTGCGTGGCGCCGAGCGGCGCCGGGGGGGTGTCGGAATACGGCTGCATGGTGCGGCTTCCTTCGGGTGGGGAATCGGGCGGCGCCGTCACGGCTGCCGCGCGAGATCGAAAATTCTGTGCATCGGCGTCCACTTCTCGCCGGCGGGCGTCCAGGGCGTGGGCGTCTGGAATGTGTCCATCAGCGCTTCCCATTCGCGCACCGCCGGGGTGTCGCGCGTCGCGGCGGCGAAGCGGTCCGCGTCGAACGACGCGTCGTCGGTTTCCATCCACATCGCGAGGCGCGTCCCGAGCCGGTAGATCTCCATGACGCGCACGCCGTGAACGCGCAGGTGCGCGGCGATCTCCGGCCAGATGCGGACGTGGTGGGCTTCGTAGCGGGCGATCGACTCGGGATCGTCCTTCAGGTCCAGCGCGAGGCAATGCCGCATGGTGTGCTTCCTCGTGACGCGTGGGGGATCGCTCAGGTCAGCGCGCGATCGAGATGAGTGTAGCCGCCGTCCACGAATAGCCACTGGCCGGTGGTGTGCGACGCCTGGTCGGACAGCAGGAACACGGCGGTGGCGGCGATCTCGTCGGCCGTCGTCATGCGCTTGCCGAGCGGAATCTTGCGCGTGATCGCCGCGAGCTTCGCCTGCGGATCGTCGAAGCTCTCGATCCAGTGCGCGTAGAGCGGCGTCATCACCTCGGCGGGGATCACGGCGTTGACGCGCACGCCGTCGTCCGCGAACGAGGCCGCCCATTCGCGCGTGAGCGACAGCTGCGCGCCCTTGGACGCGCAATAGCCGCTCGTGCCGCCTTGGCCCGTGATCGCGGTCTTCGACGAGATGTTGACGATCGCGCCCCGGCTCGCCTTGAGGTGCGGCGCGCAGTAATGCGCCATCACGTAATAGTGGATCAGGTTCTGTTCGAGCGACTGGACGAACGCCGATCGTCCCGCGTCGAGGCCGACGCTGTCGTTGATGCCGGCGTTGTTGACGAGGCCGTCGAGCCGGCCGAACGCGTCGACCGTCTGTGCGACCGCGTCCCGGCATCGCGCGTCGTCGGCCAGGTTCAGCTGGATGAAGCGCGCGCGCGGCTGCAGCTCGCGCAGTTGCGATGCGAACGCGTCGTGCAGCGGGCTCTTGCCGAGCACGACCGGGATCGCGCCTTCCCGGGCGAGCCGCAGCGTAATCGCGCCGCCGATGCCGGCGCCGCCGCCCGTGACGAGCACGACCTTGTCCTTCAGATTCAGATCCACGTTGTCTTCTCCATTCGCCTGCGGGGGCCGCGCTCGTCGGCGCGGTCGGTTTGTCGTGTCGGCGGCGCTCAGGCGAGCGCGGCCTCGGTCGCCTGGGCGCCGCGGAACAGGTAGCGCTGCAGCGAATCGGCCTTCATCGTGATCGAGAAGCCCGGCGCGGTCGGCGGCATGTAGGCGGCGCCGCGGATCACGCACGGATCGACGAAATGCTCGTGCAGATGATCGACGTACTCGATCACGCGCCCTTCGCGCGTGCCCGAGATGCAGACGTAGTCGATCATCGACAGGTGCTGCACGTATTCGCACAGGCCGACGCCGCCCGCGTGCGGGCACACCGGCAGCCCGTACTTGGCCGCCATCAGCAGCACCGCGAGGATTTCGTTGACGCCGCCGATCCGGCACGCGTCGATCTGCACCACGTCGATCGCGCCGCGCATGATGAATTGCTTGAACAGCACGCGGTTCTGGCACATCTCGCCCGTCGCGACCTGCACGGGCGCCACGGCCGCGCGGATCTTGCGGTGCCCCTCGACGTCGTCGGGGCTGGTCGGTTCCTCGATGAACCACGGCCGGGCGAACGACAGCTCGCGCACCCAGTCGATCGCCTCGTCGATCTCCCAGACCTGATTGGCGTCGATCATCAGCTTGCGATGCGGGCCGATCACCTCGCGGGCGATCTTCACGCGGCGGATGTCGTCCTCCAGGTTGGCGCCGACTTTCAGCTTGATGTGCTCGAAGCCCGCGTCCACGGCTTCGCGGCAGAGCCGGCGCAGCTTGTCGTCGCTGTAGCCGAGCCAGCCGGCCGAGGTCGTGTAGCAGGGGTAGCCTTCGCGCGTCAGCGCGGTGATCCGTTCGGCCTTGCCCGGCGCCTGGCGTCGCAGCAGTTCGAGCGCTTCCCGCTCGGTGAGGCAGTCGCTCAGGTAATGGAAGTCGATCGCGCGCACCAGATCCTCCGGGCTCATGTCGGCCACGAAGCGCCACAGCGGCTTGCCCGCTTCCTTCGCGAGCAGATCCCACACCGCGTTCACCACCGCGCCGGTCGCGAGATGGATCGCGCCCTTGTCCGGGCCGATCCAGCGCAACTGGCTGTCCGACGTGACGTGCCGCCAGAAGCTACCGAGGTCCTGGCGGATCGTATCGAGATCGAGGCCCACCACCAGATGCCGCATCGCCTCGATCGCCGCGCAGCAGATCTCGTTGCCGCGGCCGATCGTGAAGGTCAGCCCGTGGCCTTCCAGGCCGGGCCGGTCGGTGTCCAGGATCACGTAGGCGGCCGAGTAGTCCGGATCGGGATTCATCGCATCGGAGCCGTCCAGCTGCCGGGAGGTCGGGAAGCGGATGTCCAGTACCCGCATCGAACGAATCAGAGTCATGGTCGTTACCAGGAAAAGAGGGGATTCATGCCGCGACGGTACGCTGGCGCTGCTCGCCGAGCCCGTCGATGCCGAGCGCGATCGTCTGCCCGGCCGCGAGATAGACGGGCGGCTTCTGGCCCAGCCCGACCCCCGGCGGCGTGCCGGTCGAAATCACGTCGCCGGGCTGCAGGCTCATGAAGCGGCTCAGGTAGCTGATCAGGAACGGCACGCGGAAGATCATCGTCGCTGTGGAGCCGTTCTGATAGCGGCGGCCGTCGACGTCGAGCCACATCGCGAGCCGGTGCGGATCGGGCACCTCGTCGGCGGTCACGAGCCACGGACCGATCGGGCCGAAGGTGTCGCAGCCCTTGCCCTTGTCCCAGGTGCCCGCGCGCTCGAGCTGGTATTCGCGCTCGGAGAGGTCGTTCACCACGCAGTAGCCGGCGACGTGCGACAGCGCGTCCGCTTCGTCGATGTAGCGGCCGCCCCGGCCGATCACGACGCCCAGCTCGACTTCCCAGTCGGTCTTCGACGACCCGCGCGGAATCTCGACGTCGTCGTCGGGACCGCCGATCGAGCTGGTCCATTTGCCGAACACCACGGGCTCCGGCGGGATGTCCATGCCGGACTCGGCGGCGTGGTCCGAGTAGTTGAGCCCGATGCAGATGAATTTGCCGACCTGTCCGACGCAGGCGCCGATGCGGGGCTGCCCGTCGACCAGCGGCAGGCCGGTGGGGTCGAGTTCGCGCAGGCGCGCGAGCGAAGCGGGTTCCAGCGCGGCGCCCGCGAGGTCGTCGATGTATCCCGACAGGTCGCGGATGCGCCCCTGCGCGTCGAGCAGGCCGGGTTTTTCTTGATGCTTCGCGCCGTATCTAAGCAGTTTCATGGAGTCGTGCGGTAAGGGAAGGAATGCGCATGGGCCGCGGCGCGGGCGTCAGTTCGACCATCCGCCGTCGATCACGTGGATCGCGCCGGTGGTGAACGCCGCTTCGTCGGATGCCAGATAGACCGCCAGCGCGGCGATCTCGTCGGGCGTGCCGACGCGGCCCATCGGCTGGCGCGCGACGAAGGCCGCCCGCACGGCGTCGACCGTGGTGTGCTGGTCGTGCGCCTGCCCGGCGATGCGCGCTTCGAGCGACGGCGATTCGACGGTGCCGGGACAGATCGCGTTGCAGCGGATGCGCTGGCCGACGAAATCCGCCGCGACCGCCTTGGTCAGGCCGATCACGGCGGCCTTGGTGGTGCCGTAGACGAAGCGGTTCGGCACGCCCTTGACGCTCGATGCCGCCGACGACATGTTGATGATCGAGCCGCCGCCCGCCGCGCTCATCGCCGGCAGCAGCGCGCGGATCAACCGGTACATCGACGTGACGTTCAGCTCCCACGAAAACGCCCACGCGCGCTCGTCGCAGTCGAGCAGCGAGCCGTGGTGCACGAAGCCCGCGCAGTTGAACAGCACGTCGAAACCGGCTTCTTCGCGCGCAAGCGCGGCGATCGCGTCGGCGTCGGTGACATCGAGTCGGCGCACCCGGAGGCGGCCCGATCCGCCGGCGTCGGCCGCGAGTGCGGCGAGTGCGTCGGGGTTGACGTCGGTGGCCAGCACCTCGGCGCCTTCGCGCGCGAAGGCGAGCGCGGTGGCGCGGCCGATGCCCTGGCCGGCCGCGGTGATCAGCGCACGTTTGCCCTGCAATCTCATCAAACACTCTCCGAGGAGGGAAATGGGGAGGGACGGGGATGCCGTCTAATTGGACTATATGTCCAATGGTCCAACCAATTGTAGAGGATTTTCCGGCGCACCGCGACGGCTATCGAAAAGGGGATTTCCCTGATCGAACCGGGCGCGCCGGTGCGTCGCGCCCGGTTCGATCCGTCAGAGGCCGATCTGGGCCGTTGTCGTGCCGAGATGCCGGGCCGCGGTGGCGGGCTTGCCGCTGACGGACGCGGCCGGCAAACCCGCCGCGCCGACGCTTTGCAGCAGGATCGGACTGCCGCCGACCGGCTTCAGGGTCAGCGTGGTCCCGCTCAGCGTCAGCGGCGCCGCGAACCCCGCCGACGATGCGATCACCTTGGCGCCGGGCCAGGGGTTGCGCACCGTCAGATCGGCGTTCGAACCCGGCTCGATCACCACCGTCGCGGGCACGCCGCCCCGGACCTGCACGTCGACCCTCGTATTCCCCCGCACGTACACGGTGCCGTCGTAGTCCCAGCCGGCGGGTATCGCGGGGGCGATCCGGATCAATCCGTCGTAGTCCTGAACCAGCGATTCGGCGAGCGTCGTGGCGACCACGCCGATCTGCTCGACATAGGGTTCGCTGCCGACGAAGTTCGCGAAGCCGCTGGGGAATTTCTGGTAGTTGCCGGTCAGCGTCACCAGCGTGCTCTTCACCTCGGCCGGCAGGCCGAGGCGTGCCGCGTGGATCGGATCGAAGCTCCAGTCGTTCTGCGTCTTGTTGGGGCGGTTGGCGTAGGTGCGCTTCGCCAGCGCGTAAAGCGGCGAGGCGTCGCCGATCTGATCGTATGGCCAGACCGGCTCGAGGCCGATGTTCTCGGAGTTGTGCGACGCGGCCGCCGGCTGATAGGACATCGCGATCACGTCGGCGCCGGCCGCATCCGCCGCGGCCGTCAACAGCGTCAGCGATCCCGACGGTTGGGTGCGCGGATAGTCCGGGGTGTGCGGCAGCGCCGCGCTCATCTTCGCGGCGAGCGCCGCATCGACGCTCTGGCCGGGAACCTTGGCCAGCACCTTCCCCGCGCCGAGCGTGTCGGCATAGAGCGCGCGGATGGCGGCGAGATCGGTGGTCGAGTCCTTCACGTCCCATTGCGTTTCGTGCGCGTTGGTCGGCGAGGTGTGGAGCAGCTTGTCGGTGCCGGCGCTCTGGTAGGCGAGCATGAAGCGGGCGGCCGCCTCCATCACCGGATAGTTCTGCGCCAGGAACGCGAGGTCGCCGGTGGCGAGATATTGCGTCCAGATCGCGTGCGACACCTCGGCGCCCGTCGACAGCGTGCGGGCGTTGTAGTACGGGCCGGAGCTTGCGCTGCAGTTGTAGCCCAGCGTCGACAGCCACGTCTCGTTCTCGATGCCCGCGCCGTTGAAGCGCATCGTTTCGGGCACGCACGCGCCGTCTCGTCCCGCCATGTTGGCGGTCGTCCATTGCCCGATGGCGGCGAGATTGCTCTGGTAGAGATTGAAGTAGGGCGCGTTGAGCTCGGGCAGGCCCGCGGACAGGTTCGCCGCCACCTGCATCCGCAGGTTCCAGTGCCAGTACGCGGAGGCGTCCCATTGATGAGTGTCCTGGACCGACGAGAAGAGGTCGGCCACGCCCGCCTGCGAGCCCGGGTAGACATCCTTGTTTTCGGCGGCGGACGAGTACAGGTAGATGTTCCGCAGATTCTCCATGTACTCTCCGCTGCCGTCCGACGAGGTCAGCTTGATCAGGCCGGCGCGCGACCAGAAGGTGTGCCAGGCGGTAGCGTGCGCGCTCGGCGAGGTGTCCGCGACGCTGGCGGCCGCGAGCGCCGGCACCGGCTGGCTGCCGTCGTAGCGAGGCGCGCCCGCGACGATGCGGAAGGTGCCGTCGGCGTTCGGCGTGAAGGTCACGGTGACGGTCAGCGGGTCCGTGACCGATGCCGATACGTTGCGGGCCTGCGCGGTGATCGCCGAGAGCGCGCCGAAGGCGCGCCCCGAACTGCCGTTGGCGTCGCCCTTGACGCCGTCGGTCCACGATTGCGACAGCACGCCGATGGCGGTGCCGCCGAGCGTCGCGGACGGCGTGCGCGGCGACCACAGTTTCAGCATCGCGGTTTGCCGCCGGGCGGGATCGGCGCCCGTGACGTCGACGATCAGCGCATCGGTGTCGGGCTGCACGTAGGCGGTCGCCGTCATGCCGCCGCCGCTTTCGCGAAACTCGCCGTTGTAGAGGTCGAGGCGGCCCGCGTAGTCGGTGGCGCTGGTCAGCGCGGCCAAGCCCGGAATGACGACCTGTCCCGGCGAGTAGCGCTTCGGCAGGGTGTCGGCGCGATTGAGCTGGGCCGTCAGGCCGTTCGCCGACCATACGGCGACGCCGAGGCGTCCGTTGCCGAGCGGCATCGCCTGGCTGGCCGCGAGGTTCGGTTGGCCCAGCACGATGTTCGAGCGTGCGACGACATTGGGCCGGTCGACCTGGAAGGTCTTGCCGTCCCATGCGCCGGCGCCGGCCGGCGTGGACGCACCGGCCGGCGCGGCCGCCGCGCCGTCGGCCGCGCGGCTCGCGAGCATGCCGGCGGCACCCGGCCCGGCGGCATCGGTGCCGTCGCCGTTGCAGCCGCCCGCGAGCAGCGCGGCCGGCAGCATGGACAGCGCGGCCAGCAGACGCCACGGAAGACGCCGCTGCCGTGCCGGCCGGTTCGTTCGTTCCGTTCGTTCCGTTCGTTTCATTACCCCTCCTTGCCGGCACGACCCGAAGCGCGCTCGCGGTCTGGCCGGTGGTTGACATGTCACGCCCGTTGCGCCGTTTCGATGCGCATGGGGTGGTTCTGTATTTCGCATGACTGAACAATGAGCGACGGCCGCCGGATCGTTCACGACCCGCATGCGGGCGATTCGCGTGTGGAGCGTTCGGCCGGATTGCGCATCGGGGAGGATGAATCGGCATGCCGTGCAGGTATTCCTGCTCCGACGGATATGAAACTTTCGAATCTTACTGGTCTAATGGTCCATCCATTGAGCGTTGATTCTTGGCATGGTTCGCGCAAAGCGCACTGGGTGTTTTCCCGTAGCCGGCGGGCCGGTTTCTTCGGCACGCGAGGGCCGCGAATTCGCCGCCGGGGCGCGGCAAACCGCCGTGGGCCGGCTGTCCGACTTGTGTCGTCGGGCTTGTCCTACTTGGTATACTCGGGCGCCTGCACTCGAATCAGCGGGCGTCTTCCGGTCCCTGCCGCAGACCAACCATTGACCGGCCGCTTACGCGCCCCACGACCGCATGCCGATTCAGCCCATCCAGAACCGCCGCCTGTACCAGCAAATCGCCGACCAGCTTCGCACGATGATCGAGGGCGGCAGCTTTCCGCCGGGAAGCTATCTGCCGCCCGAGCGCGAACTGGCGGTTCAGTTCGGCGTGTCGCGCACGTCGGTGCGCGAGGCGCTGATCGCGCTGGAAGTCGTGGGACTGGTCAGCGTGCGGGTGGGCGACGGCGTGACGGTGCGCGCGCGGGACGGCGCGCCGGCCGCCGGCAAGGCGTCGGACCGGGCGTACCCGGCGGGGCCGGGCGCGTCGGAGTTCGATCCGGAGCTGGGCATCGAGCTCGATCCGGATCCGGAGATCCCGCCGTTCGCGCTGCTGCAGGCTCGCCGGTTGATCGAGCCGGAAGCCGCCGCGCTCGCGGCGGTGCATGCGTCCGATGCGCAACGGTCCGGCATTCGCGAAGCGTTCCTGCGCAATCGGGAAGACAACCTGAGCGGCTCGACCACCCATCCCGGCGACCGCCTGTTCCATATCCGCATCGCCGAAGCCAGCGACAATCCGGCGTACGCGCTGATGATCCACCGGCTCCTCGCGCACAAGTACAGCGCGATGTTCCAGCGGCTGCAGTCGCTCTACACGCCGCGCGACATGCCGCGCCGCTCGGAGATCGAGCACCGCGCGATCCTCGATGCGCTGGATGCGCGCGACGCCAAGGCGGCGCGGCGCGCGATGCTCACGCACCTGAATTCGGTGATCCGGATTTTTTCACGATCCCTGTAGGCCGGCCCCGGGCCGACGAGCGAGTCGGGCGGCGGGGTTGCACGTCGTCGGCGAGCATGGCCGGCATCCTTGCCGTACCGGAGCGGGCCGCTTACTCCGCCGCCGCGTCGAGTACCGCGCGGATCGCCGCCAGCAACGTCCGTTGCTCGTCGGCCAGATTGACCCTGAACCGTTCGAAGTCGTCGTGACGGCGCAGATCGGCGTAGAGATCGGCCGCTTCCTCGTGGAAATGCAGGAACGGCCGGGAACGCCGGTAGAACACGCCGCGCGAGCGTTCGCGCAGGCCGGGCAGCGCCCGGACATCGGCGAGCCATGTCTCCAGCCGGTCGAGCGCGGCGGCGCCTGCGTGTTTCATGAAGGCTCCCGACAGGAACATGAGTGGGGCGGCTGTTCGTGCGCGGCGGCGCCTGTGCGTCGAGCGCTGTCAATGCCGCCGCGCTCGCGCAGTGCGCAACCCCACGCCAACGCCGCGAGCACGGCGACCGCGGCGGCCGCTTCCAGCACGGTCCGCATGCCGGCGGCACCGTCGGGTGCGGCGGCGAGCAGTGCGCCGAACACCGCGACGCCCAGCGCCGCGCCGGCCTGGCGCGCGGCATTCAGCACGGCCGCGGCGATGCCCGCGCGCTGCGGGTCCACGGTCTCCATCGCGGGCGCGGTGGCCGCGGGCGACACGAAGCCCGATGCGCCGCCGATCGCCAGCATCGGGGCGATCGCGTACCAGGCGGGCGAACCCGGCCCGCACCACAGCAGCCCGAGCGCGCCCCCCGCATAGGCGCCGAACGCCGCGCACATCGACGCCCGCGCGCCGAACCGGGCCGCGAGCCGTCCGGACGCGAGACTGCCTGCCGCGACCATCGCGGTCATCGGCAGCAGCGCGAGCCCGGTCGCGAGCGCCGACGCGCCGCGCGCGTGCTGCCAGTCGACGCTGATCGCGAACAGCAGCCCGTAGAACACGAACGCCGAGGCCATCGATACGCCGGTCGATCCGGCGAAGACGCGGTTGCCGAAGAACGACAGCGGCAGCATCGGCTGCGCGCTGCCCTGCTCGATGGCGAGGAAGGCCGTCCAGGCCGCCGCGGTCGCCGCGATGCCGGCGAGCAGCGGCGGCGAACGCCAGCCGAGCGCATGTCCTTCGATCAGCACGCCGATCAGCGAGCCCAGCGCGACGATCGCCGCGATCTGTCCGGGCAGGTCGAGGCGGCGGTTCGCCGGCCGCCCGCGATCGGGGGCGATGCGCGCGGCGAGCCAGAGGCCCGCCAGCCCGACCGGCACGTTGACGAAGAAAATCGCGCGCCAGTCGAACTGGCGGATCAGCAGGCCGCCGATAAGCGGCCCGGCGGCCATCGCCACGCCGCCGCAGCCGATCCACAGCCCGATCGCGCGGGCGCGTCCGCGCGGATCGGGGAAGCCCCGGTTGATCAGCTTGAGCGCGCACGGCACCAGCAGCGCCGCGCCCACGCCCTGCAACGCGCGGGCGCCGGCCAGCGCGGGCAGCGACGTTGCGACGCCGCACAGCGCCGACGCCAGCGTGAACACGATCAGGCCGGCCAGATAGAGGCGCCGCGCGCCCCACCGGTCGCCGAGCGTGCCGCCCGTCAGCAGCAGGCTCGCGAAGGCGAGCGTGTACGCGTTCATGATCCACTGGATGCCGGCGATCCCGACGTCGAGCGAAGCGCCGATGCGATCGAGCGCGACGTTGACGATCGACGTGTCGAGCAGGACGACGACGTAGCTGATGCAAGTCGCGGCCAGCACGTGCCGCGCGGCCGCACGCGTCATGATGCGCGGCGCTCCGCCAGCGCGGCGGCCAGCCCCCGGAATCCCACCCAGCCCCAATAGACGCGGTGATGGGCGATCCGGCCGTGCGCGAGATCCATCACTTCGACGAGATCGGTCTGGTCGCCGTCCGGCGTGTCGCGCAGGCCCGCTGAAAAGAACGCGCGCAGCGCGTCCTTGCCGCGCAGCACGCCGCTGCGTAGCTCGGGCTGCACGACGAGGATCAGCGGGGTTTCGAGGATCGCGTCGTCGGCGTATAGCGCGAGCAGCGCGTCGAGGTCGCGCGCGACGACGGCGGCATGCCAGGCGTCGTAAACGTGGCGGATTTCGGCGGCGGTGGGGTCGGTCATGGTCGGCTCGGATCGGGTGTCGATGTCACGCAGGTTAGTCGCGCGGCCGGACCGGATGCTTCGATGCGTATCGAAGCGTCGCCGGGGCGATGGTGCTATCGTCGTCGCATCTCCGAGGAGCCCGCCCATGAGCGCTCAAGCGAATATCGTTTCATCCGCGTTCCTGATCGCCGATCCCGCGCGCCTTGCGATGCTGGTGAGCCTGCTGGACGGGCGCGCCCGTCCGGCCGGAGAACTGGCGCGCGCCGCCGGCGTGACCGCGCAGACCGCCAGTTCGCACCTGGGCAAGCTGCTCGACGGAGGGCTGCTCGCGGTGGAGACCGAAGGGCGGCATCGCTACTACCGGCTGTCGGGCAGACACGTCGCGCTCGCGCTGGAGAACCTCGCGGCGATCGGGCCGCACGATCCCGCGCCCGCGCGCTCGACCGCGCCGAACGCGCGGGCGCTGCGCTTCGCGCGCTGCTGCTACGACCATCTGGCGGGGCAGATGGGCGTCGCCGTCACGCAGCGCCTGCAGGCGCGCGGCCTGCTGGTGGCCGAGGCCGACAAGCAGTTCTCGATCACGCCCGACGGGCATGCCTGGTTCGCCGGCATCGGGCTCGATATGGATGCGCTGAAGCCGGGCCGGCGCGGCGTCGCGCGCCAGTGTCTCGATTCGACCGAACGGCGGCATCATCTGGCCGGACCGCTGGGCACGGGCTTGATGACGTGTCTGTGCGAAAAGGGCTGGCTGAGGCGCACGGCGGCGTCGCGCGCGGTGCAGGTGACGCCGGACGGATGGGCGGGATTGAAAGCGCAGCTGGGGATCGATGCGGCCGCGCTGGACGACCCGCTGCGCGCGGGTGCCGCGGTGCCGGCATGAGCGGCCGGCCGCCGGCGACGTTATGCCGGGCGGCCGCGCAGCAACGGCGCCATGCCGTCGAGCGCGAAGGCCGTCAGATGCGCCGCGACCTGCTCGACGCCGACCTGCGGATTGCGGCGCCACCATTTCGCGATCTGTTCGCCCGCGCCGGAGACGGCATGCGCATAGATGTCGACCGTGAGCGGATCGACATGCGGCACGCTTTCGGCAATGACGCCGGCGATCTGCCGGACCGTCACGAGACGCAGATCCAGTGCCCGCTCCGCCGCGCCGCCGGCGATCGCGGTGCCGCCGCCGAACAGCAGATCCCACGACGCGCTGTTCGAATGCACGAACTCGAAGTACGCGCGCGCGCCGCGCCGCAGCCGCTCGACAGGGTCGCGCGTGCTTTGCATCGCTTCCATCATCTGTCGGTCGAGCCGGTTGCGGGCCCGCTGCAGACAGGTCAGGTACAGGCCGTCCTTCGAGCCGAAATGACCGTAGACGATCGGCCGGGACACGCCGGCCGCGCTTGCGATGTCCTCCATCGACGTGCCCTGGTAGCCGTTGCGGATGAATTCCCGCTCGGCGATGTCGAGCAACTGCTGTTCCCGCGCTTCGCGCGACAGGCGGCTGCGCGGCGGATCGCCCGCCGCAGTCTGCTTCGATCGAGTCATGTCGTATCACACGCGTCCACGGCGCGCGGGTTCGGCGGCGGCCGTGGACAAGTTGCGAGGCAATCAAGGTGCAGCAGTTAACCACGCCCGGCCCCGACGGGCAACCGCCGGCGAGCGCGCCCGGGCCGCGCCGGCGGCGCGTCGCCGGCCTTTAGAGCCGCGCCCCTAAAAGCGCTGCTTGAAAGTTACATGTGTGTAACTTAATCTGCCTTACGTCGGACGGCGGAAGGGTCGACTCGGGCAGGGGGGCCGCCCGGTCGAATGCGCACGCCGTGCCGACGGTCGTATTCACTTCGCATAACGAAATAGTCAACAATGGAGATAGCGATGACACGGAATCGGCAGCGGGGCGGGTGGACGATGGCGGTGCTGGCCGCCTTCAGTATCGGCACGGCGCAGGCGAACGTGCCCGGCAATTCGGCGGCCGCGTTGCTGCCCGGTGTCGGCGCGGCCCAGGCCGCGTCCGATCCGGCGACGTCGGCGGCAACCCGGTATCCGGTGATCCTCGTGAACGGCCTGTTCGGCACGAACGATTATCTCGGCGTGTATCCGTACTGGTTCGGCATCAAGGAGGATCTGGAGCGGCACGGCGCGACCGTCTACGTCGCGTCGGTACGCACGATCGGCAGCGAAGCCGAGCGCGGCCAGGATCTGCTCGATTTCATCAACAAGGTCGCGCCGGGGCAGAAGGTCAATCTGATCGGGCACAGCCAGGGCGGCTTCACGGTGCGTTATGTCGCGCAGATCGCGCCGGACCGCGTGGCGTCGGTGACGACCATCGGCACGCCGCACTGGGGCGCGCCGCTGGCCGACGTCATCGACGGCGTGCTCAACGTGAGCGACACGATCGGCGTCGGCGGCCTGACCTTCGGCGCGGTGATTCGCGCGGTGCTGCAGCCGGTTGCCGCGATACTCGGCATCGTGATCCAGGGCAATCCGAACCAGAATCCGGAGGGCGCGCTCGACACGCTCGACAGCGTCGGCGCGGCTCGCTTCAACAAGGTCTATTCGTCCGCCGGCCTCGGCGACCCGGCTGCCTGCACGAGCGGCGCGGCGAGCCAGACGATCGAGGGCAATGCGCAGCGGCTCTACTCGTGGAGCGGCAGCGCGTTCCGCAAGAACGCGCTCGGCCTGCCGTACGACAGCAGCCTGAGCGGCCCGCTGGATCCGGCGCTGCTGCTCGATCCGACCACCGCCGGACTGGCCACGGCCGGCTTGCCGACCGTCGCGTTCGGCTTCGGCGATAACGACGGAATCGTGCCGGTTTGCCGCAGCAAGTTCGGCCAGGTCATCGGGACCGCGTTCAAGTGGAATCACCTGGACGAGGTGAACCAGATCCTGGGCGTGATGGGCGGCAACGCGGAGGATCCGGTCGCGGTGATCCGGACTCACGTCGAACGCCTGAAGAACGCGCAGCTGTAACGCCATGTCCGCGAAATCCGTGATGACGACGCGCCCGGTCCGGCCCGCGAGGCGTGCCGGCCGGCGCGCGGTGATGTGGGCGGGTGCCTCGCTGGCCGCGGCCGTCTTGATCGGCTTCGCGATGCGTCCGCGCGCGGCGGCGGATGCGCCGATCGCGCCGGCCGCCTCCGCCGCGTCGCCGGGCGATGCCGCCAGTGCGTTCGGCGCATCCGCTTCAGCTTCCGGCCCGGCCGCCGCATGGCCCGCCGCGTTGCAGGGGACGTCGGCGCCGCGGTTGCCGGTCGATGCGCGTGGGGGCTTGCTGCACGTTCGCGACGTGCGCGATTTCTTCGACTATTTTTTGACGGCGCGCGGCCAGTTGACTCCCGCGCAACTCGATGCGCTGGTGCGGCAGCAGATCGCCGCGCAGCTGGGCGGCAAGCCGGCGGCGGCCGAAGGCGTCGCGCTCTGGCAGCGCTACCAGGGTTATCTCGCGGCGTTGACGCAACTGGCCTCGGCCGCGCCCGCCGCTGCCGCGACGGCGAATCCGGGTGCGGCGATCGCGCCGGCGGATGTACAGCAGGCGAGGACATTCATCGCGCAGCGCGCCGTGTTGCGCCGCCAGCAGCTCGCCGACTGGAGCACGCCGTTTTTCGGCGACGAGGATCAGGCGCTGGAAGTCTATCTAGGGCGCATGGCCATCGCGCAGGACAAGACCCTGAGCGATGCGGAAAGGACGCGCCGCCTCGCGGAGCTTGATCGCGCGATGCCACCTGCGCAGCGCGCCGCGGAACAGGCGCAGAAACAGCAGGCGCAATGGCTGGCCGAGTCCGATCGGCTGGAGAAGCAGGATCTTTCTCCGGCGGCGCTGCGGGACGAGGTCGCGCGTCTCAAGGGGCCGGAGTTCGCCGAGCGCTTCGTTGCGCAGCGGCAGGCGGATCAGGCTTGGCAGTCGACCTACGATCAATATGCGGCGCAGCGCGGCCAGATCGAGGCGCAGCATCTGGCGTCGCAGGATCAGCAGGCGCAGATCGATCAGCTGCGCGCGAGGTTCTTCCCGAAGCAGAGCGATGCGCTGCGCGCGGCGGGGCTCGACGGTATCGCGCGGGGTGGCCGTTAGAGCAGCATTCACATGTTGATCGATGGCCCAAGGGCACGGGTCGGTGCGGCGGCGGCGAGATAGTCGTGGCCCGCGAGCCTGTCGTATCGAGTGGAGGCGCGACGAAAATGTCGGGTGCGATTGAAGAAACGTTCGACGACGCTTCCCGTTAATGGCCTGTCAGGTTGCGTCGAAACTCTTGACCGTCGATTGAAGCGTCGCGCCGCAACTCGTATGGTGCCCATCGAAAGCGACGGCCCGATCTCCGACTATAAAATTCGGATCGCCCTCGACGATGACGCAGGCTTGATGCCCCGCGATCGGGCAAATGCATGTATCGCCAACGCGAGCCACGGCTTTCCCGTCGACCATGAAGGTCGAATCGCCTGTTTCGACGACGCCGCCGTGGCTTGTCGGGTCGCCAACGCGAATGACGTTCTTCATAGGCACCTCCTCCGATTAGCGCTCATGCCGGTTCAGAGCCGGATTGGCCGGTGGAATCCGGTTCGTTCGTTGTGTCGAAGCCCACCAGTGTCCACGTTGTGCTGATGCTAAGTGTCTGCTTTTTGCCGAGCAACTGGTCCAACATGCCGCCACGCCCCACCACCTGAGCGGCGGGCATCACGGTTCCCGCCGCGAAGCGTTGCCGTGCGCCGCCGACGATCTCCTGACCGTTGGCTTCGGGACACGTCCACCAGCCTGTCTGAGGGCACATCGCACCGGTTTGCACAAGCGTGCCCAGCGGCAGTGTCGGCGATGGTTCAATGTTCGATACCTTCGCGCCATGGGTCGGGCGTAGCCGGATCGAGTTGACTACCGCATCGAATACGGCAATCGCCTGCTCATCGGTAAGAGTCGGCCGCTG
>NZ_JAWJWL010000022.1:37023-146822 GCF_034721475.1 Burkholderia alba | reverse complement strand
GGTCATTCAATCACGTGGGTCAAAATTCGATGAAAATTTACAGCTCTAGTGGGTCAGTTCTGTACGGACATCAACAGTGATTCTGGGCACCAAGCGCTTCCCATTGACGGTAGTTTCGCGTTAAACAGCGAAGCACTGCACAACTATGGCGGTGATTATCTAAAGAAAACACGGGATGTGGTTGGGCAACTGATCGGTATGGCGTATGGGGCGAACCCGGTGCGCTGGTATGCGATGGGCGGATCAAAAGGCGGCCAGGAAATGATGGCGCTGATTCAAACCTGGCCTCAGGACTGGGATGGGGTGGTTGCCTGGTATCCAGCGATTTCACTTGCCAACAAATTTCGGGCGCACCTGAAGTGGACGCAAGCACTCGCTGCACCGGATGGCTACCTTTCCCCCGAGAAGCGGATGTTGCTGCGCGACAGCGTGCTGGCGGCGTGCGACGGCCTTGACGGAGTAAAGGACGGCATCGTGAGCAACGTGGATGCGTGCCGAACAGCTTTCAATCCGAAGACTGCACTCACTGCGGGCGGTCGCCCCCTGCGCTGTACTGGTGGCCTCGATCTGGGGTCGTCCTGCCTGTCGGATGCTCAGATCAATAGCGTCGTGACAATGGCTAGCCCGACACCATTTGCGCAGGCTACCATTCGAGGCGACACTGACGCGCCGGGTATGGAGTGGGGTTCGGATCTCGGCGGTGGAGTCTACTCCAATTCGTTGGGGGGCTTGATTGCTGCTGTGGGCTCGTATGTTCTGGGGTTGGGAACGTTGCCTCCATCCTATTTAACCAATCTCAATCCTGTTCTGCGCGCGGCAATGCCTGCAGATAGTTGGTTTGGGGCTGACTACGCCCGATTTATGGTCGCGGGCAATCCCTTCTACGATTTCCTTGGGTTAAACACTTATTCCCTAGGAAGTTACACTGCGCGCGTTCACGAATTGGAAGGAATCCTGAACAAGGATGATCCGAATCTGAGCCCGTTCTTCCAACGAGGCGGGAAAGTCATACTGGTACAGGGGATGGCCGATTCGGTTGTGCCATTGGAAGGAACCCGGCGCTACTACAACCGCGTGCTCCAGACTGTGCCCGCCGCGTTGACAAACGGAGGACTTCGCTACTACGAAGTTCCGGGGATGGCGCATGCAGTTGGTTTGAGCTTCACTGGGCAATGGGACGGCTTGGCCGCGTTGCAGCAATGGGTTGAGAACGGCACTGCGCCTGTCAATCCGATCGTGCAGGATGGCGGTGCCCCTCGGTCCAGGCCACTGTGCCAGTATCCGACTTGGCCGGAGTACCTTGGGGGCGATCCCAATGTTGCCTCCAGTTTCTCGTGCGCCAAGGGGTGACGGCGGATCCTGGATGATCGTGGGGTGTGGTTGTGGAGCCTCAGCTATCGCAAGATAAGCTTGGGGCTCCACAGCGAATAAGTGTTTATTGGACACACGTCAATGAGTACAACTTTCGCCGGTGCGATGCTTGCACCGCAGAACGGGCTTTCGTACGTGCGAGGCCCTACCGATTTTCCCTTGAGCGAAGCAACGGTTGGTCAACTCCTGCGTGATACTGCACTGCGTTTTCCCGATCGTGACGCAGTGGTATTCCGAGAGCAGGGAGTCCGATTGACCTGGAAGGCGTTCGATCACGAAGTCGACTGTTTGGCCGCCGGTATGATCAGCCTCGGCATCGAGAAGGGGGACCGGGTCGGTATCTGGTCGCCGAATCGTCTCGAGTGGTTGTTGACGCAATTCGCGACGGCACGGATCGGGGCTGTGCTCGTCAACGTGAATCCGGCCTACCGTCTCACTGAACTTGAGTATGCGCTTCAGAAGGTCGGTTGCAAGGTGCTGATCACGGCAGAGCGCTTCAAGTCATCATCTTATATTGAGATTCTGCAGGAAATGGCGCCTGGCCTGGCAGAGTGCGTACCGGGCGAGTTGCATGCGCCGCGTGTACCCAGCTTGAAAATGGCAATTTCGATGGGTGAGACGGTTCCACGCGGCATGCTGCGTTTTGCGGATGTTCGCGCATTTGCTCATTTGCGGTCGGAGCCAGAACCGCTGGGTGTGCTTGTCGATGCGCTTGGCGTCGCGATCTCGCAGTATGAGCCGATCAACATCCAGTTTACGAGTGGCACCACCGGTAGTCCGAAGGGCGCAACGCTGACGCACCATAATGTCGTCAACAACGCGCGCTCGATTGCGAGCGTGATGAAACTCAGCGAGCAGGATGCGCTTTGTATCCCGGTACCGCTATATCACTGCTTCGGCATGGTGATTGCGGTACTGGCATGCGTGTCGGCCGGCGCGAAGATGGTGTTTCCGGGCGAATCGTTTGATCCGGCCGCAACGCTGGCGACTGTCGCCGACGAGCGCTGCACCGCTCTGCACGGTGTACCGACGATGTTTATCGCTGAACTCGACCATCCCGAGTTCGATCGTTTTGATCTTAGTTCACTACGTACTGGAATCATGGCGGGCTCTCCATGCCCGATCGAGACGATGAAGCAGGTCGTCTCACGAATGCACATGACGGAGGTGACGATTGCATATGGGATGACGGAAACCAGTCCGGTCTCGTTCCAAAGTTCGACCACCGATTCACTGGAAAAGCGTACAACGACCGTGGGACGCATTCAACCGCATCTTGAGGCGAAGATCGTCGATTCGGACGGACGGATAGTCCCTGTCGGTACTAAAGGCGAATTGTATACAAAAGGATACTCCGTGATGCACGGCTATTGGGGCGACAAGGCAAAGACCGCAGAGGTGATCGTCGATGGCTGGATGCGCACCGGAGATCTCGCGACATTGGATAAAGATGGATATTGCAACGTCGTGGGGCGGCTGAAGGACATGCTGATTCGGGGGGGCGAGAACATCTACCCGCGGGAGATTGAGGAGTTCCTGTTCCAGCACCCCAAAATCCAGAGCGCCCAGGTGTTCGGTGTGCCAGATCCGAAGTACGGCGAGGAGGTATGTGCGTGGGTGGTGCTGCGTTCGGGGGAGAGGATGACGGGTGAAGAGGTGCGTCAATTCTGCCGTGGTCGGATCGCACACTACAAGGTTCCGCGCTATGTTCGCTTTGTCGAGACCCTGCCCATGACCGTGACGGGAAAGGCGCAGAAATTCGTCATGCGGGAATGGATGATCGCGAATCAGGGGGGTGACACCGAAGAGACTTCAAATCTGTATGACGGAGTGTCGTCGTAGTCGTTCTGCCAGCCTCGGAGAGCTTGGGTTCCGCGAAGTGCTGCAAGATAGGAGAGGAAAATGGGGGCGTTGTCAGAGAAGGTGATTGCGGAGTCTCTGAATTTCGCTTTCTTGCCACGGGCTCTTCTCGTGACGACTGGTGCGGTGGCGTCGGGGCCCACGCGGCGCCCGGCTGTGACGATACTGGTTTCGTGTAATGAAGCGGCGTTCCAACTCGCCATAGAACCAAACGAGGTCATTGGCTGTAATGTGGTCGTGGTCGGCCCGAACTGTCCGCGTGAACTCGATGCGAGGGGGTGCGATTTGATAAGCGTGAATATCGAGCCCGGCCATTCGATGTACTTGCCCCTGTGTCAGTGGCTGGATGGCCGCCAACTTGTCCGTCTCACGGAACGGCACTATTTCGGCATGCGGGACGACATGCGGAGAGTGTATGAGTCAGGGTACGTCGGCGTTGATTTGCCGGCGTTCGTGCTTGAGATGGTCAGAGCCATTAGCTTGGGACGCTTGGAAACGAGGGCCGTTGATCCGCGTATAGAGCGTGTGCTGAATCATCTCGGTTCCAGTAACTTGACTTGCTCACGTCCCACGCTTTCAGAACTGTCGCGAGCCGTCGAGTTGTCAAGAGACCGCCTGTCGCATCTGTTTGTCGAGATGGTCGGGTTGCCTCTGCGCTCCTATGCGATCTGGCAGCGTTATCGCTATGCGATGAATCTGCTGGACACCGATATGGCACTGGCGGAGTTAGCACTGGCTACGGGCTTTAGCGATGCATCGCATATGACGAGAACGTTTAGCAACTTTCTCGGCTTTGCCCCGTCGCTGTTGCGGCGCAACGGCTTTCGCTCCGTTTGCCATGGAATGGCGTGAGTAGGGCAGTGACCTGCGGCGGAATTTTGTAGCCAATCAGGCGGTGAGTCTCGCGTCGATAGAGGGCAGGGACGTATCTTCCGCTGACGGGGATGGGAGTCGACACTCTGGAGCGCTACCGTGGGGCAAACAGGGACTCCCCTTGATCGCCTAAAAAATAGGCATCCGGCACGTTCCTTGCGTATTTTTTTACAAAGGTATTGCCAAGGGCGGCGCAGTAGTCCATAATTCAGTCCATTGATTCGGCGGGGAAGCAGAAAAATCCTTTAGAATCAACTAGTTGGAATTAGGTTGGGAGACTCGTCTCCCGCTCCAAAACAAGGGGAAGCCGAGCTTCCCTTTTTGTTTGCCAGGGTCGATGGCCTTGAGATCAAATCTGTGGATCGTTGCAGTAGCGTTTCGCGACGGTTTGGCAGTCCGCTTACGGCGCGATAGCAAAGCGGTTATGCAGCGGCCTGCAAAGCCGTTTAGGCCGGTTCGACTCCGGCTCGCGCCTCCAGAAAAAGCCCCGACTTGTCGGGGCTTTTCTTTTTTCTGTTTCGAACGCGTGGCGGCGGGAATGCGTTAGCGGATTTCGCCGGTCGGCTCGGTGATCGCGTCGGTAGCGTATGAATCAGGGATTCCAAGCCGGCCGATTCCAATCAAACCGTTGCACTAGTTTGTCGCGACCTCGGTGGCGTCATGGCAGAAGCCGACAACGAACGCAGTTTTGGGATTGAGGGGAAAGGCGCTCGCATTCTGGGTGGTCGCGATATAAAAACACTTCAGACTCCCAACGGGTAAGGGCCATGCGAGAGGCGGCTCGCCTCGGCGGACATTCGACGCAAATCGGCCGAGGAAGTACGGGTAGTGGACAGAGTCGGCTTACCCCCCATCACTTCCCGGCCGCCCGCTTTTCCCACGCGAATTCGACAAATACCCGGCACAGCGCCTCCATCCCCTTGGCATCCTCTTCGTCGAACCGACCGACGAGCGGGCTATCGACGTCCCATACCCCAACCAGCGAGCCGTCGCGTGCGACGAGCGGGACGACGACTTCCGACTGCGACGCCGAATCGCAGGCGATGTGTCCGGGGAACGCATGCACGTCGCGTACGACCTGCGTGCTGCGCGTCTGTGCAGCGGTGCCGCACACGCCCTTGCCGAGCGGAATCCGCACGCAGGCGGGTTTCCCCTGGAACGGCCCGACCACCAGTTCCGTGCCGTCATGGAAATAGAATCCCGCCCAGTTGAGCCCCTCGAGCGAGTGGTACACCAGCGACGAAAAATTCGCCGCATTGGCGACAAGATCCGCCTCCGTCTCGATCAGCGAGCGCGCCTGCGCGGCAAGTTCGGCGTAGAGAGCGGGTTTGGACGACGGAAGACCTTCAGAGAGCGCGAACATGGCAAGCACCGGAGATGAACGGGAATGAGCGACCAGCGACGTGCGGCGCTGTATCGCAGCGGATCGCCAGCAGTCTAAGGGAATTCCACGGGCAGCGCGGAGCACCCCCAGACGGCGTCTGGATTCAGTCGGGCGGCAGCGTTGCGAAACGCTGCGCGAGAAAATCGAGCAGTGCGCGCACGGAAGGCAGCAGACCGCGGCGTGACGCAAACACGGCATGAACGATATCCCGCCGTGGCGCCCAGCCGGGCATCACCTGTTGCAACTCGCCGCGGGCGATCTGTTCGCGCACCATCATCGTCGGCAACTGGGCGATGCCGACGCCTGCTACGGCCGCCGCGCGCAGCGCGAGCATCCCGCGCGTCACGAGCCGCGGCTGATGGTGGATCAGTGCCTGCGCACCGTCCGGGCCCAGCAGGTTCCACGCGTGCTCGCTCTGCGGCGTGCCGAGCGCGAGGCTCGGTAGCCCGGCGAGATCCGCGGGCACCCGCGGCGCACCGGTCTGCCCGAGCAGTCCCGGACTCGCGACCAGGCATTGGCCGCGTTCGGCGAGCGCGCGCAGCACCAGATCGCTGTCCTCCAGCGGCGGCGGCCGCACCCGAATCGCGATGTCGATTCCCTCGCCGACCACATCCACGCGCCGGTTGGTTTCCTCCAGATGGATTTCGACGAGCGGGCACTGCGCCATGAACGCCGCGATCATCTCGCCCACCAGCGCATCGAGCAGCGCGACCGGGCACGTCATCCGCACGATGCCGCGCGGCTCCGCATGCAGCAGCGCGATCGCTTCGTCGGCGGCGTCCGCCTCGACGAGCATCGCGCGGCAATGCGCGTAATAGGTCTGGCCGACGTCCGTCACGGCGAAACGGCGCGTCGAGCGCTGGATCAGCCGCATGCCGACGCGCTCCTCGAGCAGCGCGATCCGGCGGCTCAGCTTCGATTTCGGCATGTTGAGCGCCCGCCCGGCCGGCGCGAAGCCGCCGTGGTCGACCACCTGCACGAAGTAATAGAGGTCGTTCAGATCTCGCATGATTCATCGTTCATTAAATGGAACGCTGAGTGTAATTATCGCAGACTACCGCCGACATCGTTCTAATTATATTCTTCTATCCATGGACCGAAGCCCTTGCCTCGGTGGCAGACAGACCAGGAGAGCAGCATGAAGAAGATCGTTGGTGTGTACAGCGCCCCCCGTTCGCACTGGGTCGGCGACGGTTTCCCGGTGCGTTCGATGTTCAGCTACGACAGTCACGGCGCGCATCTGAGCCCGTTCCTGCTGCTCGACTACGCGGGGCCGGCGCAGTTCGAGCCGTCCCGGCGCCGGCGCGGTGTCGGTTCGCATCCGCATCGCGGTTTCGAGACGGTCACCATCGTCTACCAGGGCGAGGTCGATCATCGCGACTCCACGGGGGCGGGTGGTCATATCGGCCCGGGCGACGTGCAGTGGATGACGGCGGCGGGCGGCATCGTTCACGAGGAATTCCATTCGGAAAACTTCACGAAGACGGGCGGGACGCTTGAAATGGTTCAGCTCTGGGTGAATCTGCCGGCGAAGGACAAGCTGACCGAGCCGGGTTATCAGACGCTGCTGAACGACAGCATTCCGTCCGTCGCGCTGCCGGATGACGCGGGGCGGGTGCGGGTGATCGCGGGCGAGTTCGACGGAGCGCGCGGTCCGGCGCGCACGCACACGCCGATGGATGTGTGGGATGTGCGTCTGAACCAGGGCGGGCGTGCCCGTTTCGACGTCGCGGAAGGCCGGACGCTCGCGCTTGTCGTGTTGCGCGGTACGGTGCTCGTGAATGGCGTCGAGGTGGCCCGGGAAGCGCAGCTCGTGCAGTTGGCGCGCGACGGACGCGACGTCGAGATCGAGGCCAACAGCGATGCGACGCTGCTGTTGTTGAGTGGAGCGCCGATCGACGAACCCATCGTCGGTTACGGTCCGTTCGTGATGAACAGCGAAGCGGAAATCCGTCAGGCGGTCGACGATTTCAACAGCGGCCGATTCGGGCGATTGAATGCCTGAGGCAGCGGCCCCGCCTGGTGCGGGGCCGTTTTTTATCGGGGTGCTTCGAGGCATAATGTTCGGCTTCGCGTCGCGATCCGTGCGGCGCCAGCACAGGAATCCCGTCATGAATGCGTCCGCCGCCGCTGTCCCGTCCGTTCCCCCGTCCCGCTCGGCGCCGCCGCTGGAATGGCGCTGGAAGCCGTTTGCGAAGCTGTCGGCGGGCGAGGTCTATCAGCTGCTGTCGGCGCGCAGCGACGTGTTCGTGGTCGAGCAGAACTGCGTGTATCGCGATATCGACGGCGCGGACGCCGACGCATGGCATCTCGGCGCGTACGATGACGCGGGCCGGCTCGCGTGCTATCTGCGGGTGTTGCTGCCGGATGCGGCGGATCCGGATATCCGCATCGGCCGCGTATTGACGACCCAGGCGTTTCGCGGAATGGGGCTCGGCAACGTGATGCTCGACGAGGCGCTCAAGCGGATTCGCGCGCAGTGGCCGGACACGCCGATCAGCCTGCACGCGCAAGCGCATCTGCAGACGTTCTACGGCGCATTCGGTTTTGCGCCGAGTTCGGATATTCACGACGAGGACGGCATTCCGCACGTCTGGATGCGATCGGCCTGATACGTCCCGAGTCGCCTTCGTCCGGCGACCGGGGGCGTTCTCGGCGGATCAGCGCTGCGCGACGGGCGCCTGCGCATGCAGGCTCCGTTCGTCGCGCAGGCGGCCGCGCGCCGACAGGCGCATCCAATGGCGCAGCGCGATCAGCGCACCGATCACGCTCATCATCGACCCCGGAATCCAGAGCAGCAGCCCGCCGATCTGCTGATCGCGCAGCGGGCTGAGCCATGTGAACGCGCGTCCGCAAATCGAATAGACCGGATACAGCTCGTGCGGCGTGAAGAAGATCAGCGCGCCGAGCGCGATCTGCGGCGGGATCGCGGCCACCGCCACCAGGATCCGGCGCCCGGGCGCGAGCCGCGCGGGCGGAGCGGGACGGGGATCGACGACGAGCCACCAGAACAGCAGGCCGTCGATTACCATGCTCCAGTTCATCACACGGTACAGCCGCCAGTCGAGCATCGCGATGAAATGGATCGGCGACAGCAGCCAGAAATAGATCAGTCCGACGAACAGCACCACCGCGACCACCGGATTGAACACCACGTCCAGCACGACGCGCACGGGCTTCAGCGCCAGCGCTGGCTGCACGAAGCGGCGCCGCCAGCCGAACGGGATCCCGGCGCGCATCGCCGCGCCCGGATACGACAGCGCGATGAAGAACGGCCCCAGGTGATGCAGCACCAGATGCTGTGCGCGATGCATGAAGAACTCGTGCTCGAAGAAATAATCGAGCCGCGTATGCAGCGCCACGTAGAGCGCGGTCAACCCGAACCAGAACGAGATCTGCCGAGGCAGCGAGACTTTCGCCTTGCGCACGCCGCGCGCGAACAGCACGGCGGCGATCAGCACCGCGATCACCACGGTCGGCGACGGCTCCCAGGGTTCGAGCCAATACAGAAGATCCATCGTGCGGGCGTTACTTGGTCTGGGCCGGCGATTTCACCGAGAACGGCGTTTCGAGCTTTTCGCCGTCGGAGAATGTGAGGCGCAGATGCACGGTGTCGCCCGGCTTGATCGCGTGCTTCGCGTCCTCGAGCATGAAGTGGTAGCCGCCCGGCGCGATGTCGACCTTGCCGCGCGCGGGGATCGTCAGCTTGTCGACCATCACCATCTGCTGCGTCGAGCCGTTCGACACGGTCTGGTGCAGCATCGCCATCCCGTAGTCGGGGCTGTCGACGTCGACGAGATCGATCGGCTTGTCGCTCGTGTTGACGAGCGTCACGTAGCCGGCGGCCGGCAGCTTGTTCGGCAGCCAGCGCACCCAGGCGTTCTGCGCGCTGATCGAATCGGCGCCGCCTGCGTAGGCGTGCAGGCTGAGGGACAGGGCGGCGAGGGCGGCGAAGGTTTTTAGTTTCATCGACATGGCGTTGGGTTCGGTGAGTTCCGGTTCAGGAACGGTTGGCGATGATCCGGCGCAGATCGGCGGCGATCACGTCGGGGGAATCCTGGTCGGTGGCGAGCAGGCGCGCGTGGCCCTGCGCGTCGAATACGTAGACGGCCGAGCTGTGCGTGACTTCGTAGCCGCCGCTCGGATCGCGTTTTTCCATTTGATACGCGACCCGATAGCGTTTCGCAAGCGATTCGATCTGGCGCTCGGTGCCGGTCAACCCGTACGCGTGCTGCGCGTCGAACGCGGCGACATACGAGCGCATCGCCTCGGGCGTGTCGCGCGCGGGGTCCACCGATACGAACAGGATGCGCACATTCTGCGCGTCGGCGCCGAGCTTCGCGAGCACCTGCATGAGCCGCGCCATGGTTTCGGGGCAGACGTCCGGGCAGTGGGTATAGCCGAAATAGACCAGTGCGATGCGCCCCTTGAACGCGGCCGCGTCGATCGGCTTGCCGTCCTCGCCCGTCAGCGAGAAGCCGAGATCGGGCAGGTGGCCCGTGACGTTCGCGAGTCCCCACGGCGCGTCGCGCTGCGAGCAGGCGCTCAGCGTCGCAGCCAGTAGACAGGTGCCCGCCAGCCGGACGACGCGGGCGGTACGGGATCGGGGGCGGGCGGGGGCGGTCGATCCGTCCGGCGCGCCCGGCGCAGTGGGCTGAAGCGGCATCCAAGGGCTCGGTGGAAGAAGGCGAAGTGCGCGGGACGGACGGCGCGCGGCCGCCGTCTGGCGCGTTTGGCGGTTGCGACTGTAGCGCAATTTACGCGGGATCGTCCTTTCGAAACCCGTTCAACGCCCGAAACCGGGGCAAAATGTCGCATCGGAGCGAGGTGGCGGCGCGCGAGGTCGCGCTATCGCCTTTTGCCCATGAATAGCCCGAGGCGCGGTAAGATGCGCACATTCTCCCGGTGGGCGACGCCCGCCAGCGGTCATCCTCATCAGCGAATCGATGCAATCCGTCCCGGCTTCCCTCTCCCTGACCGACACCGCTTTCTTTTTCGATTTCGACGGCACGCTTGTCGACCTCGCGCCCACCCCCGACAGCATCCAGGTTTCGCCCGCGGTGCCGGCGCTGATCGACGCATTGCGGCAACTGTCGCACGGCGCGGTGGCGATCGTGTCGGGTCGCGCGATCGACAGCATCGACGCTTTCCTCAAGCGGCCCGATTTGCCGGTCGCGGGCCTGCACGGCGCGGAGCGCCGCGACGCGAACGGCGACACGCAGCGGATCGGCTTCAACGACGCGCGGCTGCTGCGCATCGAGCGGGAGCTGGCTGCGCTCGTCGACCGGCATCCCGGCATGCTGCTCGAGATCAAGGGCGCGGCGGTCGCGCTGCACTACCGCAACGCGCCCGAGCACGAGCTCGCCGCGCGCCGGGCGGCCGAACGGCTCGTCGCCGACTATCCCGACGCGTATGTGCTGCAGCCCGGCAAGATGGTGTTCGAGATCAAGCCGAAAGGCGTCGACAAGGGGCGTGCGGTCGCGGCTTTCCTGAACGAGCCGCCGTTCGCCGGACGCGTGCCGGTGTTCGCCGGCGACGACCTCACCGACGAGAAGGCCTTCGCGGTGGTGAATGCGGCGGGCGGCCTGTCGATCAAGGTGGGCGGCGGCGAGACGATGGCGCGCTGCCGCGTCGAGTCGGTCGGGGCGTTCCACGCGTTGCTTGAGCAATGGCTGGCGGCCGGACGCGCGCGCGCATGAGCCGCCTCATCATCGTCTCGAACCGGGTGGCGCCGATCTCCGAAGGGGAGCCGGCGGCAGGCGGGCTTGCGATCGGCGTGTTCGACGCGCTGAAGGAAACGGGCGGCATGTGGTTCGGCTGGAGCGGCGACGTGGTCGCGTCGGGCGCGCCGCAGATCCGCCTGGAGGAGCGCGGCCCCGTGACCTTCGCGACGATCGGGCTGTCGCGGCGCGATTACGACCAGTACTACCGGGGCTTCTCGAATGCGACGCTGTGGCCCGCGTTCCACTACCGTACCGATCTGATCCAGTATGACCGCCACGAGTTCGAAGGCTATAGCCGCGTGAACATGTGGCTCGCGCAGCAGCTCGTGCCGCAGTTGCGGGACGACGACGTGATCTGGGTGCACGACTATCATCTGATTCCGTTCGCGCATGCGCTGCGGGCCGCCGGCGTGAAGAACCGGATCGGTTTCTTTCTGCATATTCCGTTTCCGGCGGCGCAGGTGCTGGTCAACGTGCCGCCGCATCGCGCACTGGTCGAGGCGCTGTGTTCGTTCGATCTGCTGGGATTTCAGACCGAACCCGACCTGCGTGCGTTTTGCGACTATATCGAGCACGAGGCGGGCGGTACCGTCGAAGGCGCCACGCGTCCCGTCACCGTGCGCGCATTCGGCCGCACGCTGCGCGCGGCCGCTTACCCGATCGGCGTCTATCCGGACGAAATCGCCGCGCTCGCGCAAGCGGGCGAGAACGGCAAGGCGGTGCGTACGCTGGCGGCGTCGCTGCGCGGGCGGCAACTCGTGATGAGCGTCGATCGGCTCGACTACTCGAAGGGGCTGGTCGAGCGCTTTCGCGCGTTCGAGAAGCTGCTGGAGCAGGAGGCGTCGTACCGCAATCACGTGTCGTTCCTGCAGATCGCGCCGTCGACGCGCGCCGACCTGCGCGCGTACCAGGACATCCGCTTGCAGCTCGAAGGGGAGTCGGGGCGCATCAACGGCCGCTTCGCCGAGCTCGACTGGGCGCCGATCCTGTACATCCACCGGCACTACGAGCGCCAGGTGCTGGCCGCGTTGTACCGGCTGGCGCGCGTCGGCTACGTGACGCCGCTGCGCGACGGCATGAATCTGGTCGCGAAGGAGTACGTGTCGGCGCAGAACCCGGACGATCCGGGCGTGTTGGTGCTGTCGCGCTTCGCGGGCGCGGCGCAGGAACTGACGGGCGCGCTGATCGTCAATCCGATCGATATCGGGGGGATGGCCGACGCTCTGGCGCAGGCGTTGTCGATGCCGCTGGCGGAGCGACGCGCGCGGCATGCGGACATGATCGCGCAACTGCGCGAGAACAACGTGTCGGTGTGGCGCGACCACTTCCTGCGCGACTTGAACGTTCGATAGCATGGCGGCCCCGTGCGGGCCGCGCGAAAAAGAAGAAGCCGCGAAGCGTCCTGCTGCGCGGCTTTTTCATGTCGGCGGGCGACCGGGCGGTTACGCGACGCGTTCGCCCGTGTGCCCGTCGCCGCCCGGCGGAGGCAGGTGCCGGCCGTGCTGTTTCGCGAGCAGGTCGTGATACAGGCCCGGCCGATTGCGCAGCAGGTCGGGGCTGCCGTCGTCGATCACCTTGCCGGTGCTCATCACGATGATCCGGTCGAAATTGCGCAGCGTCGACAGCCGGTGCGCGATCGCGATCACCGTGCGGCCCACCATCAGGCGGTCGAGCGCGGCCTGGATCGCTTCCTCCGATGCGCTGTCGAGCGCGGAGGTCGCTTCGTCGAGCAGCAGGATCGGCGCATTCTTGAGGATCGCGCGCGCGATCGCGATCCGCTGCCGCTGGCCGCCCGACAGCTTCACGCCGCGGTCGCCGACGATCGTCTCGAAACCTTCCGGCATCGCCTCGATGAATTCGCTGCAGCGCGCGTCGCGCGCGGCGGCGAGCACTTCGTCGCGAGTCGCCTCGGGACGGCCGTAGGCGATGTTCTCGTAGATCGAGCGGTGGAACAGCGAGATATCCTGCGGCACGAGCGCGATCGACTGGCGCAGGCTGTCCTGCGTGATCGACGCGAGATCCTGGCCGTCGATCCGGATCGCGCCCTGGTGGATATCGTAGAAGCGCTGCAGCAGCGCGAGTACGGTCGACTTGCCCGCGCCCGATTTGCCGATCAGACCGACCCGCTGGCCCGGCTCGATATGGAGATCGAAATGATCGAGGATCGGCCGGCGGTTCGGATACGCGAACTTGACGCCCTCGAAATCGACGCGGCCGCCGCTCGGCGCGAGCGGCACGGCGTCCGATCGATCGGGCATCCCGTGCGGTTCGAGCAGCGTCTTCACGGCTTCGGACAGGCGCGCGATGTGCTGCGTGACGTCGACGAGCGCGACCGCGAGGTCGCGGGTGCCGTGCAGGATCGTGAAGCCGAGCGAGCTGACGAGCACGATGTCGCCCGATGTCGCCTTGCCTTGATCCCACAGCCACAGCGCCCAGCCGAGCAGGCCCGCCGACAGCATCGCGGTGATCACGGCGTGCAGAAGGCGCAGCTTCTCGAGATACAGCAGGCTTTGCTGGCGCGCGTCCATCTCGGCCTTGACGGTCGCGCCGAAGCGCTTCTGTTCGCGCACGGTCATGCCGAACGCGCGCACCAGCCCCATGTTGCCGATCACGTCGACCAGCTCGCCGTCGACGGCAGCGGCCCTCGACGCGAAGGTGTGATGGCGCACCGAGCCGCGCCCGGCGAGCTTGAACAGCACGACGGCGAGCACGGCCGAGCAACTGAGGAGGCCGAGCGCCATCAGCGGGTTGACGACGATGATCATCAGGATCGCGCCGATCACCGCGATGCAGGGCGGCAGCACGTTCCACGCCATCGTGTTCTCGGCGGTGTACACGGCATTCGACGTCGCGGTGATCCGGCTCGCGAGCGTGCCGGGCTGTTTTTCCGCGTAGTAGGTCGGCGAATGGCCGCTCAGGTACTGGAACAGGTCGCGCCGCAGGTCGCCCGTCACCGCGACGAAGGTGTGCGCGGCGACCCAGCCGCCGACGCGCCACAGCAGATTGTCGGCGGCGATCAGCCCGACGAGGAGCGCGAACGCGCCCCACAGCGGGCCGGGGTGATGGCGGCCGGCGGCGAGCACGTCGATCAGGTGCTTGATCGCATACTGCGAGCCGAGCGCGCAGCCGACGGCTGCCAGCACGCTTGCGAGCACGATCACGTGCGCGGCGGGATGCAGCCGGATGTAGCGGAACAGGAAGGCGAGCGGGCGGCTCGCGTAGCTCGAGAGCTTCGCGTTATAGGCGTTGCGCTGGGCAGGGGTGAGAGCTTCCAAAATTGTGCGTGTGGTGAACCGGTGGTTGAACGCCGCGCGTCGGCGCAAGCTTGCCGCGACGCGGGCGAAAGCCGGCATTGTAAACAAGCCGGCGCGCGATGCCGCGCCGATATGTTCGATGTCGCGGCCCGTGGTCGATTTTGAGATAAAATTTCCCATTCCGCGATGGGGGCATCCGCTTGCACCGTCGATAACGGGGAGCGATCGCAACGCGACCGGGTACGAGGCCGGCCTGAATGGCTTTTTACTCTAAATCTGTCTTTAAAATTAAAGGGTTGCAAAGTGTTGCATCTTTGTAACAAAGTAAAGACTTTGAAATGTTGTGCGTTGCAGCGCAGCATTTCCCCGATAATGGGCCCCGGGTTGGCTCATGGAATTTTTACGGGATCCTGTCAACGGGGCGCGGCGTGAAGCGTTCTAAGCCAGATGTGCCGCTGACCCATGTGTCTGCCCCGCGAACCGGTTATTTCGTCTGACGTTCACGCGCCATTGCGGCCGCGCCGGCCGGGCAGGGCTTCCAACCTACTGCTTCACTTTTTGCCGATTTTTTAGGAGTTACGCAGATGCGAATCGCTCAAATCGCTCCGCTGCACGAGGCGGTTCCCCCGAAGTTGTACGGCGGTACCGAACGGGTGGTGTCCTATCTGACCGAGGCGCTGGTCGAAATGGGGCATGACGTCACGCTCTTCGCGAGCGGCGATTCGCAAACTTCCGCGAAACTCGAAGCCGTCTGGCCGCAGGCGCTGCGCCTCGATCCGACGATCCGCGACACGATGGCGCCGCACATGCTGCTGCTCGAGGAAGTGCGCCGCCGCGCGGACGAATTCGACGTGCTGCATTTCCATATCGACTATTACCCGTTCTCGCTGTTTTCGCGCCAGCCGGTGCCGCATCTGACGACGCTGCACGGCCGCCTCGATCTCCCGGAACTGCAGCCGATCTTCAACACGTTCAACGACGTACCGGTGGTGTCGATCTCCGACAACCAGCGCTCGCCGCTGCAGCAGGCCAACTGGCTGTCGACCGTCTATCACGGCTTGCCGGAAAATCTGCTGAAGCCGCTGCCGGACGTGAAGCCGAGCTACCTCGCCTTCCTCGGCCGCATTTCGCCGGAGAAGCGCGTCGACACCGCGATCCGCATCGCCGCGCAAGCCGGCATGCCGATCAAGATCGCGGCCAAGCTGGACAAGGCCGACCGCGCGTATTACGAAGAGCAGATCAAGCCGCTGTTCGCGCTGCCCCACGTCGAGTACATCGGCGAAATCAGCGAGTCCGAGAAGGCCGAATTCCTCGGCAACGCGCATGCGCTGCTGTTCCCGATCGACTGGCCGGAGCCCTTCGGCCTGGTGATGATCGAGGCGATGGCGTGTGGCACGCCGGTGATCGCGTTCAAGCGCGGCTCGGTGCCGGAAGTGATCGACAATGGCGTGTCGGGCTTTGTCGTCGAGGACGAACTGTCGGCCGTGGCCGCCGTGAAGCGCCTGCATACGCTGCCGCGCGAGAAGGTTCGCGGCGCGTTCGAGTCGCGTTTCTCGTCGAAGGTGATGGCGCAGAACTACATCAAGGGTTACGAAGAGCTGCTGCGCCAGAAGCGCCGCACGGTACTGCGCGAAGTCAACGCAGGCTGAGCGCCAAGCCCGGCTGTGCCGGACCGACGCCCCGCACGGGTTTGCCGTGCGGGGCGTCGTGCTTTTGGGCGGCGCGATTCGGCGCCACCTGTTGTATTCACGCCGCGCCGCAGGTGTGCGCGACGCTGCAAACCCGTGATTTATAACGTAGATTCATCAGCGCGAACGGTAATGTCCCTATAATGGCCGTGCCGTAAAATCCGGCCCCGGCGGGCTATCAAGAGGAGAGCAGTTTTGGCGAGAACGAAAACCACGCGCGCGAATCCGGCCCCCGGCGCCGGCGTCATTTTCGCGTTGCGCGCCATCGGTCTCGTGCTGCTTGCCCGCTGGCTCTTTTCGATGTCGCTGATGGGGTACCACGCGTCGCTGTCGGCGATGGTGTCGTCGCCCTGGGCCTGCATCAACGTCGTTCTCATTTTCCTGCTGCTGTTCCTGCCCGGCGCGCAGGCGCGCGTCGAGCGGCCGTCTCATCCGTTGCCGCAGTGGCTGCGCCAGGCGCTGCGCTTTTTCGCGCTGCTGTGCTTCCTGTTCGCCGTGTGGTCGGTCGGCGCATTCGTGTGGGCGGCCGGCTGGCGCCGCGCGCTGCATGCGGTGATGGCCACCAACGGCTGGCTGATCGCCGCGCCGGCCCTGTATGCGGCGATCATCTGGGTGTGCCGGCCGAGGCCGCTGTGGCGCACCAATATCGCCGCCCGCCGGTTCGCGATCGGCCGGTACGCCGTGTCGCTCGACGCGCTCACACGCACGGTCATCGTCTGGATGGAAAGCCGCAAGGTCGGCCAGTACGATGCACGGGAACTGTCGGTGCGCTGGCCGAGCGGGATGGCGCCGGCCGAGTCCGGCGCGGCCGGCGAGGCGGTCGCGCAGCCCGCGGCGGCAGGCCGGCGAGGTCTGTTCGCGCGGCCGAAGCTCGAACTGCTGTGGGATTCGCCCGCCGCGGTCGGGCATAACCGCCAGATCGTGATGCGTGCGCCGCTCGTCACCGAAGGCGACCGCGTGGCGGCGCGCGCGCTCGACGCGTCGCTCAAGCAGACGGTCTGAGCGGGTTCGTTCGCGGCACCGGGGTAAGTCGACATGCCGCGCGGCATTGCGCGGCGCGCTGGAAGCGCGAGGAGACGCAATGATGATCCGGTGGTTGCTGGCGGCCGTGCATCTGAGCGCGTTCGGGTTTGCGCTGGCGGGGATCGCCGGACGCCACCGCGCGCTGCGGCGCGTGGTGGCGAGCCCGCAGGCCGCCGATCTGTCAGGCGTGTTCCGGAGCGACGCGATGTGGGGGCTGTCCGCGCTGGTCCTGATCCTGACGGGCCTCGCTCGCGCATTCGGCGGCTTCGAGAAAGGCGGCGCCTACTACCTGCACGCGCCCCTGTTCCATCTGAAAATGGGTGTGTTTCTCCTGATCCTGCTGCTCGAACTGGGGCCGATGGTCGGCCTGATCCGCTGGCGCATCGCGCTGAAGCGCGGCGTTGCGCCCGATCTCGCCCGCGCGCGCGGATACGCACGCACCGGCCATCTGCAGGCAGTGCTGATGATCTTGATGGTATTCGCCGCCGCCGGCATGGCGCGCGGCATCGGGTTGCCGGGCTGAGCCGGCGGGCGTCGCCACGGGCCGGTACCGGCCCGTGGCGCGCTGTGCGTCAGCGCACCATGGACGGGCGCTTGTTGTCGAACGTCCAGCCCGGGATCAGAGACTGCATTGCCGCAGCGTCGTCGCGGGCGCCGAGCCCGTGCCGCGTGTACAACGCGTGCGCGGCCGCTACCGCGTCCAGATCCAGCTCGACGCCGAGGCCCCCGCGCTTCGGCACCTCCACCATCCCGCCTTCGATGACCAGCGGGGCGCGCGTCAGGCGTTCGCCGTCCTGCCAGATCCAGTGCGTATCGATTGCCGTGACCTGGCCGGGGGCAGCCGCCGCGACATGCGTAAACATCGCGAGCGACACGTCGAAGTGATTGTTCGAGTGCGAACCCCACGTGAGCCCCCAGTCGCGGCACATCTGCGCGACTCGCACCGAGCCCTGCATCGTCCAGAAATGCGGGTCGGCGAGCGGAATGTCGACCGCCTGCAACTGGATCGCGTGACCCATCTGCCGCCAGTCGGTCGCGATCATGTTGGTGGCGGTGGGCAGGCCGGTCGCGCGGCGGAATTCCGCCATCACCTCGCGGCCCGAGTAGCCCTGTTCGGCCCCGCACGGATCCTCGGCGTAGGCGAGCACGTGATGCTGGTCGCGACACAGCCGGATGGCGTCGCGCAACGACCATGCGCCGTTTGGATCGAGTGTCACGCGCGCCTGGGGAAAGCGTTCCGCAAGCGCGGTGACTGCGTCGATTTCCTGTTCGCCGGAAAACACGCCGCCCTTCAGCTTGAAATCGTTGAAACCGTAGCGCGCGTGCGCGGCCTCGGCGAGCCGCACGACGGCGTCGGGCGTAAGGGCCGGTTCGTCGCGCAGGCGGGTCCAGTCGTCGGTCGCCGCCGTCCCGTCGCGATAGGGGAGCGGGGTCTTGCGGCGGTCGCCGACATAGAACAGGTAGCCCAGCATCTCGACGCGCTCGCGCTGCTGGCCCTCGCCGAGCAGCGCCGCGACCGGCACGCCGAGATGCTGGCCGAGCAGGTCGAGCAGTGCCGCCTCGAGCGCGGTGACCGCGTGGATCGTCGTGCGCAGGTCGAAGGTTTGCAGTCCACGGCCGCCCGCATCGCGGTCGGCGAAGCGGCGGCGGACATCGTTCAGCACCGCCTGGTAATTGCCGAGCGCCGCGCCGACGACGATCGCGCGTGCATCGTCGAGGGTCTGGCGGATGCTTTCGCCGCCCGGCACCTCGCCGACGCCGGTGCGCCCCGCGCTGTCGGTCAGGATCAGCAGGTTGCGCGTGAAGAAGGGGCCGTGCGCACCGCTCAGGTTGAGCAGCATGCTGTCGCGCCCGGCGACGGGAATCGCCCGAAGGTTGACGATGCGTGGCGTGTCGTGAGGCGGCGTGGCGGGAGCGGCGTTCATGGGCGGGCGGCGAAAGAAGTGAGCGGCGCCGCGCGGGCCAAGGCTTTGCCGTGCGCGGCAGGAGATGCGATCATTCGACAACCGATGTGCACGGAGCGTCAAGCCGGTCAGCCTGCCGTGGTGCCAACTTTGCCGATGCGGCAAGAGGGCAGGCCTGCACCCGTTAGTCATCGGTCATCGGACGACTAGTAACGCAGTATAATGAAATAGCTTCATCGTCTCAAAGCCCGCGTAAACCCTTAAATTTCACTCAAGGAATCTGGCCTCATGTCCGTGCCCACGCTTCCTGTCGCGCCGCGCCGCCGCACGCGCAGCCTTGCGCAAGACGTTGTCGACGCGCTGACCGCGCAAATCGAGGGCGGGACGCTGCGTCCCGGCGACAAGCTGCCGACCGAGACCGAGGTGATGGCCGCGCAGGGGGTGAGCCGCACGGTCGTGCGCGAGGCGATTTCACGCTTGCAGGCGAGCGGTCTCGTCGAAACTCGGCATGGGATCGGCAGTTTTGTGCTCGAGCCGGAACGGCGCCGCGCGCTCGGCATCGATCCGACCACGATCACGACGCTGCGCGACGTGCTGGCGGTGCTCGAGCTGCGCATCAGCCTCGAGAGCGAATGCGCGAGCCTCGCCGCGCAACGGGCCAATGACACGGATCTCACGGCGCTGCGCCGCGCGCTCGACGCGATCGGCGCCAGCGCGGGCAGCGGCCGCGACACCGCGCAACTCGACTTCCAGTTCCATCTGCAGATCGCGCAAGCCACCGGCAACCGCTATTTCGTCGATATCATGACCCAGCTCGGCACATCGATCATTCCGCGTACGCGCGTGAATTCCGCGCGCTTCGCGGGCGACGACCTGGAGCGCTATGTCGCGCGGCTCAACCACGAGCACGAGGACATCTACGAGGCGATCGCGCGACACGATCCGGAAGCGGCGCGCGCCGCGATGCGCACCCATCTGACCAATAGCCGCGAACGGCTGCGCCGCGCGCACGAAGCGGCGGAGGCGGGGCGCGAGACGGCCGCGGACTGAGACCGCCGGGCCGCGCGGGCGGCCGCGCCGCGCAGAGTGCGGCCGAGTAGCACGAAATGTCAGTCGTCGTATAAGATGGCGGCATTGCGCGCAGCGCGCCATCCATTTCGAGAGGTATCCGCCGTGACCGTGACTGCTTCGCCGACCTCGTCTTCCACCTCCACCAAGCCGTTCCGCCGCCTGCTGCTGACCGGCGCGGCGGGTAATCTCGGCCGCCAGGTGCGCGGCGCGCTCGCCGACTGGGCGGACGAAGTGCGGGTGACGGATCTCGCGCCGCTGGCCGACGGGGCGCCGCACGAGCACGTCGTGCAAGCCGATCTGGCCGACCGCGGCGCGGTGAACGCGCTGGTCGAAGGGGTCGACGCGATCGTGCACCTCGGCGGCATCTCGATCGACGCGCCGTTCGATGCGCTGCTCGACGCCAACATCGTCGGCACCTACAACCTGTATGCGGCCGCGCACCAGTCCGGCGTGCGGCGGATCGTCTACGCGAGTTCGAACCACGTGGTCGGTTTTCATCCGGTGACGGAGGTGGTCGGCATCGACGCCGCGTTGCGCCCGGATTCGCTGTACGGCGTGACGAAATGCTTCGGCGAAGCGCTGTCGCGCTACTACTACGATCGATTCGGACTCGAAACCGTCTGCCTGCGGATCGGCTCGTCGTTCGAGGCGCCGAAGAATCCGCGGATGCTGGTCACGTTCCTCAGCTACCGGGACCTCATCGAGCTGGTGCGCTGCTCGCTGTTCACCAACCGGGTCGGGCACGCGATCGTGTACGGCGTGTCGGACAACCGCACGAAATGGATCGACAACGCGCAGGCCGCGTTTCTCGGCTTTCGCCCTCAGGACAGCTCGGCGCCGTTCGAAGGGCTGTTTCCGGCTGCGGGGCCGGATACGCGCGTCGACGATCCGGCGCAGCGGTTTCAGGGCGGCGCGTTCGTGCTCGGCGAGCCGATGGGCGAGCCGCGGCGCGGCTAGATTCGAGCTCGGCGACGCTCAGAATACTTCCCACGCGGGGGCCGCCCCGGGCGTCGCACGCGGGGCAATCGTCCGTGTGTCGACCGTGGCCGGCTCGCCCGTCGCGTCGGCGAGGCTGAACGACGCGACCGCTTCGCCCAGTTGCCGCCCCTGCGTTTCGAGCGATTTGGACGCGGCCGTCGCCTGTTCGACGAGCGCCGCGTTCTGCTGGGTGACGGTGTCCATCTGCGCGAGTGCCTGATTCACCTGTTCGATGCCGAGCCGCTGCTGATCCGATGCGGCGGCGATCTCCCCCATGATGTCCGTCACGCGCGCGACCGCCTGCGTGACGTCGGTCATGGTGCGGCCGGCTTCGCCCGCGAGCGTGGCGCCGTTGCGGATCCGGTCGACCGAGGTCGCGATCAGATCCTTGATTTCCTTGGCGGCATTCGACGACCGCTGCGCGAGGCTGCGCACCTCGCCCGCGACCACCGCGAAACCTCGGCCTTCCTCGCCGGCGCGCGCGGCCTCGACCGCCGCATTGAGCGCGAGAATGTTGGTCTGGAACGCGATGCCTTCGATCAGGCCGGTGATCTCGGCGATCCGGTTCGAGCTGTCGCTGATGTCGCCCATCGATGCGAGTACCTGATCGACGACGGTGTGCCCCCGGCGTGCGACGTCGGAGGCCTGCGTGGCAAGCTGGCTGGCCAGATGCGCGTGATCGGCATTCTGCCGGACGGTCGACGTCAGTTCCTCCATGCTCGCGGTGGTCTGCTGCAGCGACGACGCCTGCTCTTCGGTCCGCGACGACAGGTCGAGATTGCCCGCCGCGATCTCCTCGGAGCCCGTGCGGATATGGCTGGCCGCGACTCGGACCTGGCCGATCAGGTCGACGAGGCTGTGCTGCATCGCGCCCATCGACGCGAGCACGCTGCCGGCCGGCGCGGCGTCGGCGTCGGTAATCGGGCTCAGGTCGCCCGCCGCCACGCGGCGGGTCGCCGCGCTCAATGCGGCGGGCTCGGCGCCCAGCTCGCGCAGCAGGCTGCGCGTGAGCAGCCAGCCGGCCAGCATGGCCAGGCACAGCGCGAGCGCGCAGCCGATCAGCAGCGCGATCCGCTGCAGCGCGAGCGTTTCGGCGGCTGCCTGGACGATCTGCTCGCCGCGCCGCTGCGTGTACGTCGAATAGTCGTTGGTTGCCTTGACCAGCGCGGCCAGCAGCGGCCGGCAGTCGTCGTTCATCTTCGCGATCGCGGCCTCGCGCTGGCCGGCCAGCGCCAGATCGACGATCGCGAGCGCGACCGGCCCGTAGGCGGTTTCGACGCGCGTGATCTCGGCGGCGAGCCCGCGCGCGTCGTCGCCGAGATCGCCGGCTTGCGCGAGCTTCGCGTTCAGCTGCTGCAGGTAGCGCTGGACGTCCGCGTGGGCACGGGTCACCGCGGCTTTTTCGAGCGCCAGATCGGCGGGCTTCGTGACCAGCACGAGATTGCGCGCCGCGATCGCGCGCTCGTCGACCGCGTTGCGGATGTTCTGGGCCAGCGCCGCTCGGGCGGCGACGCCGTCGACATAGTCGGCGAAACGCTGGTTCGCGGCCGTGAGCGCGCCGGCAGCGGCGATCGCGATCGCCGCGAGGATGGCGATCAGGAGGGCGAACGACGCGGTGAGGCGCGCCCTGACGGATAACGGTTTGAGCATCATGTTGACGAATTCCTCTGGGCACGGGGTGAACGGGGTGCGGATACTGTCCGGCGTTCGACATGCAGGGGAACGGTCGACACGGGCGCTCTTCGGGCCGGTGCGAAACGCCGACGATCTGTCACATCGAGACGGCAGCTGGTTTGCTGTCTCCGGACGGGTTGTCGGCGGCGGTGGCTGTTTCTGAATACCGATGATTGTCAGGAAGTGTTAAGTCAGACGAAACAGTCGGCCGGCGGATGGAGGGCGGATTGCACACGGAAGGGGGGCGGGCAAGGGGGGGCGGGCGACCGTAGCCGCCCGGCGCTGCAGCGGCTAGACGACGTTCTGTTCGACGATCGGCCGGCCGGACATCACGCGCTCGAAACCGAGCGGCGACAGATCGAGCGATTCGAAGCGACCGTGCAGGATCAGCTCGGCGACGCCTCGTCCGGTCGCCGGTCCCTGTTGCAGTCCGTGGCCGGAGAAGCCGTTCGCGAACACGCAATTGTCGATGTCGGGGTGCGGGCCGATGATCGCGTTGTGATCGAACACGTTGTATTCGTAATAGCCGGACCAGCTGCGCACGACCCGAAGCGCCTCGAACTGCGGTACGCGGTGCGCGAGTGTCGGCCAGATCACGTCGTCGAACAGTGCGTGATCGACGTCGTCGAGCGGCAGGTCGTCCGGGTCGCGGTCGGGCGACGGCGACGTGCCGCACAGGAACGACGGGCCTTCGGGCCGGAAGTACACGCCGTTCGGATCGATCACGAGCGGGCAGCGGGGCAGCGTCGCGGGCGACGTGACGTTGAAGATGCTGCGGCGGCGCGCATGCACCGGCAGCTCGATGCCGAGCATGCGCGCGATCGGCCGAGCCCACGCGCCCGCGGCGTTGACCATCACGTCGCAGTCGTGCGTGGCGCCGTCCGCGGTCAGTACCTGCCGGACTCGCCGGCCGTCGAGCCGCACGCCCGTTACGTTGGCGCTCACGTAGTGCGCGCCGAGCGCGCGCGCCTTGCGGCGCAGCGCCTGGACGAGCCCATAGCCGTCGAACCAGCCTTCGCCGCTTTCGCCGTAGGTGCCGGCCGCGAGATCGTCGGTGTTCAGCCAGGGGAATGTGCTGTGCAGCGGCTCGCGGGGCAGGTAGCGGATCTGCGCGCCGAGCGACGTCTGCAGCGTGTGGTTCGCGCGCAGCGTGGCTTCGCCCGCCGGCGTCGCGAGGAACAGGTAGCCGCCTTCGTGAAGATCGATCGACGGCGCCTCGCCGTCGACCGCCAGGCGCTCACCGATCGAGCGCAGGAAATCGATCCCGTACAGGGACATCTCGACCGACAGCGGCGTCGAGAACTGCTGGCGGATCGACGCGGCCGACAGCGCGGACGATGCGCGCGCATAGGTCGGATCGCGCTCGATCACGGTGACGGCCACGCCGGGATCGGATTCGCGCAGGAAGTAGGCGACCGCGCTGCCGATCACGCCGCCGCCGACGATGACGACTTTCGAATGCATCAGGACTCCAGGGTGAGAGGCGCATGCCGCGCCGGTTGGGATTCGGTCCGCACCACGGCCGCCCATGCCTCGAGCGCGCCGCGCGCGAGGCGATAGCGCGGGCGCGGGTCAGCCTCCCTTCGTGACGATGGTCTGCCATGCGCCGTTTTTCACCTGATACAGCGTCGACATGCCGCTTTTCAGCGAGCCGTCGCCGCTGAACGAGATACGGCCCGTGATGCCTTCGAAGTCGACCTTCTTCAGCGCGGGGCGATAGACGTTCGGATCGGTGGAGCCGGCTGCCTGCATCGCCTTGATGGCCGCCCACGTCGCGTCGTAGCCGAACGGCGCGTACGACAGCACGTCGACGCCGAAGCGCTTCCGGTAGCGCGCCTCGAAGTCCTTGCCCTGCGGCAACTGGTCGAGCGGGCGGCCGTACTCCCACGCCATCGCGCCTTCCGCCGCGGCGCCGGCGATCTTGATGAACGCGGCGTCGCGCACGCCGCCGCCGCCGACGAGCTGCGCGCCGAGCCCGAGCTGCCGCATCTGCTTGACGAAGTTCGCCGCCAGCGAATCGAGCCCGCCGAAGAAGATCAGGTCGATGTTGCGGCTCTTCAGGCTGGTGATCTGCGCACGAAAATCGACCGCCTGGTTGCTCGTGTATTCGCGCGCGACGATCGTGCCGCCGGCCGCCTTCACCGCCTTGTCGAATTCGTCGGCTTCGCCCTGGCCGAACGCGGTGCGATCGTCGACGATCGCGATCCGCTGCGCCTTCGTCACGTCCACCGCGTAGCGGCCCGCGTTGCCCGCGTTCTGCGCGTCGGTGGCGATCACCATGAACATGTTCGCGAGGCCGCGAGACGCGAGCATCGGATTGGTGGCGGCCGGGTCGAGCACCGGGATGCCCGCCTTGTCATAGACGACCGACGCGGGAATCGTCGTGCCCGAATTGAAGTGGCCGACGACGACCGACACTTTCTTGTCGACGAGGCTCTGCGCGGCCTGCACGCCGATGCGCGGATCGGCCTGGTCGTCCTCGACGACCAGATCGAAGCGCGCCGGCTTGCCGGCGATCCGGAGGTTCTGCGCGCGGGCGTCGTCGATCGCGAGCTGTACGCCGTTTTGCAGATCCTTGCCGTAGCCGGCGTTGACGCCCGTGAGCGGCGCGGCGAAGCCGATCCTGACCGGCGTGTCGTCGGCGGCGCGCGCAGCGGGCGGCATGGCGACGGCGAGTGCGGCGGCACAGGCGAGAGCGGGCAGGGCGCGACGAAGATTCATGCTCATTCCTTGGACGGGGCGATACACGAAACGAAAGGACCGGGGCGAACACGCATGCGGGATGCGGCCTGCACGCAAGCGGAGGCGCGCGTCCGCATGTGGGTAGCCCAGTTATAGAGAGCCAAATTGGCCGGGTCTTGTCGATTTGCCGCGTTTGAGATGCGGATTTCCGCACAGCTTCGTCGCGGCGCGGGCTGACGGGTATGAGGGAATTCCCGCGCTGCGCGGCATGCCGCGAGGCGCGGGCGGAACGGACGCGCGGGACCGCGCGTCGCGGAGAGGGCGGCGAGGCGAAACGGCGCGCGTTTCGCCTCGCGTCCGGCGGGCCGCGATGGGCCGCTTCGCCTTCAGACGGTGGCGATCAACGGATCGCTGGTGCTCGGCCGGCCGGTTTCGACGTGGCCCGCGAAGCGGCGCAGGAAGCCGATCGGGCTGCCGTCGCTGACGGTCAGGTCGTACCAGCCGTGGCTGCCGCGCAGATCCCAGTAATCGTCGATCCGCTCGCCCGGTTTCAGCTCGTACACGCGCGGGTAGCCGGTGCCGTACGCGTTGGCGACGGTGAGTCGCACAGGCGCGTGGCCGCGGTTCGACAGGCGCAGCGTGATGTTGCCGTTCGCGACGTCATAGCCGTAGATCACGTCGGGATTCGCGGTACGGCCGGTGCCGGCGAGCGTCGAGCCGCGGAACTGGCACAGATAGCCGTTCGGGCCGTACACGGTCAGGTCGTAGACGCTCAGGGTCAGCGCGGTGCTCCATGCGTCGGACAGGCGCTTGCCGGCTTCGACCGTATAGGCCCACGGACCGTCGATGCGGTTGCCCGCCCGGACCTGGAACGCGGCGCCGGCGCGGCCGGTGTTCGCGAACGTCAGCTTGAACTTGCCCGACGAACGCTCGACGCGGCCATGCACGAACAGCTCGTACGGCAGCGCGCGGGCAGGGCGCAGGCCGGCTTCCTGCTTCGGCACCGATTGCAGGAGCGGCGGGATCGGCACGTAGCTCGGATGCGTGTTGCGGTCGGGCGGCGCGTAGCCGCTCGTGTCGGGCAACTGCGGCCAGCTGGCGTCGGGGTTCGCGAAGTTGAACGCGGCGACCAGGTTGCCGCACACGGTGCGCCGCCACGGCGAGATGTTGCTCGCCGGGATCGCGTACTGATGGCCGAAGCGCGCTTCGATGAACTGCAGCAGCGACGTGTGATCGAAGGTCTGCGAGCACAGCCAGCCGCCCTTGGTCCAGGGCGACACGACGAGCATCGGCACGCGCGGCCCGAGCCCGTACGGGCCCGCCATGTGGGTCGCGTCGCCGGGGAAGATCTCGTTGGTGGTCGCGACGGTCGACAAGCCGTTGTCGCGCGATTGCGGCGCGAACGGCGGCGCCACGTGATCGAAGAAACCGTCGTTCTCGTCGTAGGTGATGAAGAGCGCGGTCTTGCTCCAGACTTCCGGATTCGACGTCAGCGCCTTCAGCACCTGCTCGATGTACCACGCGCCGTAGTTCGCCGGCCAGTTCGGATGCTCGGAATAGGCTTCCGGCGCGCAGATCCACGACACCTGCGGCAGCGTGCCGTTCGTCACGTCCTGCTGCAGCACGTCGAACAGCGTGCCGCCCGCGCTGATGTTGGTGCCGGTGCGCGCGTTGTCGTACAGCGGGTTGCCCGGCTGTGCGTTGCGGTACTGGTTGAAGTACAGCAGCGAATTGTCGCCGTAGTTGCCGATGTACGGATTCGAGGTCCAGCCCCACGACCCGGCCGCGTTCAGGCCGGTGCCGACGTCCTGGTAGATCTTCCACGACACGCCCGCCTGCTGCAGCACCTCGGGATAGGTGGTCCAGCCGTAGCCGGCTTCCTCGTTGCCGAGCACCGGGCCGCCGCCCGTGCCGTCGTTGCCGACGTAGCCCGTCCACATGTAGTAGCGGTTCGGGTCGGTCGAGCTGGGAATCGAGCAGTGGTATGCGTCGCAGATCGTGAACGCGTCGGCGAGCTGATAGTGGAACGGGATGTCGTTGCGCTGCAGGTAGGCCATCGTCGTGGTGCCCTTGTTCGGCACCCACTGGTCGTAGCGGCCCTTGTCCCAGGCGGCGTGCATATCCTGCCAGCCGTGCGGCAGATCCTGCAGGAACTGCATGCCCAGGTTATCCGCGCCGGGATGGAACGGCAGCACTTCGCCGAGCCCGCCCGGCTGGTGGAATACCGACTTGCCCGACGGCAGGGTGAGCGGCCGCGGATCGCCGAAACCGCGCACGCCGCGCAGCGTGCCGAAGTAGTGATCGAACGAGCGGTTTTCCTGCATCAGGATGACGATGTGCTCGATGTCGCGGATGGTGCCGGTGCGGCGATTCGCGGGGATCGCGAGCGCATCGCGGATCACGGGAGGAAACAGGTTCAGCGCGGCGCCGCCGGCAGTGCCGGCGGCGAGGCGCAGAAAGTCGCGGCGATTCTTTGTCGTCATTGTGAAGCTTCCTGTGCGGAGGATGGACGGCTGCCCCTGTAGCAGCCGGTGGGGTGAGTCTCGCGATGCGGGTTCTTGTGGTGCCGGCGCGGGCCCGCGCATCGTCGATGCCGCCGTCCCGCGCCGTTCAATGTCGCCGGGAGAATATCGGGGAAACGGTGTCATTCATATGAAGGCGCGCGAACGTTTGCGAAGGCTTTCGGATCGCTAACGGATCGACCGGCACGCTGCCGGTATCGATGGGCAGAGCGGGCCGCGGCTCTCGGCGAGCGTCGCGTCGCCACGTGGATCGCGGCGCATGCTGAGATGCGCGTGCGCGTCATTCCATGTGTCGGCGAGATCGATCCGATCGCAGCGGCGCGCGACATCGCCGCCGGCAGGGCCGGGTGCGGTCGATGTGTCCGGCGCGGGGCCGCGCGCGGCGGCGCTGATCCGTTGGCCGAAGCCGGGCTCGATCGAATCGAATCCCGCTTCGACGAAGACGCGCGCGGGTTCGGCTGCTTCGTCGAGGAAGCATGGCCCCGATACGGTCGGTTCAAGTCGATGAAAGAACCACGTCGCGGACGGCTTTTTGCGCGCGACGGCTGGCCGGCCCGCACGGGCGGCTGCGTCACTCGGCGTCCGACACCCATGCGCCGAACCATTCGCTCGGCCGGGCGATCTCGTCCTGCGCCGCGACGAGTTCCAGTTCGTAGCGGCGTGCGTCGTAGGTCGCCTTGACCACCGCGTGGACGGCGGCGAGCGTGTGCTCGAACGCGGCGCGCACGGTGTCGCCGCGCAGGCGCCGCGCGACGAACACCGCGCTCGTCAGGTCGCCGACGCCGACCGGGTGGCGGGGGAACGCATAGAGGGGGCGCTGGCCGATCCACGCTTCGGTCGCGGTGACGGCGAGCATGTTGAAACGATCGGCAGCGCTATTGCGATCGTGCAGGTGTTTCACGAGGATGATTTGCGGGCCGCGCCGGATGATCGCGCGGCACGCATCGACGGCTTCCGCGACGGTTTCGATGCGTCGTCCGGCGAGCTTCTGCAGCTCGCTGTGGTTCGGCGCCATGCCGTCGGCCAGCTCGGGCAATTCGCTGACGATGAATTCCTCGACGCCGGGTTCCGGCCGGATGCCGCCTGTCTGCCCCATCGCGGGATCGCAGAAATACCATGCGTTCGGGTTCATCGCCTTCACGGTGCGCACGATGTCGACCGTGGCGCGCGCCTGCGCGGGGGAGCCGAGAAAACCCGACAGGATCGCGTCGCAGCGCTTGAGCGCGCCGATCGCGGCGATGCCGTCGACGAGCTGTTCCATTTTCGCCGCGTCGATCGCGCTGCCGGCCCAATGGCCGTACTGCATATGATTGGACAGCTGGACCGTATTGAGCGGCCAGACGTTGACGCCGAGCCGCTGCATCGGAAACACCGCGGCGCTGTTGCCCGCATGGCCGTAGATGACGTGCGATTGAATGCTGAGGACGTTTTTCATGATGGTGTTCGCCTGCACGCGGTTCAGGGTCTCGTCGAACGATACATGAGTTTTTCTCATCCGCGGAAACATACGGTAATAGAGTGTTGCACGCCGTTGTCAGGTTTTGGAAAGTAAAATGACGGCCGGTTCCGGCACGCGCCGGCCTGGTCCCTTTCTTCTTTTCCGACTGCCACGATGCCCGTTATTCCGATGATGTGGTTCCCGCGCTTCGCCGCCGCATGCGCCGTTGCCTTGGCCGCGGTTTCCGTGTCGTTCGCCGCCGCGCCGGTGGCGTCGCAGGCCAGCGCGGCGTCCGCCGCCGCGGCCGACGAGGGCCCGGTGTACGGTCCGGAACTGGAAGGATTCGCGTATCCGGATGCGGTACGTCACTATGCATTCACGTCGCAGCGCGAAACGCTGCAGATGGCCTATCTGGATGTGCATCCCGAGCACCCGAACGGCCGCACCGTCGTGCTGCTGCACGGCAAGAATTTTTGCGCGGGCACCTGGGAAGGCACGATCGACGCGCTGACGAAGGCCGGCTATCGCGTGATCGCGCCCGACCAGATCGGCTTCTGCAAATCGACGAAGCCGGCGCGCTACCAGTACAGCTTCCAACAGCTGGCGCACAACACGCACGCGCTGCTGGAATCGATCGGCGTGAAGGAGGCGACCTTCGTCGGCCATTCGACGGGCGGCATGATCGCGGTGCGCTATGCGCTGATGTACCCGAAAGCGACCCAGCAGCTCGTGCTCGTCAATCCGATCGGCCTGGAGGACTGGAAGGCGCTCGGCGTGCCGCCGTTGTCGGTTGACTACTGGTATGCGCGGGAAATGAAAACGACGGCGGACAGCATCCGCCGCTACGAGCAGGGCACGTACTATGCGGGCGAGTGGTCGCCCGCGTTCGACCGCTGGGTGCAGATGCTGGCCGGCATGTATCGCGGGCCGGGCAAGGACGCCGTCGCGTGGAATTCCGCGCTGATCTACGACATGATCCTCACGCAGCCGGTGGTCTACGAACTGGGCGACATCAGGGTGCCCACGTTGCTGCTGATCGGCGATAAGGATACGACCGCGATCGGCAAGGATGTCGCGCCGCCCGAGGTGCACGCGAAGCTCGGGCGCTATCCGGAACTGGCGAAGCGCGCGCAGATGGCGATTCCGGGCGCGACGCTCGTCGAATTCCCGGCGCTCGGCCATGCGCCGCAGATCCAGGATCCGGCCACCTTCCACAAGGCGCTGCTCGACGGGCTCGCCGCGCTGAAGCCCGCGCATCCGCGCGCCGCGAGCGAGTAGCGTCCGGCGTCGGACGGCCGACGCGGCGAGCGCGCCGGCAGCCGCTGCGCGGTCCGCGCCTGCGGCGTGCGCGATCGCGCGGCAAGTCTCCCTGCGCCGAGCGCTTGCGGCGCGCCTTTTTTCCTTCCGCACCAGGATGCCGCCAGCCTCTTGCGTTTAGTCTTACGCCGGGCTTTCCGAGGCGATCTCGTCGCGCACCTGCGCGGTAATCTCGTAGGAGCGCAAACGCGCCGCGTGATCGTAGATCTGCGCGGCGACGATCAGTTCGTCCGCGCCGGTCTGTGCGATCAAGCGCTTCAGCCGTTCGCGCACGGTGTCGCGCGAACCGACTGCCGCGAACGACAGCGCTTGCGCGACATTCGCCAGTTCGAGCTCGGTGGCCTGCAGCGTGTCGACGGGCGGCGGCAGTTGTCCCGGCGTACCGCGCCGCAGATTCAGGAATTGCTGCTGCAGCGAGGTGAACAGCCGCCGCGCCTCATCGTCGGTTCCGGCCGCGAACACGTTGATCCCCACCATCGCATACGGCGCCTGCAGCGTGGCCGACGGCCTGAACTGCGCGCGATAGATGTCGAGCGCGCGCATCAGGTAGTCCGGCGCGAAGTGCGACGCGAACGCGAACGGCAGACCCAGCATCGCGGCCAACTGCGCGCTGAACAGGCTCGAACCGAGCAGCCAGATCGGCACGTCCAGACCGGCGCCCGGCACCGCGCGCACCCGCTGACCTTCGACCGGCGCGGCGAAGTAGCGCTGCAGTTCCACGACGTCGTCCGGGAACGAATCCGCGCTGCCGACCAGATCGCGCCGCAGCGCGCGGGAGGTGGTCTGGTCGGTGCCGGGCGCGCGGCCGAGGCCCAGGTCGATCCGGCCGGGATACAGCGACGCCAGCGTGCCGAACTGTTCCGCGATCACCAGCGGCGCATGGTTGGGCAGCATGATGCCGCCCGAGCCGACACGGATCGTGCGGGTGCCGCCCGCGACGTGGCCGATCACGACCGACGTGGCCGCGCTCGCGATGCCCGGCATGTTGTGGTGCTCGGCGAGCCAGTAGCGGCGATAGTTCCAGCTTTCGGCGTGCTGCGCGAGGTCGAGCGTGTTGCGGAACGCCTGGGCGGCGTCGGTGCCTGCCGGGATCGGCGCGAGATCGAGAACGGAAAACGGAATCATGGGGACGTCCGGAATAAGAGCGGAGCGGCGAATCGCACACGCGTCGAGTGATGCGTGTACGCAACAGGTGGCGACGATTGTGCCAAAGCGCCCCGGATCCCGCTGACGGTCCGCCGATACCCCTTCAGGCGGCAGGGGCGAACGCTGCGGCACAGCGGCGCAGGCCGCGACCGGCCGGATTGTTCCGTGATGGATCGTAATCGCGTGAAATCCGGCGAAATATTTGAAGATTCTGCGCGACTGTCTCCGCCGGCACAAAAATCCACAGAAACCCTTACGTTTTCGACATCAATTGTCCTGCAACAGGCTTACGTTATCGGTGGGCATATTGCTTGGAAATAGAACGCATCTACGCTTAATTTTCGTTTTCGCATCAATCCGTTTCCATTAAGCGGTGAGCGTTTCGCGTCGTGCGCTGCTAAAATTCGCGACCTACCCATATCGCGCCAACGGACCCCGTTCCCGCGCTTTCGACGTGCCAGACGAAAGCAGCCGGAGAGTCTGCGGGAAGCTGGCAGCACGCCCGGTTGCGGTGCGGTGCGCCTGTCCGATGCGCCAAGGAAGAGGAGTCGGGATCGTGTCCGAGATCGTCCCCGCCACAGCGCCAGTGATTGTCCCCCCACGCCGCCCGGCATCACGGAGGCGCGGCGCATGACCGTCCCCGTGTTCATTGTCGAATGGCTGTTGCTGGCGGCGACCTGCGCGGCGTGCGGCTACGCGATATGTGCGGCGTTCGCGCCGGCGCCGCGCGTGCCGCGCACCGACGCGCGCGACGGCTTCGAGCCGGTCAGCGTGCTGAAGCCGCTGTGCGGCGGCGAGCCGCATCTGTACGAAAATCTCGCGACTTTCTGCGAGCAGCGGCATCCGCGTCATCAGCTGCTGTTCGGCGTCGCCTCGGCGCTCGACCCGGCCGCGGCCGTCGTGAAACGGCTGCAGACCGATTATCCCGAGTGCGACATCGAACTGGTGATCGATGCGCGGGTCTATGGTACGAACCTGAAAGTCAGCAACCTGATCAATCTCGCCGAATGCGCGAAACATGACCGGATCGTGATCGCCGACAGCGACATCGCGGTCGAGCCCGACTACCTGGAACGGGTGACCGCGCCGCTCGCCGATCCGTCGGTCGGTGTCGTCACGTGCCTGTACCATGCCCGCAGCGTCGGCGGTTTCTGGACGCGGATCGGCGCGCAGTTCGTCGACGCGTGGTTCGCGCCGTCGGTGCGGATTGCCCATCTCGGCCGTTCGAGCCGCTTCGGCTTCGGCGCGACGCTCGCGCTGACCCGGGACACGCTCGAACAGATCGGCGGCCTCAAGGCGCTGAAGGACGAATTGGCCGACGATTACTGGCTGGCGGCGCTGCCGCGCCGGGCCGGGCGGCGGACCGTGCTGTCCGAAGTGAACGTGACGACCGACGTGGCCGAGCCGTCGTTCGTGCCGCTGTGGCTGCGCGAGACCCGCTGGCTGCGGACGATCCGCTCGCTGAATCCGGCGGGCTTCGCCTTCCTGTTCATCACGTTTACCGCGCCGTGGCTCGCGTTCGGCGCATGGCTCGCGTGGCGCTGGTCCGATTCGCCGGCCGGTATCGTGCCGGCCGTGGCGGTGGCGCTCGGCGCGCTGGGCCGGCTCGCGCTGCACCGGCGCGGCGCGGCGAACATGCGCGCGTTCTGGCGCGATCTGCCGCTCATCCCGGTGCGGGATACGCTGCTCGCGCTCGAATGGCTGGTCGCCGCGTTCGGCACGCAGGTCGTGTGGCGCGGCGCGCGGATGAGAGTCGTCGGCGGCGAGGCCCGCGCGACGATCGTGGAGGGCGGCGACGGACGCTGAACCGACATAAAGACAGCACACACTGGCGGCATGCGCGGGCGCCCGGCGGGCGGCCCGCGCGTCGAGATCCACGGCATCCCATCGAAGTTGAGTCCCTATGCAGGCTACCGGAGCATTCATGAAAACGTTGTTCTTGCAGGCCCCGTCGTATGACGGTTTTGACGGTGGTGCGGGTTCCCGCTACCAGGCCAAGCGCGAAATCCGTTCCTTCTGGTACCCGACCTGGCTCGCGCAGCCGGCCGCGCTGGTGCCGGACAGCCGCGTCATCGACGCGCCTGCCGACGGGCTTTCCGTCGACGACACGCTCAAGATCGCGCAGGACTACGAGCTCGTGATCATTCACACCAGCACGCCGTCGTTCCCGACCGATGCGATGTTCGCGGAAGACCTGAAGAAGATGAAGCCGTCGATGCTGGTCGGCATGGTCGGCGCGAAGGTCGCGGTCGATCCGCACAATTCGCTGACGGCCACCGAAGCGATCGATTTCGTGTGCCGGGAGGAGTTCGACTTCACCTGCCAGGAAGTCGCCGCCGGCAAGCCGTTCGCCGACATCCTGGGCTTGAGCTACCGTGCGAAGGACGGCGCGATCGAGCACAACGGCGCGCGTCCGATCCTCGAGAACATGGACGAACTGCCGTTCGTCGCGCCCGTCTACAAGCGCGACCTGAAGATCGACAACTACTTCATCGGCTATCTGAACTACCCGTACGTGTCGATCTATACGGGCCGCGGCTGCCGCTCGAAGTGCACGTTCTGCCTGTGGCCGCAGACCGTGGGCGGCCATCGCTACCGCGTACGCTCGGTCGAGAACGTGCTTGAGGAAGTGAAGTGGATTCGCGACAACATGCCGGAAGTCAAGGAGATCATGTTCGACGACGACACCTTCACCGACTTCAAGCCGCGCGTCGAGGAAATCGCCCGCGGCCTCGGCAAGCTCGGCGTCACGTGGTCGTGCAACGCGAAGGCGAACGTGCCGTACTCGACGCTCAAGATCATGAAGGAGAACGGCTTGCGCCTGCTGCTGGTCGGCTACGAATCGGGCGACGACCAGATCCTGCTGAACATCAAGAAGGGCCTGCGCACCGACATCGCGCGGCGCTTCAACGAGGATTGCAGGAAGCTCGGCATCAAGATCCACGGCACCTTCATCCTGGGCCTGCCGGGCGAGACCAAGGACACGATCAAGAAGACGATCGATTACGCGAAGGAGATCAACCCGCACACGATCCAGGTGTCGCTCGCCGCGCCGTATCCGGGCACGCGTCTGTATGACCAGGCGGTCGAGAACGGCTGGCTCGAGGAGAACAAGGTGATCAACCTCGTCAGCAAGGAGGGCGTGCAGCTGGCCGCGATCGGCTACCCGCACCTGTCGCGCGAGGATATCTACCACGAGCTGGAGAAGTTCTACCGCGAGTTCTATTTCCGCCCGTCGAAGATCTGGGAAATCGTCCGCGAGATGCTATCGAGCTGGGAGATGATGAAACGCCGGCTGCGCGAGGGCGTGGAGTTCTTCCGTTTCCTGCGCGCGCACGAGGCGTGATTCGTGGGATCCGATGCGACAGCACGCGCGCTGATTTTCACGGCCGATGATTTCGGCTTGCATCCGCGCGTGAATGCCGCGGTCGAGCGCGCGCATCGCGACGGCGTGCTCGCGGCCGCCAGCCTGATGGTCGGCGCGCCGGCCGCGCGGGACGCGGTCGAGCGTGCGCGGCGTCTGCCGTCGCTCGCGGTCGGCCTGCATCTCGTGCTCGCGGACGGGCCCGCCACCTTGCCGGTTCGAGAGATTCCGGCGCTGGTCGGACCGGACGGACGCTTCGGCGACGCGATGGCGAAGGATGGATGCCGGTTCTTTTTTCTTCCGCGCGTGCGCGCGCAGCTGCGCCGCGAGGTCCGTGCGCAGTTCGCCGCATTCGCCGCGACCGGGCTGCCGCTCGATCACGTCAATACGCACAAGCACTTCCACCTGCATCCGACCGTCCTGTCGATGATCATCGAGATCGGCCGCGAATTCGGCATGACGGCGGTGCGGTTGCCCTACGAGCCGTCGACGCCGTTCTGGCTCAAGCCCTGGATCGCGCTCGTGCGAGCCCGGCTCGACCGGGCGGGCATCGCGCATAACGATTACGTGGTCGGCATCGAGCAGACGGGCGGCATGGACGAAGCGGCGCTGCTCGCCGCATTGGCCGCGCTGCCGCCCGGCGTCGGCGAGATCTACTGCCATCCGGCGGAGGCGGGCGACGGACCGATTACGCCGTCGATGCGCGCATATCGTCCCGTGGACGAGCTGGACGCACTGCTGTCGCCGCGGGTCGCCGCCGCGCTGCAGGCCGCGGGCGTCGCGCGCGGCGGCTTCGCCGATGTGTTCGGCGGCGGCGCGCGGCGCCATGGCGGCGGGGCGAAGCGTCGTGCGGGCGCGCTGCCGTCATGACCCAATGGCTCAAATGGCTGGGCTGGCCGCTCGGGATCGCGATCCTGCTGGTGCTCGTGCTGCGCGAAGGCGTGGGCGATATCTGGCACGTGATCGGGCAGGCCGGTTTCGCGCTGTTCTGGCTCGTGCCGTTTCACGCGGTGCCGCTGCTGCTCGACGCCTATGCGTGGAAGCTGCTGATCGGCCGTCGCGCACCGCTGCTGTTCCTGTGGTGGATCGCGACCGTGCGCGAAGCGGTGAACCGTCTGCTGCCGGTGGTCGGCGTGGGCGGCGAGATCGTGGGCATCCGGCTCGCGCGCTGGCGCATCCCGGACGCGAGCCGCGTAACGGCATCGGTGATCGTCGAGGTACTGGTCACGGTGGTGGTGCAGTATGCATTCGCGGCGCTCGGGCTCGTGCTGCTGCTTGCGACGACGCAGGAAAGCCTCGGCGCGCGGACGATCGGACTGGCGCTCGTACTGTCGCTGCCGATACCGGTGATCGTGTTCGCACTGATACGGCGCGGCGGAATTTTTCATGCGATCGAGCGTTTCGCCGGCCGGGTGCTGGGCGACTCGAACCGTCTGTTGCAAGGCGTCGACGGACGGCGCCTCGACGCCGACCTCGACGCGCTGATGTCGCGCACCGGGCTCTTGTGCCGGGCGTTCTTCTGGCAACTGCTCGGCTATGCGGTCGGCGCGCTGGAAATCTACTGGGCGCTTGCGCTGCTGGGGCATCCGGTGTCGATCGGCGGAGCGCTCGCGATCGAGGCGATGACGCAGGCGGCGCGGCATGCGGCGTTCATGGTGCCGGGCGGGCTGGGCGTGCAGGAAGCGACAGTCGTGCTGCTCGCGCAGATGTTCGGCGTCGACCGCGAGGCGGCGCTGTCGCTCGCACTCGTGAAGCGGGTGCGGGAAGTGCTCTTCGGCGCGCTGGCGCTGGGATCGTGGCAACTCGTCGAACTGGCGCGCACGCGCCGGCGGATCCGGATTCACGCGCGGCGCGCGGCGGGAGCGGCGGGCCGCAGGCGCGTTACCGCGCCCGAGGAAATCCTGTAGCCGCGGCGCGTACCGCTGCGCGGGCTCGCGCGGGCAGGGTATGCTTTCGGCGTGTCCCCTGTTAGGCGCATCGCGCGCCGTGTCCCGATGATGACTTTCCGTTTCAGGCTGCTTCCCGTCGCGTTTCTCGGCACCGCGCTCGCGTTGTCGGCATGCGATCCGCAGCAAAGCGAGCAGACCGTGCAGCGACTCAAGGATTTCTTCAACGCGATCAAGCCGGCACCGCTGCTGCTGAAGGGCTTGAAGCCCGGCGTATCGACCGAGGCCGAAGTGCGCAGCCAGATGGGGAAGCCCGAGACCGAACGCGTGTTCGCGGACGGTGCGCGGCGGCTCGAATATCCGCGCGGCCCGATGGGCAACGAAACCTACATGGTGGATATCGATAGCGACGGCCATTTCGTTGCCGCGACGCAGGTGCTGACGGCGGCCAATTTCGCGAAAATCCGGCCCGGCATGACGGAAGACGAGGTGCGGCGCCTGCTCGGCAAGCCGGGCGAGATCGCGCGCTATCCGCTGAAGCCGGAGATCGTCTGGAGCTGGCGCTGGCTCGAGGACGGTGTCAATCAGGATGCGTATTTCAACGTGCATTTCGGCGCGGACGGCCTGGTCTACACGATGTCGCGCTCGGACATCCTGAAGGGGCGCTAGCTAGCGGCCGGCGCCGCGGCAGCCGAACCCCGGACCGGGGCGTTCGCCGACCGGAATCACGGGCGATGCGTGTTGAGCCAGTCGCGCAGCGCGTCGTTCATCCTCGTTTGCCAGCCCGCGCCGCCCGCGCGAAACGCGTCGAGAACGTCGGCGTCGTACCGGATGCTGACCTGTTCCTTCGGCCGCTCGAGTTTCGGGCGGCCGATTTTTTTCGCGATGACTGCGGCGAACGGACGCAACTGCGCGAAATCCTCGTCGGTGAGCTCGCGGGTGTCCGGATCGGCCGCGATGCCGCGATTGATTGCCGCTTCCTCCCGGGCGGTCGGGACGACGAACCTAGGCTTGCTTCGCATATCGTTTGACCTCTCTCGTATTCGCTTTGCGCAACGTGATGATGCGCAGGATTCGGCCGCGTATGACGAACACGGCCACATACAGACGGGCGCCGATCGGCGCGATCGCGATGTAGCGCTCCTCGCCGTAGCCTCGGCGCACATCGAGCCAGATGAGCGCCGGGTACCCGTCGACGCGGGCGGCGAGCGCGAACGACACCCCGTGCTTGACCTCGTTGGCGACGCACTTGGCCGCATCGAACTCGAGTATCGGGCCGAATAAGTGTGGATGCGAAAACATGGGTGGTCAAGATATTATTGCAGCTGCATAAACTAAATATCATCCGCCCTCGAATCCGGGCGGGACAGGCCGCGGCGGCTGGAGTCCGGTGCGGCAACCGACATGGTCGGATCTCGGAAGCCGCGCGCCCGGTCGACCGGATGGCCGACGTGACCGGCGGGGACAGGTGCGGCGGGTCTATCGAAAAAGCGACTCGAAACTTGCAAAAAAGCCGTGCGGACCGTTGCAAGCCCAGTGTCGGGCAGGAGCGTATTTCCCGCTAAAACAGGGCTGTGGGCAGGTAGGACGAATGCGGGAGTCGGTTGCTGCGTCGCAGCACGCGGCGATGGCCGGGTTTGAGCCAATATTTTTCGCCTGCGACTATCCGCGTCAAACCGGTGCCGTCGTCGGGCGCGCGCCGCCATCCAACTTTCACGGAGACGCGCGTGATTCTTTACGGCTTTGGCCCGGTCATCTGGGCGGGTACCGTGCAGACGATCGAGCTGTCGGTGCTGTCGCTGGCGGCGGCGGTCGTGCTGGGCTTGCTCGGGGCGATCGCGAAGCTGTCGCACAACCGGGTGTTGCGGGCCTTCGCGACCGGCTATACGACGCTGATCCGTTCGGTGCCCGATCTCGTGCTGATGCTGCTGCTGTTCTACAGCATCCAGATCTGGCTCAACCACCTGACGGATCTGCTGAATTGGGATCAGATCGACATCGATCCGTTCGTGGCGGGTGTGCTGACGCTCGGTTTCATTTACGGCGCGTATTTCACCGAGACGTTCCGCGGGGCGTTCCTGTCGGTGCCGCGCGGCCAGCTGGAGGCGGGCAGCGCGTACGGGATGAGCGGTGCCCGGGTATTCGTGCGGATCATGTTTCCGCAGATGATGCGCTTCGCATTGCCCGGCATCGGCAACAACTGGCAGGTGCTGGTGAAGGCGACGGCGCTGGTGTCGATCATCGGCCTGGCCGACGTCGTGAAGGCGGCCCAGGACGCGGGCAAGAGCACCTTCAATATGTTTTTCTTCATTCTTGTCGCGGCGCTCATCTATCTCGCGATCACGACGGTGTCGAACCTCGTGTTGCGGCAGCTGGAAAAGCGCTACTCCATCGGCGTGAGGCACGCGGAACTATGATCGAGATTCTCCAGGAATTCGGGCGCGCGTTCTTCTACTGGGACGGTCAGCGCATGTCGGGGCTGGCCGTCACGCTGTGGCTGCTGGTCGCGTCGCTGTCGTTCGGCTTCGTGTGCGCGGTGCCGCTCGCGGTGGCGCGCGTATCGAAGCGGCGCTGGCTGTCGACGCCGGTGCGCTTCTACACGTACGTGTTTCGCGGCACGCCGCTGTACGTGCAGCTGCTGCTGATCTATACGGGGATGTACAGCCTGGAATTCGTGCGCTCGCATTCGCTGCTCGACGCGTTTTTCAGGAGCGGCTTCAATTGCGCGATTCTGGCGTTCGCGCTGAACACCTGCGCCTACACGACCGAGATCTTCGCGGGCGCGATTCGCGCGATTCCGCACGGCGAAGTCGAGGCGGCGCGCGCTTACGGGATGAGCCCGTTCACCATGTACCGGCGGGTGATCCTGCCCTCGTCGCTGCGTCGCGCGCTGCCGCTGTACAGCAACGAGGTGATCCTGATGCTGCACGCCACGACGGTTGCGTTCACCGCGACCGTGCCGGATATTCTCAAGGTGGCGCGCGATGCGAATTCGGCGACCTACCGGGCGTTCGAGTCGTTCGGCATCGCCGCGCTGATCTATCTTGCTGTATCGTTCGCACTCGTCGCGGCCTTTCGCCGGGCCGAGCGCCACTGGCTCGCGTATCTCGCGGCCGGCCGTCATTGATTTCACTTCCGGGAGAGCCAGTTGGCAGAGACCACGCAAATGAGCGCCGCCTGCAAGCTCGCGGCGCAGGACATCCACAAGCGCTATGGTGACAACGAGGTGTTGAAGGGCGTTTCGCTGAGCGCGAAGGCGGGCGACGTCATCAGCATCATCGGCGCGAGCGGGTCGGGCAAGAGCACGTTCCTGCGCTGCATCAATTTCCTCGAGCGGCCGAATGCGGGGCAGATCATCGTCGACGGCGAGACGGTCCGCACCAAGGCGGACAAGGCCGGCAATCTGGAAGTGGCCGACCACAAGCAGCTGCAGCGGATCCGCACGAAGTTGGCGATGGTGTTCCAGCACTTCAATTTGTGGGCGCACATGAACGTGCTCGAGAACGTGATGGAAGCGCCGGTGCACGTGCTCGGGCTGTCGAAGCGCGAAGCCGAGGAGCGGGCGCGCACCTATCTGGAGAAGGTCGGGCTGGCGCCGCGGGTCGAGAAGCAGTACCCGTCGCATCTGTCGGGCGGCCAGCAGCAGCGGGTGGCGATTGCCCGCGCGCTGGCGATGGATCCTGACGTGATGCTGTTCGACGAGCCGACGTCGGCGCTGTATCCAGAGTTGGTTGGCGAAGTGCTGAAGGTTATGCAGAAGCTGGCGGAGGAAGGCCGGACCATGATCGTCGTCACGCACGAGATGGGTTTTGCGCGCAACGTATCGAATCATGTGATGTTTCTGCATCAGGGGCGGACCGAGGAGGAGGGCGATCCGCTCGAGGTGCTGGCGCGTCCGAGGAGCGAGCGCCTGCAGCAGTTCCTGTCCGGCAGTCTCAAGTAACGGGCGGTCCGGCCGGTGGTGGTGTCGGTGACTCGTTCAGCCAGTAGTGCTGCCCGTACGACGCAGGTGGCGATCGTTGCGTTGCCGCCGGTGTCGATGTCGGGGGTGGGGCCGATCGTGGATGCGCTCAATCTGGCCAACGCAATCGACGGGCGGCTGTTGTACCGCTGGCAGGTGTGTTCGTGGGACGGGCGCGCGGTGCCGCTGGCGGGTGGTGCGCAGTGGCAGGCGGATGCGGCGTTCAACGATGCGATCGCATGTGATTGGCTGATCGTCGTGAGCGAGCGGTTCCAGCAGTTCGCGGACTACCGGATGTTTCTCGCCAGTCTCGCGCGGGTCGGGCAGCGCACGCCGCTCGTCACGGGCATTCATCATGGGGTGTGGTGGCTTGCGATGGCGGGGCAGTTGTCCGGCTATCGGGTGAGTGTGAACTGGGAGGCGTACCAGCAGTTCGCGGAGCAGTTCGAGCGATCGATCGTCACGCAGCAGATCTTCGAGATCGATCGTGATCGGGCGACGTGCGCGGGTGGGCAGGCGACGGTGGATTTCATGCTGGCGGTGATCGGGCGAGAGCACGGCCCGGAGCTGGCCGAGCGGATTGCGGATGCGCTCGGTGCGGGGACGTTGCGCAGCGGCGAGGCGCGTCAGCGGATACCGTTCGTGACGGCGCCGGGGGAGCGGCATCCGCGGTTGAACGATGCGTTGCAGCTGATGGAGGCGAATATCGAGGATCCGTTGACGACGGACGAGATCGCCGGACTGGTCGGCGTGTCGCGACGGCAGCTCGAGCGGCTGTTCAGGCAATACCTTGGGGCGATGCCTTCGAAGTATTACCTGAATCTCAGACTGCTGAAGGCGCGGACCCAGCTGCAGCGGACCAGCAAGTCGGTGGTGCAGGTCAGCCTGGCATGCGGGTTTTCTTCCGCTGCGCATTTTTCCAATGCCTATCGGGAACGGTTTGCGGTCACGCCTCGGGAGGATCGGCGAGCGTGGCTCGAGAAACAGCACGGAGGCGGAGCGGAGCCTCGGGCCGGGGCCATGGTGGAGAGGGGCGCTTCGCGGGAATGAAGGGTGGTTTTTTCGCGGGGCGATGGGTCTTGTGTTTGGTGTTGTGGTCGTTGAGCTTGTTTTCGTGTCGGTCTATTAGCGTCGCCCCTCCCCGGGGCAGGGGTCACTTTTCTTTGTCTTGCCAAAGAAAAGTAACCAAAAGAAAGGCGCTTTTCTGATCCGAGCTTAAGGTGCCCTCATCACACTGACTGGCCCAGCACCTAAGTGTCCACCACGTTCAGAACGCGGATAGGCGCGCGCAGGCACTGAGGCATCGCACCACGAAGCGGAGTGGTATGCCGCCAGTTAGCTCCATCCTCGCAAGCTCGGACGATGGGTATGTCGCTGGAGCACTAGGCTGTACGTGATATTTGCGATGTGCGGTGACAAAGCGCTGTTCGGAACGCAGAGCAGGGAAAGTGGGGCAGGTAGGTCACGCATTGCGATGGATGCAGGTGTCACAAGCGATGCCGTCAGCAGCAGGCAAGACACCCGACGTCCGAGCTTGCGAGGATGGAACTAACTGGCGGCATACCACTTTGTACCATGGTGCGATGTCACGGTGCCTGCGCGCGCCTATCCGCGTTCTGAACGTGGTGGACACTTAGGTGCTGGGCCAATTCGTTTTACGGGGGCACCGGAAGCTTGGATCAGAAAAGCGACTTTCTTTTGGTTACTTTTCTTTGGCAAGACAAAGAAAAGTGACCCCTGCCCCGGGGAGGGGCGACGCTGATAGACCGACACGAAAGCAAGCTCAACGAACAGCAAACCAAGCTCCCCAAACGGCACAGGAAACCCACCTCCCCCCATCGCCCCGCGAAAATAAACCCAAATAGCCCGCAAACCGCGTCGCAAATCCGCAAGACACCCCTTGAGCCCTTACCTAAACTTGAACCTGCTACCTCTTGAAGAAGGAACTGCCATGACGACCCCGACCGTGACCCGCCAGACTTTCGACGAAGTGATGGTGCCGGTGTTTTCTCCCGCCTCGTTCGTGCCGGATCGCGGCGAGGGCTCGCGTGTCTGGGACACGGCCGGCCGCGATTACGTCGATTTCGCCGGCGGCATCGCCGTGACGGCCCTGGGCCACGGCCACCCGGCGCTCCTCAAGGTACTCGAGGAACAGGGGGGCAAGCTCTGGCACATCGGCAACGGCTATACGAACGAACCGGTCCTGCGCCTCGCGAAACGCCTCGAGGATCTGACCTTCGCGGACCGCGCATTCTTCGCGAACTCCGGCGCGGAAGCCAACGAAGCCGCCCTCAAGCTCGCCCGCCGCGTCGCATTCGACCGCCACGGCGCCGACAAGCACGAGATCGTGTCGTTCACCCAGTCCTTCCACGGCCGTACCTTCTTCACGGTCAGCGTCGGCGGCCAGCCGAAATACTCGGAAGGCTTCGGCCCGATCCCCGGCGGCATCAAGCACCTGCCCTACAACGACATCGCCGCCGCCCAGGCGGCCATCGGCCCGCAAACCTGCGCGGTCATCGTCGAACCGGTGCAGGGCGAAGGCGGCGTGATCCCCGCCGATCCGGCGTTCCTGACAGCCCTCCGCCAAGCCTGCGACGCACACGACGCCCTGCTGATCTTCGACGAAGTGCAAACCGGCGTGGGCCGCACCGGCCACTTCTACGCCTACATGGACACGGGCGTCACCCCCGACATCCTCACGACCGCGAAAGCGCTCGGCAACGGCTTCCCGATCGGCGCCATGCTGACGACCAGCGAACTCGCCGCGCACTTCAAGGTCGGTACGCACGGCACCACCTACGGCGGCAATCCGCTCGCATCGGCCATCGCCGAGAAAGTCGTCGAACTGATCAGCGATCCCGCGCTGCTGAACGGCGTGCAGGAACGCAGCGAACGCCTGAAAACCGCGCTCGCCCGCATCAACGCCCGCTTCAACCTGTTCAAGGAAGTGCGCGGCAAGGGCCTGCTGATCGGCGCCGAACTCGTCGACGCATTCGACGGACGCGCGAAGGATTTCGTCACGGCCGCCGCCGAACACGGCGTCATCATGCTGGTGGCCGGCCCCAGCGTGCTGCGCTTCGTGCCGTCGCTGGTGATCCCGAACGACGTGCTCGACGAAGGCCTCGCCCGCTTCGAAACGGCGGTCGAGCACGTGCTCGCGGCCAGCGCCGCCTCCGCCGCGCGCTGAGCGGCGCGCTTCGCAGACAGGAACGACGATGCTATTCGTACGCCCCGGCAGGCTCGCCGATCTCGATGCCCTCGCGCACATGGCGCACACCGCGCAACCCGTGTTGCACTCGCTGCCGCACGATCGCGGCGCGCTCGAGGCGCGCGTGGCGCTGTCCGAGGATTCGTTTCGCTCGGAAGTCGACTTCCCCGGCGAGGAGTTCTATCTCTTCGTACTCGAGGACGGCACCACCGGCACACTGCTCGGCACCGCCAGCATCGTCGCGGCGGCCGGCTATTCCGAGCCGTTCTACGCGTTCCGCAACGACGCGCTGATCCACGCGTCGCGCGAGCTGCACGTGAACCGCAAGATCCACGCGCTCACGATGTCGCACGAACTCACCGGCAAGAGCCGCCTGGCCGGCTTCTACGTCGATCCGTCGCTGCGCGGCGATGCCGCCGCGCACCTGATCTCGCGCGCCCGCCTGATGTACATCGCGGCGAACCGGGCGCGCTTCACGCCCGAGGTGTTCTCGCTGCTGCTCGGCGTGACCGACGACGATGGCGCATCGCCGTTCTGGGAAGCCGTCGGCCGCAAGTTCTTCCGCCGCGATTTCGCCGACGTCGAGATCGAATCCGGCGGCAGAAGCCGCACCTTCATCGCCGAAGTGATGCCACGTTATCCGCTGTACGTGCCGCTGCTGCCGGAAGCCGCGCAACGCGTGCTCGGCGAACCGAACCGGCATGCGCTGCTTGCCTACGACATTCATCTCGAGGAAGGCTTCGAGCCGGACCGCTATGTCGACATCTTCGACGCCGGCCCGGTGCTGACCGCCCAGGTCGACCGCACCGCGTGCGTCACCCGAACCACGCTGCGCACGGTGCGGGAAGCCGAGCAGCAGCAGGGCGCCGATACCTACCTGCTGTCGAGCGGCCGCGGTGACGCGTTCCGCTGCGTGCTCGCGGATCTGCCCGCCGCGCATGACGGCACCGCGCCGCTGTCCGACGCGGTGCGTGCCGCGCTCGGCGTCGTCGCGGGCGATCCGGTGCGCTGCGTGCCGCTGCACCAGCCCGGCGGACAGCCGGCAGCCATTCAGGGAGGCACGCAATGATCGTCGTTCGGGTCGTAAAAACGGGCGACGTGGATGCGCTCGTCTCGCTCGCCCAGGAAACCGGGCCGGGCCTCACCACCTTCAAGCCCGATCGCGACGCGCTCGCGGCGCGCATCGAACGCAGCCGCCGCACGCTGGAAGGGCGCGCCTCGCCCGCCGAAGCGGGCTACTTCTTCGTCATGGAAGATTCCGCCACCGGCGACATCGCGGGCGTGTGCGGCATCGAAACGGAAGTCGGTCTCGAGCAGCCGTTCTACAACTACCGCGTGAGCACGGTCGTGCACGCGAGCCAGGATCTCGGGCTGTGGACCCGGATGTCGCTGCTGAACATCTCGCACGACCTGACGGGCTACGCGGAAGTGTGCTCGCTGTTCCTGAGCCCGCGCTACCGGACGGGCGGCGTCGGCGGCTTGCTGTCGCGCTCGCGCTTCATGTTCATCGCGCAGTTCCGCGAACGCTTCCCGGAACGCATCTGCGCGGAGCTGCGCGGGCACTTCGACGACAGCGGCACGTCGCCGTTCTGGCGCGCGCTCGGCTCGCATTTCTACCAGATCGACTTCAACGCCGCCGACTACCTCAGTTCGCACGGCCGCAAGTCGTTTCTCGCCGAACTGATGCCGCGTTTCCCCGTGTACGTCGACCTGCTGCCTCAGGAGGCGCAGGACTGCGTCGGCCTTACGCATCGCGATACGCTGCCGGCCCGCAAGATGCTCGAATCGGAAGGGCTCCGCTATCAGAACCACGTCGACATCTTCGACGCAGGCCCGGTGCTCGAATGCCACATCGCCGATCTGCGCACGGTGCGCGAAAGCGTGGTGGTGCCGGTAACCATCGGCATGCCCGATCCGCGCGACGACGCCCCGCGATCGCTCGTATCGAATACGTTGCTGGCCGATTTCCGCGTCGGGACCGCGACGGGTGTCGTCGCGCAGGGCACGTTCACGCTGAGCGCCGCCGACGCGGCCGCCCTCAACGTCGCGGCAGGCGATCCGGTACGCGTGCTGCCGCTCAAAGCCAAACAGGGATAAGTCATGACAGAACTCTTTATCGACGGCGCCTGGATCGCAGGCTCGGGTCCCGCGTTCGCATCGCGCAATCCGGGCACCGGCGAAACCGTATGGGAAGGCGCGAGCGCGTCGGCGGACGACGTCGGGCGCGCGGTCGCGAGCGCCCGGCGCGCATTCGGCGCCTGGTCGGCGCTCGATCTCGACGCGCGCTGCGCGATCGTCAAGCGCTTTGCCGCGCTGCTCGGCGAACGCAAGGAAGCGATCGCGACGATCATCGGCCGCGAAACCGGCAAGCCGCTGTGGGAAGCCCGCACGGAAGTCGCGTCGATGGCCGCGAAGGTCGACATCTCGATCCAGGCCTATCACGAGCGCACCGGCGAGAAGCGCGCGCCGATGGCGGACGGCGTGGCGGTGCTGCGGCACCGACCGCACGGCGTCGTCGCGGTGTTCGGCCCGTACAACTTCCCCGGCCATCTGCCGAACGGCCATATCGTGCCGGCGCTGATCGCCGGCAACGCGGTGGTGTTCAAGCCGTCCGAACTGGCGCCCGCGGTCGCGCGCGCGACGGTCGAAACGTGGCGGGACGCGGGCTTGCCCGACGGCGTGCTGAATCTCGTGCAGGGCGAGAAGGACACGGGTATCGCGCTCGCCAATCATCGTCAGATCGATGGCCTCTTCTTCACCGGCAGCTCCGACACCGGCACGCTGCTGCACAAGCAGTTCGGCGGCCGCCCGGAAATCGTGCTCGCGCTCGAGATGGGCGGCAACAATCCGCTCGTGATCGGCGAGGTCGAGGATCTCGACGCCGCCGTGCATCACACGATCCAGTCGGCATTCCTGTCGGCCGGGCAGCGCTGCACCTGCGCGCGCCGGATCCTCGTCCCGCGGGGCGCCTACGGCGACCGTTTCGTCGCGCGTCTCGCCGACGTGACCTCGAAGATCGAAGCCGGCGTCTACGACGCCGACCCGCAGCCGTTCATGGGCGCGGTGATCTCGGCGCGCGCGGCCGCGCGGCTCGTCGCCGCGCAAGCGCAACTGCTCGAACGCGGCGCGACGCCGATCGTCGAGATGGCGCAGCGCGATCCGCAGCTGGGGTTCGTGAACGCGGCGATCCTCGACGTGACGGAGGCGCGCGACCTGCCCGACGAGGAGCATTTCGGCCCGCTCGCGCAGATCGTCCGCTATGCGAGCTTCGATGAAGCGATCGAGCGCGCGAACGACACCGCCTACGGACTGTCCGCCGGGCTGCTGGCCGACGACGCCGAGGCGTGGGCGCATTTCCAGCGCGCCATCCGCGCGGGCATCGTCAACTGGAACCGGCCGACCAACGGCGCATCGTCGGCCGCGCCGTTCGGCGGCGCGGGGCGCTCGGGCAACCATCGGCCGAGCGCGTACTACGCCGCCGATTACTGCGCGTATCCGATGGCCTCGGTCGAGAGCGCGCAATTGCAGATGCCCGCGAGCGTGTCGCCGGGCCTTCATTTCTGACCAGGAGGCGACGATGAACGCAAGAGAAGCCAATTTCGACGGACTCGTCGGCCCGACCCACAACTACGCGGGGTTGTCGTTCGGCAATGTCGCGTCGCTCAACAACGAGAAGTCGGCCGCGAATCCGAAGGCCGCCGCGAAGCAGGGCCTGCGCAAGATGAAGCAGCTCGCCGATCTCGGTTTCGTGCAGGGCGTGCTGCCGCCGCAGGAGCGGCCGTCGCTGCGCCTGCTGCGCGAGCTGGGATTCTCGGGCAAGGACGCCGACGTGATCGCGAAGGCGGCGCGGCAGGCGCCCGAACTGCTCGCCGCGGCCAGTTCGGCGTCCGCGATGTGGACCGCGAACGCGGCCACCGTGAGTCCGTCCGCCGATACCGGCGACGGCCGCGTGCACTTCACGCCCGCCAATCTGTGCAGCAAGCTGCATCGCGCGATCGAGCACGAGGCAACGCGCCGCACGTTGTCGGCGATCTTCGCCGACGAAGCGCGCTTCGCGGTGCACGAGGCGCTGCCGGGCACGCCCGCGCTCGGCGACGAAGGCGCGGCGAACCATACGCGCTTCTGCGCGGAGTACGGCAAGCCCGGTATCGAATTCTTCGTCTACGGCCGCGCCGAATACCGCCGCGGGCCCGAGCCGAAGCGCTTCCCGGCGCGCCAGACCTTCGAGGCGAGCCGCGCGGTCGCGCAGCGTCACGGCCTGCGTGAAGAAGCAACCGTCTACGCGCAGCAGAATCCCGACGTGATCGACGCGGGGGTGTTCCATAACGACGTGATCGCCGTCGGCAACCGCGATACGCTGTTCTGCCACGAGCACGCGTTCGTCGACCGGCAGGCGATCTACGACACGCTGAGCGCGTCGCTCGGCGCGCTGGGCGCGCAACTGAACGTCATCGAAGTGCCGGACCACGCGGTGAACGTGTCCGACGCCGTCACGTCGTACCTGTTCAACAGCCAGCTGCTGACCCGCACCGACGGCACGCAGGTGCTGGTCGTGCCGCAGGAGTGCCGCGAGAACGAGCGGGTGGCCGCGTACCTCGACCATCTCGCGGCCGGCAACGGACCGATCGGCGACGTGCTGGTGTTCGATCTGCGCGAGAGCATGAAGAACGGCGGCGGCCCCGCGTGTCTGCGTCTGCGTGTCGTGCTGAACGACGCGGAACGTGCGGCGGTGACGCCGAACGTATGGATCGACGACACGCTGTTCGCATCGCTCGACGGCTGGATCGACCGGCACTACCGCGATCGGCTGGCGCCGTCGGATCTTGCCGATCCGGCGCTGTTGCTCGAGTCGCGCACCGCGCTCGACGCACTGACGCAGATCCTCGGTCTCGGCTCGCTGTATGACTTCCAGCGCTGACCGGGACGGCCGCGTCGAAGCCGCATGGCTCGACGATGCGCTCGCGCTGACCTTGCGCGGCGATGTGCCCGAGCCCCGCGCCGGCGTGTGCGCGCAGGGCGCGGTGCGCTGGACGTGGCTCGACGAAGGCTTGTTGCAGTTCGAGCCCGTCGCGCGCGCCGCGCCGGCGCCGAGCGTGCTGGTGTCGGCGGGTATTCACGGCGACGAGACCGCGCCGATCGAACTGCTGTCCCTGCTGGTGCGCGATCTTGCGCGCGGCGCGCTGCCGCTGGCGTGTCGCCTGCTGGTTGCGTTCGGCAATCCGGCTGCGATGCGCGCGGGCAGACGCTATTTGGACGACGACCTGAACCGGCTGTTCAGCGGCCGTCACGCGCAACTGGCCGCAAGCCGCGAAGCGCCGCGCGCCGCGCGGCTTGAAGCGGCCGCGGCACAATTCTTTGCCGGCGCCCCGGCGTGCTGGCACATCGACATGCATACCGCGATCCGCGCGTCGGTATTCGAGCAATTCGCGCTGCTGCCGCACACGGGCGCGGCGCCTTCTCGCGCGATGTTCGACTGGCTCGGCGACGCGCGTATCGCGGCGGTGCTGCTGCATACGGAGAAGGGCCACACGTTCACGCATTTCACCGCGGCGGCCTGCGGCGCGCAGGCCTGTACGCTGGAGCTGGGCAAGGTGATGCCGTTCGGCGAGAACGATCTCGCGCGCTTCGCGGGCGCGGACCGGGCGGTGCGGCATCGGGTGGCGGGTGCGCCGGCTGTCGCCGACGCGGTGCCGCCGCGCGTGTTTACCGTGATCGGCCAGATCACGAAGCAAAGCGAGGCGCTCGAGCTGTTCGTCGCGAAGGACGTGCCGAACTTCACGCCGTTCGCGCGCGGCACGCTGCTTGCGCGGGACGGCGCGTACCGCTATGAAGTGCGGCACGACGAGGAGCGCATCGTGTTCCCGAATCCGGCCGTCAAGCCCGGCCTGCGCGCGGGCCTGATGGTCGTCGAAACGACACGCGAGACGCTGGCCGCGCTCGCGTGATGCGATCCGGCGCGGCGGGGCTCAGCGAACCCGTCCTTCCGCCGCCAGCGCTTCGCGTACCTTGGGCCGCCCGGCCACCCGCTGCATGAACGCCTGCAGATTCGGATACGGCGACAGAGGGAGCTTCAGCATGTTCGACCAGTTCGCGACCGTGAACAGATACGCGTCGGCTACCGTGAAGCGGCCCATCAGATAATCCTGCTGCGCGAGATGCGCATCGACGGCGCGCAAGCGCTTGTCGAGCTTCTGTAGGCACGCTTCGCGCGTCGAACCGGCGGCGTCCGCGTGCCACAGCCACGGGCTGTAGGTCTTATGCAGCTCGGTGCCGATGAAGGTCAGCCATTCGATCACCCGATAGCGTTCGGCCGTACCGTGCGGCGGGATCAGCGCGTTCGCGGGAGCGAGGTCGCCGACCCGTTGCAGCAGCGCGCCGGATTCGGTGTGACGTGTGCCGTCGTCGAGTTCGAGCAGCGGCACGTAGCCGTTCGGCGACACCGCGTAGTAATCGTCGCCGCTGGCCGTGAGCTGGTGTCTGGAGAGATCGACCTTGACGCCTTCGAACGGAATGCCGCCTTCCGTCAACGCGATGCGTACCGCGAGCGAACAGGCGCCGGGAGAGAAATAGAGCTTCATGGTGTGTCGTTGTCCTGGGTTCGGGTTCGGGGCCGAATGGCCCGGGTGTTCGCGTCGCGGCGGCGGATCGGGCAGCCGCGAGGCAACGTCGCTAAAATAGCTCCCGTTTGTTCTGACGAAAATTGGCAGGGCGCCAAACGATGCGTGCGGAAATGCAATACGAACTGACGGCGGCGGATACCCAGACGGTGCTGGTGCTGGTGCGGGCCGGTTCGCTGGCGGAGGCGGCCCGCCGCCTCGGTCTCGACGCGTCGACGATTTTCCGTGCGGTGCAGCGTATCGAGCGCGGTCTCGGCCAGCGGCTGTTCGAGCGCTCGCGCAACGGCTATCGGCCGACCGAACTGGGCCGCCAGCTTGCGCAGCACGGCGAGCGGATCGAGACGGAGCTGGACGCGGCGCGCGCGGCCGCGGGGGACGGCGGCGTGCCGTCGCTGGCGGGGGCCGTGCATGTCACGACGACGGACAGCGTGCTGTCGGGCCTGCTGCTGCCGGTGCTGGCCGATCTTGCTCAGCGGCATCCGGCGCTGCGTTTCGATCTCGATACGAGCAACGGTCTCGCGAGCCTGACCCGTCGCGATGCGGATATCGCGGTGCGCGTCACGAAGCGCCCGCCCGAGCACCTGATCGGCCGCGTGCTCGGGCCGATGCGGATCGCGGTGTTCGCGTCCGCGTCGAGCGGGCTGCGGGCGGATGATCGCGCGGCGCTCGGCGGTAGCGACTGGGCCGCGCCGGATATCGCGCTGTCGAATCACCCGTCGGTGCTGTGGCGCCGCCGCCATTACCCGGAAATCGAGCCGCGCTATCGGGTCAACAGCGTGATGTCGGTGTACGAACTGGTCGCGGCAGGTCTTGCGATCGGCATCCTGCCGGTGTTTCTCGCGCGGGAGCGCCCGGAAATCCGCCAGATCACGCCGCCGCTCGACGAGAGCGAATCGCTGCTATGGGTGCTGGCGCATCCCGAGGCACGCCATCTGCCGCACGTGTCCGCCGTGTACGCGCGGCTGGCCGAGCGGTTGTCCTGCGCGCTGGCGGACGATGTCGGCGGCGCTTAGGCGCGTGCCGAACGAGAGAGCGGCGGGCTCGCGGCTTGCGGGATTGCGACATCGTCTTGCGGTTTCCGCTCGTGTGTCGGTGCAACAGTTGCATGCGCCGCAACAACCGGCCCGGATCCGCGCTCGACCGTGCAGGTGCGCGCGGGGCGGTACAATCGCGGCCTTGCGGCTGTTGCGCTGCATCACGGCCGGCCCGTGTGTTTGTCCGGAAATTCTGGCGCTGCAATGATGCGCCGGTCTGGTTGTTGACTGAATTTGATCGATCGTATCGAGGAGAAACCCCTGATGAAGTTGAACTGGCGAAAGATGGCCGCGCATGCGGTGGTGACGGCCACGGCCCTGGCGGCGGGCAGCGCGTTCGCTGCGGATCTGAAGGAAGTGCGTTTCGGCGTCGAGGCGTCGTATGCGCCGTTCGAGTACAAGACGCCGGACGGCAAGCTGGCCGGTTTCGACGTGGATATCGGCAATGCCGTGTGCGCGAAGCTGAAGGTGAAGTGCGTGTGGGTGGAGAACGCGTTCGACGGCCTGATCCCGGCGTTGCAGGCGCGCAAGTTCGATGCGATCAACTCCGACATGACGATCACCGAGCAGCGCCAGAAGGCGATCGACTTTACCGATCCGATCTACTCGATCCCGAACCAGCTGATCGCGAAGAAGGGCAGCGGCCTGCTGCCGACGCCCGCGTCGTTGAAGGGCAAGCGCGTCGGCGTGCTGCAGGGCACGATCCAGGAAGCGTATGCGAAGAAGCGCTGGGCGCCGGCGGGTGTGGAGGTCGTGCCGTACCAGACGCAGGATCTCGCCTATGAGGACCTGAAGTCGGGTCGTCTCGACGCAACGTTCCAGGATTCCGAAGCGGGCGCGAAGGGCTTCCTGACGAAGCCGCAGGGCGCGGGTTTTGCGTTCGCGGGCGGCTTCGTGACCGACACCGAGATTCTCGGTTCGGGCGTGGGCTTCGGGCTGCGCAAGGGCGACGCGCAGTTGAAGAACGCGCTGAACCAGGCGCTCAAGGAACTGAAGGCCGACGGTACGATCGACGGCTTCGCGAAGAAGTACTTCAGCGTACCCGTCACGCTGAAGTAATCCGCTCGCGGCCGTGCGCCGCGCGCAGATTCCCCAACCGGCCGCGTCAGCGGCCGGTTTTGCTTTGGGCGATCAAATCCAGAGGGATTCGTGAGGGACAGTCGTCGAATTGCCGGTGTATCATCAGCCGCTTAAATATTGAGATAAGAATGGCGACCCGTCGGAGTCGCCACGGCCGGAAATAAAGTACGAGAAATCAGCAACCGGGGAATAGTGAGATGGAGAACAGGACCGTGCCGGGCGTCGATGCGCCGGACGGAGCGGACGGCGCGGCCGATCGAGCGGCCGCGGGGGGGCAGGCACTGCTGCTGGGCAGGCAGCCGCTGGTCGATCGCGACGGGCTGCTGTGCGGATTCGAGCTGGGCGTGCGTGATGGCGGGGGGCTCTGGCCCGACGCGCTGGTTGCCGGGTTGCGCGACGCCGGAGTGCGCGCGGCGCTGGGTGGACACAAGGCGCTGATCGATGCATCGCGGCCACTGCTTTTTGCCGATGCTTTGTTCGAACTGGCGCCGGAGCGCTACATGTTCGAGTTGCCCCCGGAGCTTGAGGTCGATGCGGATCTGATTGCGCGGTTGGTGACGCTGCATCGGCGGCGTTATCGGTTCGTGCTTGATCGGGTGTCGGATCCGGGGCCGTCGTTTGCGAAGCTGCTGCCTTACGCGGAGGCGGTGAAGATCGATGTGGGGCAGGGTTCGGAGGCATTGCTGAGGAAGCTGGTCGATGCGTTGAAGACGGCGAACAAGAAGCTGATCGCGTTGAACGTCGAGACGCCGGAGCGTTTCGAGCAGGCGAAGGCGCTGGGTTTCGTGCAGTTCCAGGGGTACTTCTTTGCGCATCGGCATGTGAGTCCGGCACGCCGGGTGAGTGCGCCGCGTCATGCGTTGCTGAATCTGATGCAGTTGCTGGCGACCGATCCGAATGTCGCGCAGTTGGAGGCCGAGTTGAAGTTGAATCCGGTGCTCGTGATGCATTTGATGCGGCTCGCGAATACCGGCGAGGCGGGTTTCGGGCGACAGGCCACGACGCTGCGGGAAGCGATCGCGGCGACGGGGACCAACCGGATCGCGCGCTGGACGCAGATCCTGCTCTATGCGGATGGTCGCAAGGTGGCGCTGGAGAACGATCCGCTCGTGCAACTGGCGGCGACGCGGGCGCGCTTCATGGAGCTGGCGGCGGTCGCGTTGCCGGACGCGGATCGGCGCACGGTGGAAGCGGCGTTTCTGGTGGGGGCGCTGTCGCTGATCGATGCGGTGTTCGGGGATCCGATCGCCGTGACGCTCGACGATCTGACCGTGTCGCCGACAGTGCGGGCCGCGATTCTCGATCGCGAAGGCGTGTTGGGGGCGTTGCTCGATGTGATCGTCGGGATGGAGCGAGGCGACTGGCCCGCAGTGGATGACGGGTGCGCTCGGCTGGGCGGATGGCCGGCCGGTGACGCCGTCAAGGTCACGCTCAAAGCCGCGGCATGGGCCGCTAGTGCGGACTATACGATGGATACCGTGGGGCTCGGGAGGTTTGCGGACTGAGCGGTCCTGGGCGCTTTTTTTGGGTTGGTGTCGGTGGGTCTTGGGTTTGGTGTTGTGGTCGTTGAGCTTGTTTTCGTGTCGGTCTATCAGCGTCGCCCCTCCCCGGGGCAGGGGTCACTTTTCTTTGTCTTGCCAAAGAAAAGTAACCAAAAGAAAGGCGCTTTTCTGATCCGAGCTTAAGGTGCCCTCATCACACTGACTGGCCCAGCACCTAAGTGTCCACCACGATGAGAACGCGGATAGGCGCGCGCAGGCACCGTGACATCGCACCACGGTACAAAGTGGTATGCCGCCAGTTAGCTCCATCCTCGCAAGCTCGGACATCGGGCACATCACCCACGCGCGAATGAACGGTGTTGGCATATCAACTTCTCGACCTCGATGAACTTCAATGGTTATCCGGCAGGTATATCTTTACTGTTGAGATTGCTTGATCCACATGTAGAAACGCCCGCACTCATTGCTGAAATGCGGGCGTTTCTATTTGAGTAAATGCTTGGAATATGTCGAAATAGGTGTGATCTACACCAGACATCTTGAGCGGGCGATAAACCCATCGTCCGAGCTTGCGAGGATGGAGCTAACTGGCGGCATACCACTCCGCTTCGTGGTGCGATGCCTCAGTGCCTGCGCGCGCCTATCCGCGTTCTCATCGTGGTGGACACTTAGGTGCTGGGCCAGTTCGTTTTATGAGGGCACCTTAAGCTTGGATCAGAAAAGCGCCTTTCTTTTGGTTACTTTTCTTTGGCAAGACAAAGAAAAGTGACCCCTGCCCCGGGGAGGGGCGACGCTAATAGACCGACACGAAAACAAGTTCAACGAACGGCAAACCAAGCTCAACAAACGGCACAGGAAACCCACCTCACCCCATCGCCCCGCGAAAAAACCTCCCTAATTCCATAGCGAGTTCATTGAGAACCGCCATTTCCTGTTGAGAGATCTTGCGCGCGGGCTGCGCACCTGCCCAATCGCCATAGAGGAGGGCCACAGCTTGCTGCTCGACGCGCACCGGCAACAGGACGAACGCCCGTGCGTCGTCGAACGCTTCCCGATACCACCCGGGCAGCCGTTTCAGCATCTTCGGCTCATGGGCATGTTCGATGAAGATCCCCACTGAATTGCTGATCGCCAGATGAAACACATCCGGCTCGAACGCTTCGTGGAACCCCAGCCGCCCCAGCGCGGCATCGACTCCCGACCCGAACCCGAGCCGGCCCGCGAACACCCCGTCGTCGCGCCGCACGAACATCACGGTCCGCGTGAACGCCAATCCCGCCAGCACGCTTTCCGACGCCAGCGCCAGCACCGGCCCCAGCACATGCTCGGACGGCAGCGCCCGCAAATCGGCCAGCCCCGCTTCCAAACACGCCTCCGGGCTCGTCGCCGCCCGCGCAATCGCATCCGCGTTCGCCCGCAACTCGACAATCTCCCGCATCATCGTGTCGCTTGCCTCCTCGCGCGCCAGCGCCGCCGCCATCCCGGCCAGCACGTCCGGCTCGATGTCGATCGCATCGCCGAACCGGTGCGCGAGCGCGGCAATCCGCGCGTCGCGCTGCGCACCCGCCGGCGCGGTCAGCACGGCCGCCATGTCCGTCGAACAGTGGCTCACCGCACGCAACCACCGCACGTCGCCCGAGACGTCGTCGTCCTCGTCGTAGCGCGTCATCCCGGCCCGGATCATCTCCGGCAGCCGCCGGCGCGCCGCCGCCTCGAGCCCGATCTCCTCGAAACCCACCCCCAGCACATCGCCGCAAGCGGCTTCCTCGTCACCGTCCAGCTCGGCGGCACGCCGGTGTATCTCGTCCCACTCGCCGTCGAGATAGCACACGACGAGCAGCTTGCCGACCTGGCGCATCAGCGTGCAGACGACCGCTTCCTCGCCCGCGCGCAAATCCGCCTGCGCCGTGAGCTTGCGCGCCACGCAGCCCGCCAGCAGCGCGCGGTTCAGTTCGAGCTTCGCCTCGATGCGTCGCGGCGCGCTCTGGTGAAAGTGATCGACGAGCTTCAGCCCGACCACCAGATGGCCGACCGCGTCCATGCCGAGCACCATCAGCGCCCGCGTCACGGTCGTGATGTTGCCGCCGAACGCCATGTACATCGCCGAATTGGCGAGCCGCAGCACTTTCTGGGTCAACGCGAAATCCGATAGCACGACACGCACCAGCGCCGTGAAATCCAGATCGTCGTTCTTCATGGCGGCCATCGTCGCGCGCAAGGATTCCGACAGCAGCGGGAAATCGCCTCGCTCGTTCATCCGCGCCCAGAGCTTGTCGAGCAGCGCTGTCTTGGGCATGTGTTCGGTGATAGACATTCGAATCAGTGAATAAAATAGCCGGCCGCGCCGGTCACGCCGCCTCGTGCAAGCGGAGTTCCTGTGCCTCGAAGCGCTGCGCCAGTTCCTCCGACGGCAACGCCTGGCATACGAGCCAGCCCTGAATATGGTTGCAGCCCATCTCGGTCAGCAGCACGCGCTGCGCCTCGGTCTCGACGCCCTCGGCGACGAGTTCGAGATCCAGCGTCTGCGCAAGGCCGACGACAGCCGACACAATCGCGCGGTCATTTCGCGACGTCAACAGGTTCTCGACGAAACTGCGATCGATTTTCAGTTTCGCCAGCGGAAAACGCTGCAGGTACGCCAGGCTCGAATACCCCGTACCGAAATCGTCGACCGCGAAACGGATGCCGAGATCGGTCACTTCCTCGAGCAACGCCTTGGCATGCGACGGATCGTGCATCAACAAACTCTCGGTGATCTCGAGCACGATGCGGCGCGGATCGATGCCGGTCAGCGCGATCGCATCCCGCACGCTCTGCGTGAAACGCGGATCCCGGAACTGCTGCGGCGACACGTTGACCGCCACGTACTGCAACGCAATGCCCTGCCGGTCCCACGACACCAACTGCATGCACGCGGCCTTCAGCACCCAGTTGCCCAGATAGTTGATCAGGCCGATCGACTCCGCGAGCGGGATGAAGGTCGCGGGCGGCACCAGCCCATGCACGGGGTGGTGCCAGCGGATCAGCGCCTCGACGCCGACCACGCCGCCCGTATGGCTCTTCGTGATCGGCTGGAAGTGCAGCGAAAACTCGCCGTTGCGCACGCCGTCGTACAGATCCGCCTCGAGCTTCAGCCGCTCGGCATCGGCCGGGTCGTCGGCCGGCAGATGGAAGGCCAGCGCGTTGCCGCCCGCGGCCTTCGCCTGCGTGAGCGCATGATCCGCGCGGCGCAGCAGCGGGCTGTGATGCTGCGCCCGCTTCGACACATAACGCTCGTCCGGGTAGAGCGCAATGCCGATGCTGGCCGAAAGATGCACCGGCTGTCCTTCGTAGACGTAAGGCTGCTGGACCGCCGTCTGCAGCCGCCGGGCCAGCGATTCGGCCGCATCGGCAGCCTTCGCGCGGGTCGGCGACGTGAACACGATCGCGAACTTGTCGCTCGCCACCCGCGCGAGCCGCTCGCGGTGCGACATCATCCCCTGCAGCCGCTGCGCGGTGTCGCGCAGCAGCGCGTCGCCGGCATCGTAGCCGAGCGCGCGGTTGATCCGTTGGTAATCGTCGAGATCGAGCAACAGCAGCGCCGCGCAGGTGCCGTCGTCGTCCGCGATCCGCTGCGCATGCATCAGCGCGGGAATCAGCGCCGACAGATTGTCGAGCCCCGTCATCGGATCGTGATGCAGCTCGTAGGTCAGCCGCGCCTCGATCGCGCGCCATGCCGATACGTCGAACGCCGCGATCGCATACCCCTCGATACCCTGATGGCGGCTCCGCACCGCCCGCACCTCGACGTCGAGCGGGTAGGTGAGCGACTTGACGATGCAGAGCGTCGACTTCTCGACCGTGCCGCTTTGGGACGCGCGCGCAAGCAACGCATCGAGCGTCGCGGTATCCTGATCGGGAATCAGGTCGCGCAGGGTCAGGGTGCGCAGGTAGTCGCGGTGATAGCCGATAAAGCGCAGGCTCGCATCCGATACGTACAGAAAGCGCAGGTCGCGATCGACATGCGCCAGAAAATCGACCGCGCCCACGGTTTGCTCCAACCAACTGCGCACGGTATCGTCGTCGCGCGGCGCGCCGGAGCCGGCGCGAGCGGGCATCAACGCACCGCCTGACCAGGCGAGGCGGCGGAGCGTGTGAAGGGCGGTGCGCCAGGAGCCCTTGCGGGGCATCTTGTTCCTGTTGGCTTCCATGTTTCTCGCTGGCGTGAAAAGGCTGGAACCGGTTGTCCGGACGCAATAACGGCGTTTTGTGCCGATTCTTTAGCGTTGAGAAGGAAAGCGGCGCCCGGAAGGACGGGGCGTTCGGGATGCGAACGTTGGACGGCTCGCGGATCGAGCCTGACTTTATGGGAAATGAGGACTCAAATGAAGCGAAAACTTTCGATGGGCGCGGCGGCGGTGCTGCTTGCATTCCATGCACTGACGGCCCAGGCGGTCCTGAAGCCGGGCGACGCGGCGCCGGATTTCAATACCGATGCGTCGCTGGGCGGTAAGACTTACACCTACTCGCTCGCCGCCGCGTTGAAGCAAGGGCCGGTCGTGCTGTATTTCTACCCGGCGGCCTTCACGAAGGGCTGCACGGTCGAGGCGCATGCGTTCGCCGATGCGGTCGATACCTACAAGCACTATGGCGCGACGGTGATCGGCGTGTCGGCGGACAACATCGCCACGCTGACCAAATTCTCGGTGAGCGAGTGCCGCAGCAAATTCCCGGTCGCGGCGGATCCGGACGCGAAGATCATCAAGGACTATGACGCGAAGCTGCCGATGGTCGACAAGGCGAACCGGGTGTCCTACGTGATTTCGCCCGAAGGGAAGATCCTGTACGAGTACACGAGCATGTCGCCCGACAAGCACGTCGAGAATACGCTGGATGCGGTGAAGGCGTGGGCCGCCGCGCACAAGCAGTAAGCGGTCTCATGCGGAAGCCGGCGGCCGCGGCCGGCCACCCCGTCAGGCGCGCAGCGCCTGCTCGATCGGGGTGCTGCCGCCGACGAAGCCGATCGTCTTGCGCGACACGCCGAGCTTGATCGCTTCGATGGCGGCCCAGGCCACGTCCTGGCGGGCGACGGGCGCGGGATTGTCCGGCCGCTCGTCGGCGAGCGCGATCTTGCCGATGCCGGGGCTGTCCGACAGCGGCCCCGGGCGCAGGATCACGTAGTCGACGCCCGACGCGATGACCCGGTCGTCGCCCTCGCGCTTCATCCGGGAATAGTGGCGCAGCGTGTCGGGGCCGCGTTCCGGGTGGTATGCGGACAGCGAACTGATCACGACGAGCTTCTGCACGTTGTTCGACTTCACGTAGTCGGCCGCGCGCGCGACCGCGTCGCGGTCGATCTGCTCCTCTTGCGTCACGCCTTCCGATTCGGCCGATCCGGCCGCGTAGATCGCATGGGTGATGCCCTTGAACGCGGCGGAGAAATCGCCGGTGAGGTCGGCCACGACGACCTTCGCGCCGGGCAGCACGTAGTCCGGCTGGCGAACCAGCGCCGTCACCTCGAAATCCTGCTGCTTGAGCAGCAGGTCCGCGAGCGCGACGCCCGTGCGACCCGTCGCGCCGATCAGCAATACCTTCATCGACATGAACCCACTCCTTGCGTAGCGCTGCGTCAACCTGGTTTCCCATTCAACATGGGGACTGACGACGAGCCTACAAGTGTATGCCGAATCGCGGGGCTTTCGGTGACGCCAGGATGAGATTGGGATGGCGGTCCGGAACCACTTCCCGGTCCGCCGCGCGCCGCCGTTCGGGCGGGCGCGCGGCGGGCCGGGCGGCCGGCGCCTTACTCGCCGCCCGCGCCGGCCGGGCGGGCCGGCGGCGTGCCGCCGCGCCTGCGGTTTTCCCAGCGGACGCGGAGCCGGTCCATGTACAGATAGACCACCGGCGTGGTGTAGAGCGTGAGCATCTGGGACACGATGAGGCCGCCCGCGATCGCGATCCCGAGCGGCGCGCGCAGCTCGGCGCCGTCGCCGCTGCCGAACGCGAGCGGCAGCGCGCCGAGCAGGGCGGCCATGGTCGTCATCATGATCGGCCTGAACCGCAGCAGGCAGGCTTCGTGGATCGCATCGAACGACGATTTGCCTTGCCGCGACGCGTCGATCGCGAAGTCGACCATCATGATCGCGTTCTTCTTCACGATACCGATCAGCAGGATCACGCCGATCAGCGCGATGATGCTGAACTCGGTCTTGAAGAGCAGCAGGCCGAGCAGCGCGCCGACGCCCGCCGACGGCAGCGTCGACAGGATCGTGACCGGATGGATGTAGCTCTCGTACAGCACGCCGAGCACGATGTACACCGCCGCGAGCGCGGCGAGGATCAGGATCGGCTGATCCTTCAGCGATTGCTGGAACGCCTGCGCGGTGCCCTGGAAGCTGCCCTGGATCGTCGGCGGCACGCCGATCTCGGCCATCGTCTGGTAGATGATCTGGGTGGCCTGCGACAGCGATACGCCGGGCGGCAGGTTGAACGAGATCGTGGTCGCGACGAACAGGCCCTGATGGTTGACGGCGAGCGGCGTCGTGCTCGGGCCGAAGGTCGCGATCGCGGACAGCGGCACCATCGTCGATTGCGAGGTCGACACCGCCGCGCCCGACGACGCGCTCGACTTGCCGCTCGACGCGATCGAGTTGAGCGCCTGGTTGCGCGCGGAATCGGCCGCGATCGACGCGGCGCTGGTCGTGCCCGTTCCGGCCGTGTAGGTACCGGCCGCGGCGTTGGTGCCCTGGGTGCCGCTCGCGCTGCCGCCCGTCGTGCTGATGTACACCTGGTTCAGCATTTCCGGCTGCTGCCAGTATTGCGGTGCGACTTCCATCACGACGTGGTATTGGTTGAGCGGGTTGTAGATCGTCGACACCTGGCGCTGGCCGAACGCGTCGTACAGCGTGTTGTCGATCTGCGCCGGCGTGATGCCGAGCCGCGCGGCCGTCGCCCGGTCGATCGTCACCATCGATTCGAGGCCGCCCTGCTGCTGGTCGGAGTTGACGTCGGCCAGCTCGGGCCGCGCCTGCAATGCCTCGGTCAGCAGCGGTGCCCACTTGTACAGATCGGCCGTCGAATCGCCGAGCAGCGTGAACTGGTATTGCGCGTTGCTCTGCCGGCCGCCCACCCGGATGTCCTGGGCCGCCTGCAGGAACGTGCGGGCGCCCGCCACGTCGGACAGCTGCGGCCGCAGCTGCTGGATCACCTGGTCGGCCGTGAGCTTGCGCTCGCTCTTGTCCTTCAGCGCGACGAACATGAAGCCGGAATTGGTCTGCGCGCCGCCCGTGAAGCCGGCGACGCTCGCGACGTTCTTGTTCGCCTGCACGATCCGCATCATGTCCGAGAACTTGACCTTCATCGCCTGGAACGACGTCGACTGGTCGGCCTGGATGCCGCCTATCAGGAGGCCCGTGTCCTGCTGCGGGAAGAAGCCCTTCGGCACGACGATGTAAAGGAAGATGTTCAGGCCGATGGTGGCGAGCAGCACGACCAGGATCGTGCGCGGATGGCGCAGCGCCCACGACAGCGTGTGTTCGTAGCCGCGCTGCAGCTTCTCGAACATCCGTTCGAGCCAGCGCGCGAACCGGCCTTCGTCGCGCTTGTCGTGCGCCTCGGGCAGCAGGCGCGCGCACATCATCGGCGTGAGCGTCAGCGATACGACGAGCGACACGCCGATCGCGAGCGACAGCGTCAGCGCGAACTCCCGGAACAGCCGCCCGACGATGCCGCCCATCAGCAGGATCGGCAGGAATACCGCGACCAGCGACAGGCTGATCGACAGCACCGTGAAACCCACCTCGCGCGCGCCGTCGAACGCGGCCTGCAGCCGCGGCGTGCCGTTCTCGATATGGCGGGAGATGTTTTCCAGCACGACGATCGCGTCGTCGACGACGAAGCCCGTCGCGACGATCAGCGCCATCAGCGACAGGTTGTCGATCGAGAAGCCGAGCAGATACATCGCGCCGAACGTGCCGACGATCGAGATCGGCACCGCGATGCTCGGGATCAGCGTCGCGCGCCAGTTGCGCAGGAACAGGAACACCACCATCACGACCAGGCCGACCGCGATCAGCAGCGTGTGCTCGGTGTCGCGCAGCGACGCCCGGATCGTGGTCGAGCGGTCGAGCACCGGCGTGACCTGGATGTCGGCGGGCAGCGACGCCGCCAGCTGCGGCAGCGCCTCGCGCACCCGGTCGATGGTCTCGATGATGTTCGCGCCGGGCGAGCGGTACAGGATCACCAGCACCGCGCGCTGGCCGTTCGACAGACCGAGATTGCGCAGATCCTCGACGGAATCGACCACCGTCGACACGTCCGACAGGCTGACCGCCGCGCTGTTGCGGTAGGCGATCACCAGATCCTTGTACTGCGATGCCTGCGACGCCTGGTCGTTGGTGTACAGCTGGTAGTGGTTCTGGCCGAACTCGATCGCGCCCTTCGGGCTGTTCGCGTTCGCCGACGAGAGCGCGGCGCGCACGTCCTCGAAGCCGATGCCGTAGTGGAACAGCGCGTGCGGCTCCAGTTCGATGCGCACGGCCGGGTTCGCCGACCCGCTCACGCTGACCTGGCCGATCCCGTCGATCTGCGACAGCGACTGCTGCAGCACCGTCGACGCGGCGTCGTAGAGCTTCGCCGGCGACGCGGTCTTCGACGTCAGCGACACGATCATGATCGGCGAATCGGCCGGGTTGACCTTGCGGTAGGTCGGATTGCTCTTGAGGCTCGCGGGCAGGTCGGCGCGCGCGGCGTTGATCGCGGCCTGCACGTCGCGCGCCGCGCCGTCGATGTCGCGGTCGAGCCCGAACTGCAGCGTGATGCGCGCATTGCCGACCGAGCTGGACGACGTCATCTCGGTGACGTCCGCGATCGAGCCGAGATGCCGTTCGAGCGGGCTCGTCACGCTGGTCGCGACGGTTTCCGGGCTTGCGCCCGGCAGCGACGCCTGCACCGAGATGGTCGGGAAGTCCACCTGCGGCAGCGGCGAGACCGGCAGCTTGATGAAGGCGAACAGCCCGGCGAGCGCGATGCCCAGCGCGAGCAGCGTGGTCGCGACGGGGCGGGTGATGAACGGACGCGACAGGTTCATTTACGCGTCCGGATGCGCGGCGGCGGCCGGGCCGTCGCGGTGGAACAGGCCACGGACGCGGCGCGCCAGCGAGTCGAAGCCGAGATAGATCACGGGCGTCGTGAACAGCGTCAGCACCTGGGACACGATCAGCCCGCCCGCGATCGCGATCCCGAGCGGCTGGCGCAGCTCGGAGCCGGAGCCCGAGCCGACGATCAGCGGCACCGCGCCGAGCAGCGCGGCGAGCGTCGTCATCAGGATCGGCCGGAAGCGCAGCAGGCAGGCCTGGTAGATCGCGTCGCGCGGCGATTTGCCCTCGACCCGTTCCGCCTCGAGCGCGAAGTCGATCATCATGATCGCGTTCTTCTTCACGATGCCGATCAGCAGCACGATGCCGATGATCCCGATGATGTCGAGGTCGTGTCCGGTGATCATCAGCGCGAGCAGCGCGCCGACGCCCGCCGACGGCAGCGTCGACAGGATCGTGATCGGGTGGATGTAGCTCTCGTACAGCACGCCGAGCACGATGTACATCGTGACGATCGCGGCGAGGATCAGGAACAGCTGGTTCGACAGCGATGCCTGGAACGCCAGCGCCGCGCCCTGGAAGCGGGTCTGGAACGACGCGGGCAGGCCGATCTCCTTCTCGGCCGCCTGGATGGCCTTGACCGCCTCGCCGAGCGATGCGCCCGGCGCGAGGTTGAACGATACCGTCGTGGCGGGGAACTGGCTCAGATGCGTGACGAGGAGCGGCGACGGCCGTTCGTGGAACGTCGCGATCGACGACAGCGGCACCTGTCCGCCCCCCGCCGACGGCAGGTAGATGCCGTTCAGGGAATCGGTGTAGTGCTGCATCTGCGGCTCGGATTCGAGAATCACGCGGTACTGGTTCGACTGCGTGAAGATCGTCGACACGATGCGCTGACCGTACGCGTCGTACAGCGCGTTGTCGACCGTCGCGGGCGTGATGCCGAAGCGCGCGGCGGTCGCGCGATCGATCTCGATGTAGACCGACTGGCCGCTTTCCTGCAGGTCGGTCGCGACGTCGGCGAGCGACGGCTCCTTCTTCAGCCGGTCGACGAGCTTCGGCACCCAGGTCGAGAATTCGTCCGCGTTCGGGTCGGTGAGCATGAACTGGTACTGCGTCGGGCTGACCGTCGAATCGATCGTCAGATCCTGCACCGGCTGCATGTAGAGGGAGATGCCGGGAATGTGCGCGACCTGCTGCTGCAGCGCGCGGATGATCTCGCTCGCCGATTCGCTGCGCGCGTCCCGCGGCTTGAGGTTGATCAGCATCCGGCCGCTGTTGAGCGTGATGTTCGAACCGTCGACGCCGATGAACGACGTGAGGCTCTCGACGTTCTCGTTCTTCAGGATCTCGGCGGCCAGCTGCTGCTGTCGCTCCGCCATCGACTGATAGGACACCGATTGCGGCGCCTGCGTGATCGCCTGGATCACGCCGGTGTCCTGCACCGGGAAGAAGCCCTTCGGGACCAGCACGTAGAGGAGACCCGTGAGGACCAGCGTCAGCACCGCGACGACGAGCGTCGAGCGCCGCCGGTTCAGCACCCATTCGAGCGCGACGCCGTAGCGCGCGATCACCTTGTCGATCACCGCGTGGACCTTGCTCTCGAAGCGGTGGCTCTCGAGCGGCGGCGTATGGCGCAGCAGCTTCGCGCACAGCATCGGCACGAGCGTCAGCGACACGATCGCTGAGATCACGATGGTCACGGCGAGCGTGATCGCGAACTCGTGGAACAGCCGGCCGACCACGTCGCCCATGAACAGCAGCGGGATCAGCACGGCGATCAGCGACACCGTCAGCGAGATGATCGTGAAGCCGATCTGCTTCGAGCCTTTCAGCGCCGCCTCGAGCGGCGTGTCGCCTTCCTCGACGTAGCGCGCGATGTTCTCGATCATCACGATCGCGTCGTCGACGACGAAGCCGGTCGCGATGGTGAGGGCCATCAGCGACAGGTTGTTCAGCGAGAAACCCGACAGGTACATTACCGCGAGCGTGCCGATCAGCGACAGCGGCACCGACAGGCTCGGAATGATGGTCGCGTAGATATTGGCGAGGAACAGGTACATCACCAGCACGACCAGCCCGACCGCGAGCGCCAGTTCGAACTGCACGTCGCGCACGGCGGCGCGGATCATCGTCGTGCGGTCGGTGACGATCTGCACGTCGAGCGACGCGGGCAGCGATTCCTGCAGCTTGGGCAGGATCGCCTTGATGCTGTCGACCGTCTGGATCACGTTGGCGCCCGGCTGGCGCTGCACGTTCAGGATGATCGCGGGCTCCGCGTCGACCCACGCGCCGAGCTTGGTGTTCTCGGAGCCGGCGACGACCTTCGCGACGTCGGTCAGCATCACCGGCCGGCCGTTCTTGTAGGCGACCACGGCGTCGTTGTACTGGTCGGCGCTCGTCAGCTGGTCGTTCGCGTTGATCGTGTACGCGCGGGTCGGGCCGTCGAAATTGCCCTTCGGCGTGTTGACGTTGAGGTTCGAGATCGTCGTGCGCAGGTCGTCGAGGTTCAGGCCGTACGACGCGAGCGCGAGCGGGTTCGCCTGGATCCGCACCGCGGGCCGGTTGCCGCCGGACAGGCTGACGAGCCCGACGCCCGACACCTGCGAGATCTTCATCGCGAGGCGGGTGTCGGTGAGATCCTGCACCTGCGTGAGCGGCAGCGTCTTCGACGTGACGGCGAGCGTGAGCACCGGCGCGTCGGCCGGATTCACCTTCGCGTAGATCGGCGGCGCGGGCAGGTCGGACGGCAGCAGGTTGCCGGCCGCGTTGATCGCGGCCTGCACTTCCTGCTCGGCGATGTCGAGCGGCAGGTCGAGGCTGAACTGCAGCGTGATCACCGACGCGCCGGCCGAGCTTTGCGACGACATCTGGTTGAGCGACGGCATCTGTCCGAACTGACGCTCGAGCGGCGCGGTGACGGACGAGGTCATCACCTCGGGGCTCGCGCCCGGATAGAAGGTCTGGACCTGGATCGTCGGATAGTCGACTTCGGGGAGGGCGGCGAGCGGCAGGAAGCGCAGCGCGACCAGCCCGGCCAGCATGATGGCCGCCATCAGCAGCGCGGTGCCGACCGGGCGGAGAATAAAGACGCGGGACGGATTCATCGCGGGCCCGTCTTATTGCGACTGGGCTTGCGACGCGCCCCTGCGATGATGGCCGCCGCGGGCCGCCGACGCGCCCGCCGCGCCGGAGGCGTGTTTCGGCCTGGCGGCCGGGATCGTGATCGGCGAGCCTTCGCGCAGGCGGTCCGAGCCGTCCGTCACGACCCGCTCGCCGGGCGCGAGGCCGTCGACGATGCTGGTGCGTTCGCCGTCCACCGGCCCCGGCTTGACCTTGCGCACGGTGACGGTGTTGTCGGGCTTCACCACGTAGACGAATTGCCCGATCGAGCCGGTCAGCACGGCGGAGGTCGGCACGATCGTCGCGCCGTGCATCGTGTCGACCAGCAGGCGCGTGTTGACGAACTGATTGGGGAACAGCATGTTGTCCCGGTTCGCGAAGGTCGCGCGCAGCTTGACGGTGCCGGTCGTGGTGTCGATCTGGTTGTCGAAGGTTTCGAGCGAGCCGGTTTCGAGCACCACCGTGTTGTTGCGGTTGTAGGCGGTGACCGACAGCGTGTTGCCCGCGTTCACCTGCTTGAGGATCGACGGCAGGTTGTCTTCCGACGTCGTGAAGATCACGCTCATCGGCTGCAGCTGCGTGATGACGACGAGGCCGTTGGCGTCCGACGGCGTCACGTAGTTGCCCGGATCGACCTGCCGCAGGCCGACGCGGCCCGACACGGGCGCGGTGACGCGCGCGTAGGTGAGGTTGAGCTTCGCGGAATCGACGGCTGCCTGGTCGGTCTTGACGGTGCCTTCGTACTGCTTGACGAGCGATGCCTGGGTATCGGCGGTCTGCGTCGCGATCGAGTCCTGCGCGACCAGCGTCTGGTAGCGCTTCAGGTCGAGGCGGGCGGTCGCGAGCAGCGCCTGGTCGCGCGCGAGCGTGCCTTCCGCGGTGGCGAGCGCGACCTGATACGGGCGCGGATCGATCTGCGCGAGGACGTCGCCCTTCTTGACCATCTGGCCTTCCTGGAATTCGACGGACTGCAGGTAGCCGGACAGCTGGGTCTTCACGGTGACGTTCGCGAGCGGCGTCACGGTGCCGAGCGCGCTGAGGGTGATGGGCATGTCGCCCTGCGTCGCGGTCGCGACCTGGACGGGCTGCGGCAGGTTGGCGAGCGCCGACGGACCGCCGTGCTTGCGCGAGCCGCCCGCCTGGCCGGCGGACGGGGTGCCGCCGCTGCCGCCCCGGCTCCACGGATGCCACCACAGCAGACCGCCGATCACGATGACGGCAAGCACGACGACCGACACGATCAGCTTGCGGCGTGAGCGCGGGGCGGCCGGCGGGTTCGGGTTCGAAGGAAGGGCGGAGCTTGGCGTTTGCTTTTCTTGGTTGTCCATCATTCGATCTGGAAGACAGCTTGCTGGATGCGGGGCGGGTGCGTCCGGGCCGCGGGCGCACGAGCAGCCCGGCCTCGTGGGCCCGCCCACGCTGCACGGACAGGGTGCGCCGCAACGTGCGGCACAAGGATGGGTGAGATGCTACGTCCCCGTGCGGCGGCCCGTCCAGCGATCTATCTTTCAGAGGGTTACTAAGGTTACAGATGGCCGCGGGATGAACGCCGTGTGACAGAACCGCCAGCTTTCAGGCCGGCTTCGGACCGGGGCCGACCCCGCGCCGGCGAAGGGGTCACGCGTCGCGATGCGGCCACGCCGAGCCGCCGATTTCCCGGGTGATCTTCGCGATGCATTCGCGCAGCGCCGGCATCGCCGTCGACAGCAGCCATTCCGGCGGGCACTGGTGCGAGGCGCCGCCGCAGTTGACCGCATAGCGCTGTCCGGACGGGCCGACGAAGCCGGCCGCGATCGCATTCAGGCCCTCGCGCCATTCGCCGATCACCATCGCGTACCCCGCTTTCGACGCGTCCTCCAGCGCAGGATTGAGGCGCGCGACCACGTGCGGCCAGTCGTCGCCCGAGGCGGCCTGCAGCGCGCCGATCAGTTCGCGGCGCTCGTCCTGTTCCAGCGCGGCCAGATACGCGCGTCCGACCGCGGTGCGGGCGATGTCCATCCGGGAGCCGATGTCGAGCCGCGTCACCAGCACGGCGGAGCGCGGCCGGATCACGTCGATCACCACCATGTCGAGCCGATCGCGCACGGCGAGGTGAACGGACAGCGAGGTCTGTTCGGCGAGCCGGGCAAGGAACGGCCGCGAGCGGGCGCGGATGTCGAAGTTGCGCAGGAAGCCGTTGCTCAGTTCCAGCACCGACGCGGTCAGTACGAAACGTTCGCTGTCGGGCAGTTGGAACAGGAAGCCCGCACTGACCAGCGTCGCGGTGATGCGCGACACCGTCGGTTTGGGGATACCCGTCAATTCTGTCAGTTCCCGGTTGCTGACCGGTGCATCGGCGGCCGCGATGCGCCGCAGGACGGCGAGCCCCCGGGCGAGGGCGGTGATTTCGTCGGGCGCGGCATCCCGGTCACGGATGGCGGTGGTCGTCGCAGTGTGGTTCGGCACGGATTGGCTCTCTTTTCCGAAACTCGATTTCAAATTTTTATGAATCGTAAGATGAATGGCAAATGATGCACAAATTTAGCGCAGGGCGATCATTTCATGCAATATTATTAACTAACCCATACGGTATTAGGGAAACGCCTAATCACGCAGTGCAGCAAATCGGCCAATCCGACGTATTTTTCGCTTGACTTGTCCCGCGGAAACGGAAAAAATGTCTCTGAATTTCGAAACATCGTTTCGCAGTTTAATCCGAAATGATGGTTCGTGCAGTCTCTCAGGTTCTAGCACGGCCCTCGGAATGGCTAGAACTTTTTTAGCGCCACGGTCTCCGTGGCGCTTTTTTTTTGCCTGTCCGGGTTGGCGAAGAAGAAATGGTTGTTTTCCCACTATATGGGCAATTGACTGGCGAGCCGAAGGGCCGGCCGGACCTCGACCGAGGCAGTTGGAAGGGGGGCGGCCGCCCCGCTGCGGGTGCGGCCGTGGGGCGCGCGACAAGAAAAAAAGCGCGGGGCTCCGAAGAGCGCCGCGCCCAAACCGGCGTGGAGCCGCCGACGAATGAACGTGATGAAGAAAGCGGGGGAGGTCAGCCCTTCACGAGCTTGATGCTGGTCGGCTCGGCCGTAAGGTAGCCGACGCTCGCGCCGAAGCGGCTCTTGTAGTTGTCGTTCACGAGCGGGTCGAGCGCGGCCTTGACCTTGTCGTGCAGCGGGCTTTCCCAGTCGCCCGCATGCTGGAAGTTGCTCATGATGTAGGTCCAGCCGTTGATCTCGTCGACCGCGTGCAGGCCGGTCGATTCCGCGCCCGCCGGACACGACAGCACGCGCGCGCGCGATTTCGTGTCGACGTTGTACGCCCACAGGAAGTTGTTCACGTGCATGCCCGAGTCCTCGCCGATGAACAGCGTGCGCAGCTTTTCCGAGAACTTGAGGTTGTCCGGGTTCGCGATCTTGTTGGCGTGCGCGAGATTGCCGAGCGCGTCGGCCGACGCCAGATCCTCGCCGACGAGCGCGGCGGGTGCGCTCATGTCGACCGGCACCCAGTCGCTGTCGATCGGCGCGCCCGCCGCATCGCGCTGACCGGCCTTGAGATTGAGCGCGTAGACCGCGCCGGCGGCGATCTTCTTGTCGAGCGCCACGTCGCGCGACACCGCGTTGCCTTTCACCATCGATGTTTCGATCCGCGACATCGCCATGTAGACGATCTTGTCCTTCGCGTTCACCGTCGTGCCTTCCAGCTTCGTGAACGCCATGCTGCCGCCCGCCAGCGCCGCGTAGCGGTGCGTTTCGAGGAACGCCGCCGCCTGCTCCATGCCGGGCTTCACGCGCACCCAGTTGAACTTGCCGCCGAAGTGGATCTTGGTGAAAGCCGGGTCGGCGGGGTCGGCCGTCGCGACGTCCATGATGTCCGATGCCTTCAGGCGGTTCGCGAGCGCTTCGATGTCGGCGCTCGTCGCGTGGCCGATCCTGATCCAGCCGAGCGTCGCCGCGCCCGCGCCGGCCGACGACGTCTGCGTCCACTTGCCGACGTACAGCGTGCCGGCGGAGAGGTCGGCCGCCTTGTCGGCGATGAACATGAAGAGGCCGCCGTTGGTCGCGTCGTCGCCCATCATCACCGTGCGCTGGTCCGGCATCACCTGGATCAACTCGTGCGAGATCCGGCCGAGGCAATAGTGCTTCCTGACGCTGCCCGTGCCGTCCGGATTCACCGTGATCTCGGGCAGGTGGCCGTAATGGTACGGATTCGCGGCCGTTTCGCTGCCGAACGTGTTCAGGCTGAAGGCCTTGAACTGCGCGTCGGACGCGGCCTTGGTCGCATCCGGCTCGTATTCCTCGCTCGACAGGTGGGTATTCCACGGCGACAGGCTCGCGCCGCAGGTGATCCACAGCCCATGCGCCTTCGAGGTGTCCACGTTGTGATATTTGACGAGCTTGAGCGCGCCCGTGGCCGGATCCTGGTCGAGCGTCAGGACCGCGATCGGCGACGGCAACTGGCCGTAGACGGAGGCGCCTTTCTGATCGCGCGTCGTGTATTCGAACTGCACGACCGCGAATACCGTGTTGCCCTTGACGCCGGCGACGCTCGCGTTGCGCAGCGACAGCAGCGAACTGCCGTCCGGGCAATCGGAGTAGAACGGGCGTTCTTTACCCGCGACCGACGTGTCGCGAATCGGCTGGTTGTTGATGTCGTAGTAGCCGCCGGCGAGTATCGTGCCGCCCTTGCCGTCGGGTACTAGGTCGCCGGTCATGAAGAACGGGCGGTAGGCGAGCTTGTAGCTGCGCGACGAACCGTCGCTGAACGAGACCGACAACGTCGAGCCCACGGTCGTCTGCGCCATCGCGCTCGGGTTGGCGAGCGTCGGCGCGGCCATGGCCGTGAACGCTGCCGCTGCGAAATTCGCGGCGGGCGTCGTCGTGCCGTTGTCGTCGCCGCCGCAGCCGGTCAGAAGGGCAGGGAGCGCGAGACCGCTTAGCGGCAGCATCGGGGCACCGGCGAGGATCTTCAGCGCCTGACGACGGGAGGAATTGGGCAACGCGGGCATGGGGAGTCCAGTTTCGTTATGGGTAGCCGGCCTTCGTGTTCCAGGGAAATGGAAAGTATCCGGAAGGCTGTTTGAAAACTGGAGGCGAGTGTAAGGCCCTTAAATGAAAGTTTTTTGAATTGAATTTGTAGGGTAATCAATCGATCGCGGCGTTGCCCGATTTGAGGCGACCGGAGAGGGCCGTCTCCTCGTTTGCCGGGGGCGGTCCTTTGGGCGGTATGCCGGGCGTGAAGCGGGACACGGGCGGCGCGGCGACCGGCCCGCCGGTGGAACGGGTCATGGTGCGCAGCCGGACCCGACGCGAGCGGAACAGGGCGATTCGGTAGATCGGACACCACGGCCGGCGGGGGGCGGCAGGCGAATTCGAAATCAATTTGTAAAAAATAAACAACCTGCGACGGACCGATCCCGGTGCGTCGTATCATGCTTTTTTTACTTGCAGGCGCCGCTTTGCGGCGCATCGAGCCATGACGACTCATTTTGCTCGCCGTAGTACGCCCTGGATTCGTGCCGCCGCGCTCGCGGCAGTCGCGGCGGCCACATTGCTGGCCGGCTGCAAGAAGGCCGAGACGCCCGCCGCGCAACCCGATACCGCCGCGAGCGCCGCCGCACAGGCCGCGGCGCAGGCCTCGCAAAAACTCGATCAAGTCGCGAGTTTCGTCAACCAGCAGATCGATGCGGCGAAGCAAGGGGTCGCGTCGGCTGCGTCCGCGGTGCCGCCGCTGAGCGCCAGTGCGGTGTCGGCGACCGCGCAGGCGCACCTGCAGGGCGCGGCGTCGGCCGTGCTCGGTCAGGCGGCGGCCGTCGCCGGAACCAGTCTTGAAACCGCCGGCCGCAAGCTGCAGCAGTGGAGCGAGCAGAATGCGCCGGCCGCGTCGGGCAGCGCGGCGAGCGGGGCGAAGAGCGGCGAATAAAAACCTTGCGCCGCCGATTAAATGTAATTACTATGGTTACATATTGTCGTCGAGCCACGGCTTGCAAGAGCCGTCGGGCCAGTGGGTCATGAATACGAGCAGCCGATTCGCGTTCGCCGTTCACGTGCTCGCCTTGCTGTCGTTGCAGGAAGGCGTGCCGCTGTCGTCGGACATCATCGCGGGAAGCGTCAACACGAATCCGGCGCTGATCCGTCGCCTGCTGTCGATGCTGGCGGCGGCGGGGCTCACCACGTCGCAGCTCGGCGCGGGCGGTGGCGCGCTGTTGGCGCGCGAACCGTCGGAGATGACCTTGCTCGACGTTTATCGCGCGGTCGACGACGCGCAGCTGTTCGCGTTGCACCGCGAGACGCCGAACCCGGCCTGCATGGTGGGGCGGCACATCCAGGGTGTGCTGACCGATTACATCGGCGATGCGCAGCGGGCCATGGAGGCGTCGCTCGCCACCCGAACGCTTGCGGACGTGACGGCGGACGTGCTGCAGTCCGAGGCGCACCGGCAGCACGGCGCAACCGAAGCGGTGAGCAGCAAGTAGCAGGACGGCACGGCGTGTCGGGGCGATCGTCCCGGCCGCTGGTCTGGGCGGCCGGTGGGAGCGCGGCCGGCAACGAGTCACATGGGGATCAACCATCCCTTTTTTTTATCCTAATATGTAATTGAGTTGATTACATATAACTCTGTCTGGAGAAACGACATGACGCAACGTACTTTGAAAATCGCGCTGTTTGGGGCAACCGGCACGATCGGTTCGCGGATCGCCGCCGAAGCCGCCCGCCGCGGCCACCAGGTCACGGCGCTGTCGCGCAACCCCGCCGCCGGCACGGCGAACGTGGCCAGCCGGGCGGCCGACCTGGCCGATCCGGCGAGCGTCGCGGCGGCGCTCGCCGGCCATGACGTCGCGGCGAGCGCGTACGGTCCGAAGCAGGAGGACGCGGCGAAGGTGGTGAGCGTGACGAAGGCGCTCGTCGAGGGCGCGCGCCAGGCGGGCGTCAAGCGCCTGATCGTGGTGGGCGGCGCGGGATCGCTAGAAATCGCGCCGGGCAAGCAACTGGTCGACGCGGAAGGCTTCCCGGAAGCCTACAAGCCGGTCGCGCTCGCGCACCGCGACGCACTCGCCTACCTGAAGACGGCGACGGATCTCGATTGGACGTTCTTCGCTCCGGCTGCTCTGATTGCGCCGGGCGAGCGCACGGGTACGTTCCGCACCGGCACGGACACGTTGATCGCCGATGCCGAGGGCAACAGCAAGATCTCGGCGGAAGACTATGCGGTCGCGTTCGTCGATGCGATCGAGCAAAATCAGTTCGTGCGCCGGATCGCAACGGCGGCGTATTGAGCATGACCGGCGCGCGCGGTTCGGCGCGCGCTTGAAGAGAAACGACGCACGCGGCGCACGGGCTCACTCGTGCGCCGCGTGCGTCGTTGCGGGGCCGGCCGTCGATTTCGCCGCAGGCGCGGCGTGCACTTGGGGCTACACTGGCGAGCCAGTGCCATCCCCCGATCGATCGCATGCCGATTTCTTCCCGCTTGAATGGTCCGGTGCCGTGCGCCGTCGTCTGGCTCGCCGTATTGGCGGGTTTCGCGTGGCGGCTGCGCCGCGCGGCGCCCGGCGTGGCCGCCTGTCTGCTGGCCGTCGCGTTCGCGAGCGCCGCGCAGGCCGCCACCGCGCCCGGGCTGGCCACCTTCCAGAAAATGATGGCGCCGTCCACGGCGGAACCGGCGTCGACCGCATCGGCCGCGTCGGCCGCCACGGCGGCTTCCGCGCCGTCGGCGGCGAGCGCGGCCGAGATCGCCCGGTCGTTCAACGCCGTGATCAGGATGCTCGACAACGACCGTCAGCGCACCCAGCTCGTGACCCAGCTCAAGCAGTTGCGCGACGTTGCACAGGCGGCGCAGGTGGCTTCCCCGCCGACGGCCGCGTCGTCGCCCGAAGCGAACGCCGGACTGCTCGGCGCGATCGCATCGGGGATGGCATCCGTCGAGGCGAGCATGCGCCAGGGCGATACGCCCGCGCGCTACTGGACGGGGCGCTTCTATGCCGCCGGCAACGAGTTGGTTGCGATCGTGAGCGGACAGGGCCGCGAATCGCTGGGCCGTGTGCTGCTCGATCTGGTCGTGATGCTGGCCGGCTGGGGCGCGTGCGGGGCGGCGCTGATCTGGGCGCAGCACAAGCTTTGGGCGCACTACGGCGTCGTCGTCAAGCTCGATCCGAATCCGAGTGCGCGCGAGATGCTGGTTTTCGCACTGCGGCGGGTGGGTCCGTGGATCATCGCGTTCGCCGTCGTGCTGGCGATCGCGCACAGCCTGCCCGACTCGCTCGGCCGCACGCTCGCGCTGGTGACCGCGTACGCCAGCGTGTCGGGCTCGGTATTCGCGGCGTTGTGCCTGATCATGTTCGCGCTCTTCAGCGCGGGGCACCGGCGCGCGGCGGGGCGGCTGCTGATCGCGCGGTCGTGGCGCCTGCTGCGGGTGATCGGCGCGCTCGGCGCGCTCGGCGATGCGGCGCTCAACTACGACGTCGCGCAGCAGCTCGGCTCCAATCTCTCCGGCCTGATCTCGATCTTCGCGAACATGACGGCCGCCGCGCTGTGCGCGTATTTCGCGCTGGCGTTTCGCCGGCCGATCGCGCATCTGATCCGCAATCGCGGCTACGCGCAGCGCACCGGCCATCGCGCGGCCACCGAGATGTTCGACTTCGCGGCGTCGATGTGGCCGGCGCCGGTGCTGCTGCTTGCGTTCGCCGCCGTATTCGGCACGCTGATGGGGCGCCATTCGTCGTCGAACCTGCTGCAGACGTCGATCGTCACCGCGCTGCTGCTCGTGCTCGCGTTCTTCCTGTCGGCCGTCGTGCTGCGCGTGACGCGGCCCAACCCGGTTCATCGCAACCCGCGCCGCAACCGGTCCGCGTATGTCGCGCGGCTGGTGCGCTTCGCCGGGTCGCTCGGCACGCTGTTCATCTGGCTCGGTTATGTCGAACTGACGTCGCGCCTGTGGGGCGTGTCGCTCGCGCGGATCATCGAGCACAGCGTCGCGGCACGCGGCATCGCGCAGGCGGTCACGGCGATCGTCATCACGCTGTTCGTGTCGTGGCTCGCGTGGATCATTATCGACACCGCGATCCTCGAGGCGCTCAATTCCGCCAGCGCGCGCGGCAAGGGCCGTAACCCGAGCCAGCGCGCCCGCACGATGCTGCCGCTCGTGCGCAACGTCATGCTGGTGACGATCATCACGGCCGCGGGCATCGTGACGGCGGCCAATCTCGGCATCAACGTGACGCCGCTGCTGGCCGGCGCGGGCGTGATCGGTCTCGCGGTCGGCTTCGGCGCGCAGTCGCTGGTGTCGGACCTGATCACCGGGCTGTTCATCATCATCGAGGACACGATCTCGGTCGGCGACTGGATCGACGTCGACGGCGGCCACGCAGGCACGGTCGAGCATCTGACGATCCGTACCGTGCGGCTGCGCGACGGGCAGGGCGCGCTGCATTCGATCCCGTTCTCGCAGATCAAGATCGTGAAGAACCTGTCGCGCGACTACGGCTATGCGGTGTTCGAGGTGCGCGTGCCGTTCTCGGCGGACATCGATCAGGTCACGCGGATGATTCGCGACGCGGGTTCGGAGCTGTGGAGCGACGGCGCGATCCGCCGGCTGATGCTGGGCGCGGTGGAGGTGTGGGGGCTCGACCGCTTCGAGCCGAACTGGATGATCGTCAAGGGGCAGATCCGCACGCGGCCGCAGCAGCAGTCCACCGTGATGCGCGCGTTCAATGTGCGGATCAAGCGGCGGATGGACGATGCGGGCATCGAGATTCCCGTGCCGCAGATGCAGGTGTACACGTCGTCGCCGAAGGCCGTCGCGGCGCAGAGCCGCCGCGACGGCGAGGCTCGGGCGGCCGGCGAAGGGGCGCCGTCGGCCGCGCACACGGGGCCGGCGCAAGAGCCGGCCGCGTCAGGCGGGGCGCCGGCACCGGCGTCGGGCAAGGCCACGCCGGCCGAGGGGCGGCGCGAGGGCGGGGGCGGCTGATATGTGCCGCTGCCGGGGCGGGCGGCCGGAAGATGCCGGCGCTCGCGGCCGGATGAACGCTGCTCAGGCGCCGGCGCGAACCTCGACGATCTCGTTCACGTGGGTGGCGATCCGTTCGCCGGGCACTCCGTACACATGCAGCGACACGGCGGGCGCATCCGCCGCCGCGCCGCCGTGCCCGAGCCGGTGGATGCCCGTCATGCCGGCGCGCACGTAGGACACGGCGCCCGTTTCGCGCGGATGGCGGCGGGCTTCGGTCGCGCAGCCGGCCGCGTCGTGCCAGTCGTAGACCGATTCGCTCAACGTGCCTTCCAGCACCGCATAGCCGCACCAGGTCTGATGGCCGTGAACGGGGCTCCATTGCCCCGGTTGCCAGACCAGCGATACGACCGCGTAGCGGCCGAGCGGATCGGCCGCGAGCAGGTGGCGGCGATAGGTGTTCGCCGAGCCTTCGCGCTGCGCGGGCGTGAGCAGTGCCGGGGCCGCCGCGGCCTCGGCGAGCGCGGCGCGCAGATCGCGGGCGAAGGCCGCCGTGAGCGGCGCGTCGGCGCCACCGCGCAGCGCGCCGTCGATCCGTGCGCACAGACGCGCGAGCGGAGCGGGTTCCCGGCGCGGCGCGGCGGAGGCCGGTCGCGCGAACGGCAGGTCGGAGGCGGACGAAAGGAGCAGGGTGTCGTGGTTCATCGGTCGATCGGCAGGTCGGGCGCCCGCTGCGATTGCCGCGGGCCGGATACGTATTTATACCGGTCGACTTGGGGAAACGGATTCCATATTGTTCCCTTATATACTTTCCACGTAGAAAAAAATTCTATTCACACGAGGCTGGGGAAATGGATGCGATCGATCGGAAACTGCTCGAATTGCTTCAGGCGGATGCAACGCTGCCGATCGCGGAGCTGGCGCAACGGGTGAACTTGTCGCAGACGCCATGCTGGAAGCGGATTCAGCGCCTGAAGGAAACCGGGGCGATACGCGCGCAGGTGGCGCTGTGCGATCCGCGCAAACTGGGGGTCGGCACGACCGTGTTCGTTGCGGTGCGCACCAACCAGCACACCGAGGAATGGGCGGCGCGCTTCACGCAGGCCGTGTGCGACATGCCCGAGGTGGTCGAGGTGTACCGGATGAGCGGGGAGACCGATTATCTGCTGCGGGTGGTGGTGTCGGATATCGACGACTACGATCGCGTGTACAAGCGTTTGATCCGCGCGGTGCCGCTGTTCGACGTCAGCTCGTCGTTCGCGATGGAGCAGATCAAGTATTCGACGGCGCTGCCGGTGCGGGATGGGGTGTAGCGTGAGCGCCGGGCATGCGCGCGGCGAGGTTCGTGCCGGGGTTCCCGGTGGGCTTCATGCTTTTCCTGCGGCGTGAGACGGCGGACCCGGCGCGAGCATGGACGACGACACAATCGAACTGATGCCCATACACCCGGACGATGCGGATCGAGCCGAACTGTTCGCATTGTATCGGCTGTCGCTGCGCGAATACATCGAGCAGACGTTCGGCTGGAACGACGCGTGCCAGCGCGAGCGTTTCGGCCGGTCGTATCAGGCGCCGGACTTCCGCTGGATTCACGTCGGGAAGGCAAGGGCCGGGTATCTGGCGCTGAAAGCCGGCGAGCCGGCGTGGCACGTGTCCCTGCTCCTGCTGTACCCGGCGTATCGGCGGCGCGGCATCGGCCGGGCGGCGATGCGGATTCTGATGGCGCGCGCGGCCGAAGCGGGCCGGCCGTTGACGCTGTCGTGTTTCCGATGCAACCGGCCCGCGATGGATTTCTATCGGTCGCTGGCGTTCGGCGTCGAGTCGGAGGACGAGCACTTTGCCGTGCTGCGCGCGCCGATGTCATGACGATGGGCGTTCAGGGGAAGCGCCAGACGACGTGCGGCATGCGACTGTTCGCCTTCGCGCACCACGCCCGGATCGCGTTTGCACCGGGTCGATGTTATCGCCCCGTCGCGGGCGCCGGACCTATCAACGACGGACCTCATTCAACCGCTTGCCCGTGCGGCAGACACGCTGGAATCGGCAGCCCGGCGACTGCCGAGACGCGCACCCGGGCCGCGATCGTCGAACCGGTCAGGGATCGGGCCGGGCGCGTCGTCGGCACAACGAAAGCTTCCCCGTCCGGGCGTGAAAAGACGAACTGAGCCGCGCGATATTCCGATTGATTGTCCTTGCCGGTCGGCTATCGTTAATAGCACGCAGGAGGGCTCGCCCGCCCGGATGCGTCCGGCGCCGCTGCGGCCGGATGAGCGCGGACGGGCGGCTCGCGACCTGGCATCAGTCCCCGCGCGGCGGATGCCGATCCGGCGCGCGGCGAGAGCGGGAGGAGCCGATGGATGCGCTCAGGAATCTCATTCACGCGATCGCGGCCGAACACGTGGAAACCGCGTCGGTCTCCGTCGCCTTGCCGCGCAAGGCCGGCGTGCACCCGGTGTTCGACTGGGTCAGCGGCTACCTGATCGAAAACCCGCAAAGCGTGCTGCAACTCTATCTGTATCACGCGCGTCCGGGCGTGCCGCGGATGTCGGTCTTCGTGACGAGCGAGTCGATCGCGAAGGCGCTCGATTCGGCGGAGTTTTCGGAAACGTTCCGCGTGACGACGGCCGACTTCGGCGGCGCGGGACAAGGCAGCTTGCCGGGGCAGTCTTCGTACCGGCCGCGCAAATTCAAGTGTCCCGTGTGCGGCCGCGAAGTGAACGCGATTCCGATCGACGGGCTGCCCCCGCCGAACTGCATGAACCGCCATCCGCCGCGGCACATGGAAGCGGAGTGACGCGATGAAGTTCGACGCGTTGTTCGAAGCCGGCTTCAAGGAACTGGGCGCGCGCTTTTTCCTGATCGCATTCCTGCCGATCCTGTCGGTGGCGCTCTTGATCGTGAGTCTCGATGCATCGGGCGCGCCCGACGCGCCGCCGTCGTGGGCCCGATTCGTCCGGGCGATGAACGATTTCGACCTGACGAAATGGGTGGGTCTGATCTTCGTCGTGCTGGTGCTCGCGTTCGTCACGATGCCGCTGCAGGATGCGCTGGTGCGGATTGTCGAGGGCTATTGGGGGCGTCTCGCGACCGGCGGGCTCGGACGATGCTGCGTCAGGTATCAACAGGGCAAGCGCGCGAAGCTCGTCGACGCGGTGCAGAACCTGCCCGACAATCCGACCGCCAGCCAGAAACTGTCGACCGATTCGGCGGCCCGCCGGCTGTCCAAATACTATCCGTCCGACGCGGACCGTGTGCTGCCCACGGGCCTGGGCAACGCGCTGCGCGCGGCCGAGGATCTCGCGACCAGCCGGTACGGACTCGATGCGGTGGTGATGTGGCCGAGACTCTATCCGTACATCGACGCCGCGCTGGGCGGGCTGGTCGACAGCGCGCGCAATCAGTTCGACGTGTCGATTCGGCTGGTGCCGACCTTCGTGATCTGCGCGGCGGTGTCGCTGGGGTTTCTGCACGGCCACGGGGTCTGGCTGGCGATGCCGGCGGGCTTCGCGCTGATGGCGATCCTGGGCTACCGGGCCTCGATCGAGGCGGCGGCCGCGTTCGGCGTCGTGATGAACGCGGCGATCGACCTGCACCGGTTCGACATGCTCGAAGGCCTGCATCTGCCGATGCCCGCGGATCTGGATGCCGAGAAAACCAGCAACCGGGCGATCAGCGATTTCCTGCGGCAGGGCATCGCCCACGGGTTGCCTTACGCGCATCCGCCGAAACCCGAGCCGCACGGGGGCGGCGCGGACGCGGGCGGGCAAGCGGGAATAAGCGGGGGATAAGCGGGTCGCCGCGCGTTGGCCGCCGCGCGCCGGGTTCGGCGCGCCGGTTCATACCCCTTGGCGCGTCGCGTATCCGGCTAACGGGCCGCTCCTCGCCGGGTCGACGCGCGATCTGTTCGCGGGACGGGGCTTCGAGCAGGCGCGCACGCTGGCGGAGAGGGTGTGCGAAGGGGCGCACGCCGATCGGCTGGGCGTGTGCCGGCGCCGTCGATGGCCGCGCGTGCGACTCGCATGCGGGGTTCTGGGGGGCGGTCGTCTACTATGTGCGGCAATGCGGGCGGGCGGTATCGGGGGTGACGACGGCTCGCGAGGCGCGGCCCGAGCTGGCCGCGATCGTCGAGCGTAACGTCGCCGGCGCGGCCGACTGACCGGGCGCGTCGGGCGGACATCCAGGTATCGATATCGGAGGCAATGCCCATGACTCTCCTTGCAGCGCTGGCCGTGGCGGCGGCGATCCAGTCCGCAAGCGCACCCGCGCCGGCTGCGATGGAACTTTCCGCGCCCGGCCCGGCGGGCCCGCTGCGCGGCACGCTGCTGACGCCGGCCGACGCGAGCGGGGCGGCCGCGCCGGTGGTGCTGATCGTGCCGGGTTCGGGACCGACGGACCGGAACGGCAATGGTCCGCTCGGCCTGCGCGCGTCGACTTACCGGCTGCTGGCCGAGGGACTGGCGAGCCGGGGTATCGCGACGGTGCGGATCGACAAGCGCGGGATGTTCGGCAGCGCGGCGGCGGTTCCCGATGCCAACGCGGTGACCCTCGACGATTACGCGACGGATGTGCGCTCATGGGTAACGACGATCCGGCAACGAACCGGCGCGGCATGCGTCTGGGTGCTGGGCCACAGCGAGGGCGGTCTGGTTGGTCTGCGGGCCGCGACACGCGACTCCGCCGGGGTGTGCGGGCTGATCCTGGTCGCGACGGCGGGCCGTCCGCTGGGGGCGGTGTTGAGGACGCAACTGCGTGCGAATCCGGCCAATGCGCCGCTGCTGGATAACGCGATGACGGTGCTCGCGGCCCTCGAGGCCGGGCACGCGGTCGCGGCGGCCGACATCGAACCGGCCTTGCTGCCGCTGTTCGCGCCGGCGGTGCAGCGCTTCCTGATGAGCGAGCTGACGGTGGATCCGGCCGCGCTGCTGGCCGGCTACGAAAAGCCGGCGCTGATCGTGCAGGGGCTGCGGGATCTTCAGGTCGAACGGGACGATGCCGAGCGATTGAAGCGCGCGAATCCGCGCGCCGCGCTCGTGCTGATCGGCGACGCCAACCACGTGCTGAAGGCGGTCGACGGTGACGACCGGCAGCAGAATATCGCGACCTACGGGAATCCCGACCTGCCGTTGGCCGCCGGCGTGGTGGACGCGATCGCGCGTTTCGTGCTGCGGGCGCCGGAGATGCCGCGGTAAGCCATCGGCGTGTTTCGCATGCCGACGCGAGAGGCGGGGCCACGTTCACGGCGGAATCGTCGCGGCGGCGCTGTACGACGTACCGGCCGGACCGATGCCGCCGCGACGTGCGGCCCCCTGAGTCTCCCCGTCTACCGTCCCCGCGTCAGCGCCCGCTGCCGTTCCTCGGCGAGCGCCTCGCGCCGCACGAAATCAGCGACGAACGCGTTCGCGGGACGATGGTGCAGGTTGTACGGCGTATCCCATTGCGCGATCGCGCCGTCCTGCATCACGCCGATCCGGTCCGCGATCGCGAAGGCCTCGGCCTGGTTGTGCGTCACGAGTATCGCGGTGTGGCCGGTCGCTTTCAGGATGTCGCGCAGCTCGAACGCGAGCCGTTCGCGGGTGTCGACGTCGAGATTCGAGAACGGCTCGTCGAGCAGCAGCAGATCGGGCGCGGGCGCGAGGGCGCGAGCGAGCGCGACGCGCTGCTGCTGCCCGCCCGACAATTCGTGCGGGTAGGCTTGCGCCGCATCGGCGAGCCCGACGATCTCCAGCATCCGCGCGGTGCGCGCGCGGCGCTCGGCCGCCGGCTGGCGCCGCAGGCCGAATTCGACGTTGCGACGCACGTCCAGATGTGGAAACAGCGCGTAGTCCTGGAACATCATGCCGACCCGGCGCCGTTCCGGCGGCACCTCGCCCGTGCGGGTCGAGACGGCGGCGCCGTCGAGCACGATCTCGCCGCCGCGTACCGGCTCGAAGCCGGCTATCGCGCGCAGCACCGTGCTCTTGCCGCAGCCGGACGCGCCCAGCAGGCAGCCGATGCCGCCGCGTTCGAGCGCGAGGCTCAATCGGTCGACGACCGTGCGCGGGCCGGCCGGCGTGTCGTACGCGAGCGTGACGGCGTTCAGTTCGAGCAGCATGGCCACGGTGTCAGTGTCCCATCTTGAGAGTGGTGCGGGCGAGCAGGATCACGGGCACGAGACCGGCGAGCACGATCGCGAGCGCCGCGACGGCGCCTTCCTCGTAGGTGCCGCGCGCGGCTTCGGCGTAGAGCCAGGTCGCGAGCGTGTCGACGTTGAGCGGGCGCAGCAGCAGCGTGGCGGGCAGCTCCTTCATCGCGTCGACGAACACCAGCAGCGCGCTGGCGGCGAGCGCCGGGCGCAGCAGGGGCAGATGCACGCGCCACAGCGTCATGCCGGCGGTTTCCCCGAGCGTGCGAGACGCCTGTTCGAGCGACGCGGGAATGCGGGCGAGCCCGGCCTCGATGCTGCCGGCGGAAATCGCCAGGAAGCGGATCGTGTACGCGATCACGAGCGCGGCGAGCGAGCCCATCAGCACCAGAGTGTCGCGGCCGAGCAGGCCGGCGAGTGCGCGATCGGCGAACGCGAGCGGCGTCAGCAGTCCGATCGCGAGCACGGTGCCCGGCACCGCATAGCCGAGGCTCGCGATCCGCGCGCAGGCACGGCTGGCCCGATGGCGCGCGCTGTCGCGCTGCGTGCGCGCGGCCCATGCGACGATCAGCCCGCAGGCGAGCGTCGCGACGGTCGCGCCGCCCGCCAGCATCAGCGTATTCGCGAGACTCGCGAGCAGTTGGGCGGACACGCCGCCGATCAGGTGCAGGCGCTTGCCGGTCTCGACCATCAGATACGCGGCGGGCGCGCCGAAGCCGAGCAGCACGGGCAGCCAGCCGACGCACGCGGCCGCGGCGGCGGCCGCGCCGCGCAGACGGCGAGGCGCGATCGGCCGCATCCGGCGCCCGTGCGCGTAGCGCTGCCGGCGGCGGCCGTAGCGTTCGAGCACGATCATGCCGACCACGATCGCGAGCATCGCGAGCGCGATCTGGGCGGCGCCCGCCAGATCGGAGCGGGTGACCCAGGTGGTGTAGACGGACACGGTGAGCGTTTGCACGCCGAGGAATTCGGAGGCGCCGATGTCGTTGAGCGCTTCGAGCAGCGCGAGGCTCACGCCGACCGCGATCGCGGGCCGCGCGAGCGGCAGCACGACGCGCACGAACGTCTCGGCCCGGCCCGCGCCGAGCGTGCGGGCCGCCTCGATCAGGCTCGCGGACTGCGTGACGAACATCGCGCGCGTGCTCAGGTAAACATACGGATACAGCACGAAGCCGAGCACGAAGATCGCGCCGGGCAGCGAGCGCAGGTCGGGCAGCCGGAACTGTCTAGGGCTGTCGAAGCCGAGCATCCCGCGCAGCGCGCCTTGCACGGGGCCGATCGGATGCAGCAGGTCGAGATACGCGAACGCGACGATGTAGGTCGGGACGGCGAGCGGCAGCAGGAGCGCCCACGCGAGCGTGCGCCGGCCGGGAAAATCGTAGGCGGTGACGAGCCACGCGGCGCCGGTGCCGACCAGCGTGACGATCGCGCCGACGCCGGCGAGCAGCAGCAGCGTGTTGGCGAGCGCTTGCGGGAGGACGAAGGCGGCGAGGTGGCGCCAGTGCGCGAGATCGGCGCCGAAGGCTGACCAGGCGAGGCTGGCGAGCGGTGTAAAAACCGCGGCCGCGATCAGGATCGCGGCCGCGAAGCCACCGCGCTTCACGCCGCGAGGGGAGCGCGACGCAAGGCGGTGACGAGGGGAAACGACATCAGTTGTCAAAGCCGACCTTGTCGACCAACTGGCTCGCGAGCTTGCGATGCTTCGCGATCTCGGCGAGCGGCAGCGGGTCGACCTTCAGCGGGCCGAGGCTCGCGATCACCGGATCGAGCGTCACGCCGGCGCGCACCGGGTACTCGTAGTTCGCCTGCGCGTACAGCGCCTGCGCCGACGGCGATACCAGATAGTCGAGCAGCTTCACCGCGTTCGCCTGATTCGGCGCGTGCTTCGCGACCGCCGCGCCGCTGATATTCACATGCGTGCCGCCGCTTTTCTCGTTGGCGAAGGTCGGGCGCACCACCTTGATCGCGTCGCCCCACTTGCGCGCGTCGGTGCCCGGTTCGGCGTTCTTCATGTGGCCGACGTAGTACGCGTTCGCGAGGCCCACGTCGCAGATGCCGCCGAGGATGTCGCGCGCGACGTCGCGGTCGCCGCCCGTCGCCTTGCGCGCGAGGTTCGCCTTCACGCCGCGCAGCCACTTCTCCGTCGCCGCTTCGCCGTCGTGCGCGATCATCGCGGCGACCAGCGCCGTGTTGTACGGATGCTGGCCCGAGCGGATGCACACCTTGCCCTTCCACTTCGGATCGGCAAGCTCTTCGTAGCGGAACGCGTTGACCTTGAGATCCTTTTCGACGTACAGCACACGGTCGCGCAGCGACAGCGCATACCAGTCGCCGTTCGCGCCGCGCAGGTTCGCGGGGATCGCGTCGGTCAGCGCCTTCGACTTCACCGGCTGCGTGAGCCCGCCGTCGACGAGGTCGAGCAGGTTGCCGATGTCGACCGTCATCAGCACGTCCGCCGGGGATTTCGCGCCTTCCGCCTTGACCCGCTCGAGCAGGCCGTCCTTCACGAATACCGTGTTGACCTTGACGCCGCTTTCCTTCGTGAACGCGTCGATCAGCGGCTGGATCAGCTTCGGCTCGCGGGTCGTGTAGAGATTGACCTCGTCGGCGGCGTGCGCGGGAAGCGACAGCGCCGTGACGGCGCCCGCCAGCGCGAGCGTGCGGATCAGCGGGACCAGGGGGATGCGCTTCGGAAACATGAAGACTCCAGACGATGGACGGGGGATGGGCCGGTTCCGGCCCGCCGGAGCCGCGCGTGGCGGCCGGTTCGGCGGACGGCGGAAAATTACAAATTGAAAGAAAGCGGATTGTAATGCGAAATGGGAACGATGACCAACCCGGGCGAGATCCGGTGGCGCCCCGCGCGTCCCGGCGGGAGGGGAAAGCAAAACGGTGGGGCAACGCGGCATTGCGCGGGCTTGCGCGTAGAATGCCGGCTTCGACGACTTTGACGGAGCGAGACCCGACCATGAACGATCAGCGCAAGAAGAATCCGGTATTCGGCGTGTCCATCCTGATCGTCGTCGTGGTGCTGCTCGTGATCGGCACCATCCTGTACAACGCGATTTCGCAAAAGCGCGAGTTCGACGAGGCGCACCCGGCGGAAGCCGCGAGCGCGGCCGCCGCCCGCACGGGCGGCTGAGCGGCGCTACCCGGCGCCGTGCGCGCCGGATAGCCGCCCTGCGTCAACGCGACGCAGGGGCGAGTTTCGGCCGGATCCGCGAGAAGAACACCAGCGCGAGCAGCGCGAGCCACGCGACGCCGACGTAGAGCGCGATGCGGGTGTCCTCGAAGTAGCCGATCATCGCGATCACGAACAGCATGAACAGGATCGTCAGCGCGGGCGCGACCGGCCAGAACGGCACCTTGAACTTCAGCGCGGCCGCCTCGGCCTTCGACAGCCGGCGGCGCATCGCCACCTGCGACAGCAGGATCATCAGCCAGACCCAGACGGTCGCGAACGTCGCGATCGCGGCCACCATCAGGAACACGTCCTTCGGCATCAGGTAGTTGAGCACGACGCCCGCCAGCAGCGCGGCCGCCATCACGAGCACGGTGACCCACGGCACCCCGTGGCGCGAGGTCGCGGCGAGCGCGCGCGGCGCGTGGCCCTGCTGCGCCATCCCGTACATCATCCGGCCCGCGCCGAAGATGTCGCTGTTGATCGCGGAGATGGCCGCGCTGATCACGACCAGGTTCAGGATGCTGGCGGCCGACTGCACGCCGAGCGCGGAGAAGATCTGCACGAACGGGCTGCCGCTCGAGCCGACCCCCGTCCACGGGAAGATCGACATCAGCACGACCATCGTCAGCACGTAGAACAGCAGGATCCGCAGCGGCACCGCGTTGATCGCGCGCGGGATCACCCGTTCGGGGTTCTTCGCCTCGCCCGCGCTCATCCCGATCACCTCGATGCCGCCGTACGCGAAGATCACCACCGACAGCGACGCGACCAGTCCGCCGACGCCGTTCGGCAGGAAGCCGCCGTGCGACCACAGGTTCGCGACCGACGGCGCGGCGTTGCCGCCCAGCTTGACGCCCGCGATCAGGATCGCCGCGCCGCCGCCGATCATCGCGACGATCGCGCCGACCTTGACGATCGACAGCCAGAACTCCAGCTCGCCGAACACCTTCACGTGGCACAGGTTGAGCCCGCAGATGATCGCGACGATCGCGAGCACCCAGATCCATTGCGGCACGTCCGGAAACCAGAAGCCCATGTAGATGCCGAACGCGGTGATGTCGGCGATCGCGACGATCACCATCTCGAGCGTGTAGGTCCAGCCGGTGACGAAACCCGCGAACGGCCCGAGGTTGTCGGTCGCGTACTGGCCGAACGAGCCGGGCACGGGCTCGCGCACCGCCATCTCGCCGAGCGCGCGCATCACCATGTAGACGGCCGCGCCGCCGAGGATGTACGCGAGGATCACCGCGGGGCCCGCGAGCTGGATCGCGGTGGCGGAACCGTAGAACAGCCCGGTCCCGATCGCCGAGCCGAGCGCGAGAAAACGGATGTGCCGCGCGCTCAGGTGGCGCTGCAAGTTCTTCATCGTGTCTCCGATATGTTTGTGTCTTGAGCCGGACGCGTCGGACCGGCAAGGGCGTTCTTGAAGTTGTCTATACAACTTGGCGCGGAACGGATCATATCAATAGCGGCGTCGCGGCAGAAGTCGGGAAATACCTGACTTCTGCCGCGACGCGATATGAGCGTGGGGGGCGGGGCGGGCGAACGCGCGCCGGCGGCGCGCGGCGTCACTGGGGCAGGCGGATGATGCCGGCGTCCTTGCGGATCAGCAGCGACGACGCGAACATCTGCTTGCATTGGTGCGCGAGCATCTTGAGATCGTGAGTGAGTTCGGCGCCGGCCGCGTCCGACTGCTCGGCCGCGACCACCATCGCGTCCAGCTCGCGGGTGAGCTGCTTACCGGCGTCGGGATGATGGGCAGGCGGCGGCACGCCGGCCTCGGCCTGCTCCAGGTTGTCCTGGATCGCGGCCAGGCTGCGCTGCAGCGGGCCGAGGTCGAGCTGCGCGCCTTCCGTGCACGCGTGGCGCAGCAGCGGCGCGGCGGCCGTGATCTGCGCGCCGAGCACGTGGGTCTGCACGAGCAGGTCGTTCAGCTCGGGCACGAACTTCTGGTGTGCCTTCGGTTCGAGCATCATCCGCTGGAACGCCTGGCCGAGATTCGCGAACGCGATGTTCACGTTCTTGCGTGCGAGCCGGTATTGATAGTCGCTGTCGAGCGCGGGCAGCGCCGCCTCGACGGCGGCCGCCACCGCCGGCACGGCCGCCGCGCCGTCGGCTTCCGGCACGGGCGGCGCGCTGTTGCCGCGGCCGACGCGCCAGGCCGATTCGAAGTACTTGCGGGTCGTCGCGATCGTGTCGGTGACCAGCTTGCCCATCGCCCGGTATTCCCAGTAGGGAAACAGGCGGCTCGCCGCGATCGCGATCATGCAGCCGACCACCGTGTCGATCGCGCGCTCGCCGATGATCCGCATGCTGCCCGGCGCGAGCAGGTGGAACATCAGCAGCACGTAGGCCGACGTGAACACGACGCTCGCCGTGTAGTTGAACAGCAGCAGGCTGTAGCTCATCACCATCGAGCCGAACATGATCGCGATCAGCAGGTGCGGCTCCTTCAGCGTGTAGATCAGCGCGATGCTCGCCGCGCAGCCGATCAGCGTGCCGACGATCCGCTGCGCGTTGCGCTGCTTGGTCAGCGAATAGCCGGGCTTCAGGATGATGATGGTCGTCATCACGATCCAGTACGCGTTCGTGAGCGGCAGCAGGCGGCCGAGCCAGAAGCCGACCGCCACCGCGACCGTGACGCGCAGCGCGTGACGGAAGCTCGGCGAGCGCAGGTTGAGGTTCGAGAACACCAGCAGCGGCGACATCCGGCGTTTCTGCAGGAACCGGGTGAGCGTCTTGTCGATCTTCAGCTCGGTCTTCTGGCCGTCGGTGCTTTCGGACAGGTTGCGGCGCATCTTGTCGATCAGGCGCGTCGCGCTCCAGATCCGGCGGAACGTCGCGAGCACGGCCGCATAGGCTTCCGCGTTGGTCGCCGCGAAGCTCTTCTTGCGCATCAGCTCGATTTCATACTCGATCGCGCGCAGCTCGGCCTTCACGCTGATCCGCGAATGCGGCCGGCGATTTTCCAGCACCGCGAGGCCGATCTCTTCGAGGTCGGACGCCGCCTTGCGGATCAGGTCGCGGTAGAAGATCATCAGGTCCGAGCCGCCGAACGTGCTGCGCACGAGCGGGTAGTCGGTGTGCGCGCCGACGAACAGCTCGTGCAGGTCGACGCTGTTGATGAACAGGTTGAACATCATCGTGCGGCTCGGATCGAGCTTGCCTTGGCGCAGCTTCGGCAGGTTGCGCAGCACGATGTCGCGCGCGGTTTCCTGGGTCTCGACCGCGGTGATCTGCTTCGCGACGAGGTTGCGGTAGCACTCGTCGAGATCGGCGTCGAGATCGTAGAAATCGGCGCGCGCGAGCAGGTAGGCCGCGCAGGCGAACAGGCTCTCGGCGAGCGCCTGCTGCTCGATCCGGTGCGCCTGCCAGCGCGACACGAGGGTGGCCCAGTAGGTGTACCAGAGGCCGCCCGCGAGAATCCACGCCGCATTGACGAGCGCCTCCATGGGCGTGAACTGCCCCTCCAGCGTCATCACCATCATGAACAGCGTCGCGAAGCTGATCTGCGGCCAGCGATTGCCGTAGACGACGATCAGCGACAGCACGAAGGTGAGTGGCACGATCGTCAGCCACAGCGCGAAGATGTTCGGCGTGGCGAGCCCGGTGGCGAGCGCGGCGAAGAAGCCGATCACGCTGCACGCCAGCATTTCGTTGTGCTTGTACTTGAGCGGGCCGGGCATGTCGACGACGCACGCGCCGAGCGCGCCCGTCGCGATCGTGAAGCCGAGATCCCGGTTGTTGAAGACGATCAGGCAGAGCACGGCCGGCAGCGAAACCCCGACCGCGATGCGCAGACCGCCGAAGAAATACTGGCTGTAGAAAAACTTCCTGAGTTCGACGGAGTAGCGCATCGATTGGCGAATAGGCTGACGAAGAGGCGCCGAGGCGTTCGAATTGGCGACGAGTCTATCGTATTTCCGCGCGCTTTCGCTGCAAATGGGCCCGGTTCCGGCCGATCCGGTTCTCCCGCGCCGAACCCTTTGCTATGCTTGGCGCTTCGATGCGCCGGGCGTGCCCGCGCGAGCCTTTCGCCCAGGTTTCATGCTCCATCTTTTCTATTCGAACCGTCACGAGACGCTGGCCGCCGCGCTGCTCGAGGATCTTGCCGCGCTGCCCGCCCGTGCCGGGCCCTGGGCCGCGCAGCAGGTGATCGTGCCGAGCGCCGCGCTGCGCCGCCGGCTCGAACTCGATATCGCGGAGCGCCACGGCGTCTGCGCGAACGTGCAGTTCACCTATCTCGCCCAGTGGCTGTGGGCGCAGATCGGCGAGGTGCTGACCGTGCCGCCGCGTTCGCCGTACGCGCCCGACCGGCTGGTCTGGCGCTGCTACCGGCTGCTGTCGGAGGCGGGCGATGCGGCGCCGTGGCGCGCGTCGCCGCGCCTGTCGGCCTATCTGGCCGCCGCCGACGCGCCGATGCGCCATGAGCTGGCGCACCGGATCGCGGCGGTTTTCGATCACTACCTGACCTATCGCCCCGAGTGGCTTGCGCAATGGCAGGACGGCGGCTCGATCTTCGAGCGGGAGGGGCCGCCCCGGCAGGGCGCCGACGCCGCGCGCGACGACGAGCGCTGGCAGGCCGCGCTGTGGCGCGCGCTGCTCGCGGAATTGAGCGACAGCGGCACGCCGCCGGCGCACCGCTTCCTGAGCGAGGCCGGCACGCTCGACGCCGACGCGATCGGGCGCGCGAGGTGGCCCGACGTCGTCAGCGTGTTCGCGCTGCCCACCATGCCGCCGCTGCACGTCGCGCTGCTGCGCGAGCTGTCGCGCTGGATCGACGTGCGGATCTACGCGCTCAATCCGTGCCGCGAATTCTGGTTCGACATCGTCACCGCCGCGCGCGCCGAATCGCTCGACGCGGCGGACCAGCTCGACTATCAGGAGGTCGGCCATCCGTTGCTGGCCGAATGGGGGCGGCAGACGCAGGCGCAGCTGCACATGCTGCACGAGCTGACGGAAAACGCGGCGGCGGGCGACGCCGCGCTGTATACGGAGAATCCGGCGCCGAGCTGGCTTGCGCGGATCCAGAACGCGATCCTCGCGCTGCAGCCGGAAGCGGAGCTGGGCGATCCGCCCGCCGAGCCCGGCATCGAGGTGCACGTGTGCCACAGCCTCGCGCGCCAGCTCGAGGTGCTGCACGACCGGCTGCTCGCGTGGTTCGACGAGGACCCGAGTCTCGGACCGTCCGACGTGCTCGTCGCCGTGTCGGACCTGGCGGCCGCGGGGCCGCTGATCGACGCGGTGTTCGGTACGTCCGCGCCGCTCGATGCGCGCCGCATCCCGTACCGGATCACCGGCCTGCCGCCGTCGCAGGCGAACCCGGTCGCGCGCGTGCTGCTCGACTGGCTCGCGCTGCCCGAGCGCAACGTCGGCGCGCCGGAGCTGATCGAATGGCTGCGGGTCGACGCGGTGGCCGCGCGCTACGGCATCGACGCGGCCGCGCTGGAGACCGTGCAGACCTGGCTGGCCGCCGCCGGCGCGCGGCGCGGGCTGGCCGCCGAGCCGTCCGGCGACGACGCGGTGCCCGTGCCGCGTCACACCTTCGCCGACGCGTTGACGCGGCTCTTTCTCGGCTATGCGATGCCCGACGGCGCGGCGCCCGTCGATGCGTGGCTGCCCGTCGAAGGCGCGCAGGGCAGCCAGGCCGAGCTGCTCGGCCGTCTCGCGCGCTTCACCGACGATCTCGACGGCTTCGCGCGGCGTCTGGCCGACAGCCTGACGCCGCAAGGCTGGAGCGACCTGTTCGCCGATGCGCTCGCGCGCTTCTTCGATTCGGGGCCGGTGTTCGCCGATGCGCTGGCGGGCGTGCGCGACGTGCTCGACGCGATGCTGGCGTCGATGGAGGAGGGCGCGGGCGGGCTGCCGATGCCGGCCGCCGTCGTGCGCGCCGGGTTCGCCGCCGCGCTCGACGATCCGGCGCGCGGCGGGGTGCCGTGGGGCGGCGTGACGTTCTCATCGCTGACGAGCTTGCGCGGACTGCCGTATCGCGTCGTCTGCCTGCTCGGGATGGACGACGGCGTACTGCCGAGCCTCGCGCGTGCCGACGAATTCGACTTGATGGCGGTGTTCGCGAAACTCGGCGACCGGCAGCGCCGCGACGACGAGCGCAACCTGTTCCTCGACCTGCTGCTCGCCGCGCGCGACCGGCTGCTGATCGCCTACACGGGGCGCAGCATCCGCGACAACGCGCCGCTGCCGCCGGCCGCGCTGGTCGACGAACTGCTCGACTATCTGGCGCAGATCTCCGCCGGCGCCGACGCGTCGCCCGCCGACGTCGACGCCGCGCGGCGCGGATTCGTCACCGAGCACCCGCTGCAGCCGTTCTCGGCCGACTACTTCTCGGCGGAGCGCGGCTTGTTCAGCTACGACACCGATCGCGCGGCGTTGGCCGCGCTGCTCGCGCGCGGCACCGCGCCGGCCGCGCGGCCGTTCTTCGCCGCGCCGCTGCCGCCCGAGCCGGCGGAGCCCGTGGCGTTCACCGATTTCGAGCGCTTCTGGCGCCATCCGGCGCGCGCGCTGCTGCGCGAGCGGCTGGGCATCGTGCTGGCCGACGTGCAGGCCGAGCTGCTCGATACCGAGCCGTTCGCGCTCGATTACGCGGGCAGCGACGCGCTCGCGGAACGCGTGCTGCCGCTGCTGATCGAGACGGCCGACGCGGCCGCGTTCGATCATGCGTTGCGGGTCGCCGACGCGAGCCCGGAGCTGCCCGGCGGCGCGACGGGCGCGGTATGGCGCGACCAGGAACTCGGCGCGCTCGCCCGACTGGCGGGCAACGTGCGCGGCGCGCTGGCCGACGGCGCGACGCGCGTGCCGTTCGGGCTCGACATCGCGCCGCGCTGGCCCGAGGGCGACGCCGCCTGGTTCGGCGCGCACGACGCCGAGCTGGCGCGCGACGCCGCGCACGCGCCGCTGCATCTGCACGGCACGCTGAACCGGCTGACCGCGGCCGGCCAGGTGATCTACCGCTATGCGCGGCCCGGCGCGCGCGACTACCTGTCCGCGTGGCTCGCGCATCTGGTCTATTGCGCGGTGTTGCCCGACGGGCCGCGCCGCACGCTGTGGTTCGGCAGCGGCGACACGTTCGAATTCGCGCCGGTGGCGGCGCCCGTCGAGCAGCTTGCGCCGCTCGCCGCGCTGTTCCGCGCGGGGCGGCGGATGCCGCTGCGCTTCTTCCCGAAAAGCGCGTGGGCGCTGGTGTCGGAAAGCGAGGCGAAGGCTGCGAGCGTGTGGATCAACGACCGCGTCGCGAGCGAGGCGGACGACGCGGCGCTGGCGATCGCGTGGCGCGGCGCGAATCCGTCGCTTGACGAACCGTTCGGCGCGCTTGCGCACCTCGTCTTCGATCCGCTCGTCGAACACCTGCGGAGGGCGTCGTGAGCCGCGCGGCACCGGCGGCCGCCGCGGGCGAACTGGACGTGTTCGCGTGCGCGCTCGACGGCGTGAACCAGATCGAAGCGTCGGCGGGCACCGGCAAGACCTGGAACATCTGCGCGCTCTACGTGCGCCTGCTGCTCGAGAAGGATTTCAGCGCCGACCAGATCCTGGTGGTCACGTTCACGAAAGCCGCGACCGCCGAGCTGCACGAGCGGATTCGCGGCCGGCTCGCGCAGCTCGCGCACGCGCTCGAGACGGGCGAGGACGGCGGCGATCCGTTCGTCGGCCAGCTGTTCGACACGACGCTGTCGCCCGAGCGAGGCCTCGACGCCGACACCGCCGCGAAGCGCGTGCGGCGCGCGTTGCGCGCATTCGACCAGGCGGCGATCCACACGATTCACGCGTTCTGCCAGCGGGCGCTGCAGGAAGCGCCGTTCGCGGCGGCGATGCCGTTCGCGTTCGAGATGGAAGCCGACGACGCGGCGCTGCGTTTCGAATTGGCCGCCGATTTCTGGCGCACCCGTGTCGAGCCGGTGGCGGCCGCGCATCCCGGTTTCGCCGCGTGGCTGGTCGAACGCGGCGCGGGGCCGGCCGCACTTGACGCGCAATTGGCGCGGCGGCTGAAGAAGCCGCTCGCGGTGCTGCGCTGGGACGGCCTGCAGCCGTCCGACGGAGAGGCCGAAACGGCCGCGCACGCGCATTTCGATACGGCGATGGCGCTGTGGCGCGCGCAGCGCGGCGAGATCGACGCGCTGCTCGGCGCCGCGCAGCCGTCGCTGAACCAGCGCTCGCACAAGCCCGAAGCGATCGCAGAGGCGCTGGACGCGTGGGCCGGCTATTTCTCGCGCGCCGATGCGGTGGCGAGCCTGCCGCGTCCGGCGCTCAAGCTCACGCAGGCGGCGCTCGAGAAAGCGACGAAGAAAGGCGGCGCGACCCCGCGCCATGCGTTCTTCGATCTCGCCGGCGCGCTGGAGGCGGCGGTGGCGGCGGCCGAAGCCGCGCAGCGCGCGCGCTGGCTCGGGCTGCTCGCGCAGTGGCTGGACGTCGCGCCCGCCGCGCTCGCCGAGAGGAAGCGCACCCGCCGGGTCGTTTCGTTCGACGATCTGCTGGCCAACCTGTACCGCGCGCTGCACACCCATCCGTGGCTCGCCGAGACGCTGCGCGCGCGCTATCCGGCGGCGCTGATCGACGAATTCCAGGACACCGACCCGCTGCAGTTCGCGATCTTCGACCGGATCTTCGCGCCCGCCGGGCCGCTGTTCCTGGTCGGCGATCCGAAGCAGGCGATCTACAGTTTCCGCGCGGCCGATCTGCATACCTACCTCGCGGCGCGCGACAAGGCGTCGGCGCGCTACACGCTGGCCGTCAACCAGCGCTCGACGCCGCCGCTCGTCGAGGCGTGCAACCGGGTATTCGGCGCGAATCCCCGCGCGTTCGTGCTCGACGGCCTCGACTATCAGCCGGTGCGGGCGGGCACGCGCGCACGGCCGCCGCTCCGCGACGCGACCGATCCGCAGCAAGGCGCGGGCGATTTTCGCGTGTGGATGCTGCCGGCGGGCGACCTCGCGCTGACCAAGCGCGACGCGCAATGGCAGGCCGCGCAGGCGTGCGCGGCGGAAATCGCGCGCCTGATGCGCGGCGCGCGCGAGGGGGCGGTGCGGCTCGGCGACATGCCGCTGTCGCCCGGCGACATCGCGGTGCTCGTGCAGACCCACCGGCAGGGCAGCGTCGTGAAGCGCGTGCTGGCCGCATGGGGGATCGGCAGCGTGGAACTCGCGCAGGCGTCGGTGTTCGCGACCGCCGACGCGGAGCAGCTCGAGCGCGTGCTGGCCGCGATCGATGCGCCCGGCGATCTGCGCCGGCTGCGCTCGGCGCTGGCCGCCGACTGGTTCGGCCTCGACGCGGCCGCGCTGTGGCGGCTCGAACAGGGCGAGGACGTCGCGCACGATGCGCGCGGCGGCACGCCGTCGGTCGAGGCCGCGGCCGATGCGATGGGCTGGGTCGAGCGCTTCTCGCGCTACCGGCTGCTGTGGCGCGAGCGCGGTTTCGCCGTGATGTGGCGCACCTTCGCGCGCGAGCTGCGGATCGCGGAGCGTCTGATGGCCGGCCAGGACGGCGAGCGGCGCGTGACCGACGTCAATCATCTCGCGGAACTGACCCAGGCGCGCGCGTCGGCGCAGCCGGGCATCGCGCCGACGCTGCGCTGGCTCGCCGCGCAGCGCAACGAAGGCGGCGGCGAGGATGCGCAGCTGCGGCTCGAATCGGATCGCAACCTGGTGCAGATCGTCACCGTGCACAAATCGAAGGGGCTCGAATACGCGATCGTGTTCTGCCCGTTCCTGAACGACGGCGCGCTGCGCGAGCCGCCCGCGTCCGGGCTGCCCGATGCGCGCGAATATCACGACGACGCGGGCGACGCCGTGCTGCACTACGGTTGCGACGACGAGGCCGCCGAACGCGCGGCCCGGCACGCGATGCGCGAGCAGGCGGCGGAGCGCGCGCGGCTCGTCTATGTCGCGCTGACGCGGGCCGTGTACCGCTGCTATCTGGTGGCGGGCACGTATCTGTCGTCGCGCTCGACCCGGGAGTCCCGGCGCAGCGTGCTGAACTGGCTGGTCGCGGGCGCCGGGCACGGCTTCGACGACTGGCTGAAGGAGCCGCCCGACGAAGCGGCGCTGGCCGACCGCTGGCGGGCGCTCTCGAACGGGCCGGTGACGCTCGGCGCGCTGCCCGTGCCCGCGCGGCGCGACCCGCTCGAAGTCGGCCACGATGCCGACCGCCTGCGTGGCGCACGGCGCGCGGCGCGCGGCTTGCGCGATGCGTGGCGGATCGCCAGCTTCAGTTCGCTGACGGCGGCGCTGGCGCGCGATGAAGCGGGCGTCGCGCCGCTGCCCGACGAGGCGCTGCGCCCCGATCACGATGCGCTGGCCGCCGCGGGCGCGGGCAGCGCGCCGCCGCCGGCCGCCCCGGTGCCGGTGCTCGCGGACGACGACATCCTCGCGTTTCCGCGCGGCGCGGCGGCAGGCGAATGCCTGCACCGGCTGTTCGAACTGAGCGACTTCGCCGCGCCGGCGACCTGGCCCGCGGCCGCGCTGCGCGCGCTGCACGAGCGGCCGGTCGAGACGCCGCTCGAACTGGCCGAACGCCTGCCCGCGATGATGACCACGCTCGTCGCGGACGTCGTCGCGACCGAACTGGTGCCCGGGATGCGGCTGGCGGCGCTCGACCCGGCGCGGCGGCTGAACGAAATGGAGTTCCTGTTTCCCGCGCCCGCGCTCGATTTCAATGCGTTGCGCCGCCTGCTCGCGGCGCACGGCTACCCGGATGTCGCCCTCGAGGCGGGAACGCTCGCCGGATTCGTGAAGGGATTCATCGACATGATCGTCGAACACGACGGCCGCTTCTGGATCGTCGACTGGAAGTCCAATCATCTCGGCGCGAGCGCTGACGCCTACGGACCGCGCGCGCTCGACGCCGCGATGACGGAGCATGCGTACCACCTGCAGGCGCTGCTCTATACGCTGGCGCTGCATCGCTATCTGCGGGTGCGCGTGCCGGGCTACGACTACGACACGCATATGGCCGGCTATCTGTATCTGTTCATTCGCGGCGTGCGGCCGGACTGGCGCAGCGGCGGGCTGCCCGCCGGCGTGCATGCGAAGCGGCCGGCGCGCGAGCTGGTCGACGCGCTCGATGCGCTGATGCGCGAGGAGGCGGCATGAGCGCGGCGCACGAACCGTTCGCGTTTACGGGCGGGCTGGCCGCGCGGCTGCCCGAGCCGGCCGATTTCGGTCTCGCGCTCGCCGAGGGTTTCGCGCGGCGGATCGGCTCGCTGTCGCGGCGGGTGGGCGCGCCGCCCGCCGCCGCGCGCTGGGCGGCGCGTGCCGCGTTCGCGGCGAGCCGGGCGACGGCGGCGGGGCACGTGTGCGTGTCGCTCGGCGCGCTCGCGCAGCGCTACGACGAACCGCTCGCCGAAGTCCGGCAGGCGCTGGCCGACAGCGGCGTGACGGGGTTCGACCGGAATACGCGCGGCGCCGAGCGGCCGCTGGTCGTCGACCGCGACGACCGCCTGTACCTCGCGCGCTATTTCGATTACGAAGCGCGCCTGGCGCGCGCGCTGGTCGAACAGACGCGGGCCGGCGTCCGGGCCGGCGACGTCTCGCCCGACGTGCTGCGCGAACGGCTCGCGCGCTACTTCGGGCCGGCGCCGGCGGGCGAGGTCGACTGGCAGCGGGTGGCCGCGATCGCGGCGCTGACGGGCCGCGTGACGATCGTCAGCGGCGGTCCGGGTACCGGCAAGACGACGACGGTGGTCGGCGTGATCGCGTGTCTGCTCGACACCGATCCCGGCTTGCGGATCGCGCTCGCCGCGCCGACCGGCAAGGCCGCGCAGCGGATGCAGGAGGCGCTGCACGCGCGCGCCGGCGATCTGCCGCCCGAGCTGGCCGCGCGACTGCCGCGCACGTCCTACACGCTGCACCGGCTGCTGGGCGGCGGCTCGGGCGGACGCTTCCGGCATCACCGCGACAATCCGCTGCCCTGCGATCTGGTGGTGGTCGACGAAGCGTCGATGATCGACGTCGCGCTCGCCGCGCACCTGCTCGACGCGCTCGCGCCGGGCGCGCGCCTCGTGCTGCTGGGCGACAAGGATCAGCTCGCGGCGGTCGAGGCCGGAGCGGTGTTCGCGGAACTGAGCGCGCGTCCGGTATTCAGCCCGGCGGGGCGCGCGACCGTCGCGGCGGCGCTCGGGATCGAGGTCGCGGCTTTCGTGGCGGCGCTGCCGGCGGAAGCGGGCCGCTCGCCCGTTCCGGCGCCGATCCTGCCGGCGTCGTCTCCGTCGCCATCGCCGTCCCCGCGCGGCCGCCGCGCGGCGCGCGGCAACGACGCGCAGGGCTCGCTGTTCGACTTCGACGACACGGCCGACGCGGAGCGCGACGATGCGCGTATCGCCCCGCCATCGCCGCCGCCCGATCTCGAGACGCTGGCCGAAGCCTGGATCGACGCGGGCGAGCTGGACTGGCTGGACGATGCGCGCTTCGCGGCGAGCGATGCGGCGCTCGCGGGGGCGCTGGCTTCGGCGCGGGAGGCCGGCGCGGCGAACCGGGCCGTGCCGACGGGGAGCGGCGGCGATGCGCTCGCGCCGCTGACCGACTGCGTGGTCTGGCTCGAACGCAACTACCGCTTCGGACTCGATTCGCCGATCGGCCGCCTGTCGCTCGCGATCCGCGCGGGCGCCGCGAGCGACGCGCTCGATGCGCTGTCGACCGACGCCGACGCCGCGGCCCGTTTTCAGGACGACGGCGGCGATGCGTTGTCGGCCGCGACGCTCGACGGCCTCGCGCGCGGCTTTGCCGCCTACGGCGATGCGCTGCGCGAGGCGCTCGCCGCGCCGGCGCCCGACCCGCTGCCGCTGTTCGACGCGCTGAACCGTTTCCGGATCCTGTGCGCGACCCGTGCCGGCGCGCGCGGCGCGGATCAGGTCAATACGCTCGTCGCGGCTCAGGTGCGCCGCGCGGTGCGCGTGCCGCTCGCGGTCGGCGCGCACTGGTTCGCCGGCCGGCCGGTGATGGTGACCCGCAACGACTATGCGCTCGGCCTGTTCAACGGCGACATCGGCATCGCGCTGCCCGATGCGAACGGCGCGCTGCGCGTGTGGTTCCGCGGCGCGGACGGGCAGGCGCGCGCGGTGTCGCCCGCCGCGCTGCCGCCGCACGACACCGCATTCGCGTTGACGGTGCACAAGTCGCAGGGCTCGGAGTTCGACGAGGCGGCGTTGATTCTGCCGGCGTCGTTCAGCCGCGTGCTGTCGCGCGAGCTGATCTACACGGCCGTGACGCGCGCGCGTTCGCGCGTGCAGGTGATCGGACCGCGCGCCGTGCTCGCCCAGGCGATCGCGACGCGCACCCAGCGCGATTCCGGGCTGGCCGCGCGGATCGCCGAAGCGCTGCGCGAGCCGGCCGAGACGGTGGAGCGTGCCGAATGATGATTCGCTATACGCTCGTGCCCGAGGACGTCGAACTGTCGGCGGTGCGCGCGCAGGGCGCGGGCGGGCAGAACGTGAACAAGGTGTCGAGCGCGATTCATCTGCGTTTCGACATCCGCGCATCGTCGCTGCCCGAGGTGCTGAAGGCGCGCCTGCTCGAGCTGTCCGACCAGCGGATCACGCGCGACGGCGTGGTGGTGCTGAAGTCCCAGGAGCATCGGACCCAGGAGAAGAACCGGGAGGCCGCGCTGGCGCGGCTCGACGCGCTGATCCGCAGCGTCAGCGTGACGCCGCGCAAGCGCGTGGCGACCCGGCCGACGCGCGCGTCGAAGGAGCGCCGCCTCGATGCGAAGAGCCGGCGGGGGACGGTGAAGGCGGGGCGCGGGAAGATTGTCGAGTAATGTGAAGGGCGCGGCGTCGCCGATGCACGCGCGCGGATGCGCGCGCCGCCGCCGGTTTCATCCGGCCCGGGCCGGGCGGGGCGTCCACACGGCCCGGGGCGCACGACGCGCTGACGGGACACCCGTCACGCGACGGCGGGCGCGATGCTTGAGCGGCCTCGTTCGGCGGGTTTCGCCGCAACGGGGGGACGTCAGGCTCTTTCCGCTCCGAAAATCCCGTAGCAGAACGAATTCATCACGCGTGCCGCCGCGTGCGCGCGCATCGGTGCGTTCGCCGACCGCTCTCTGCGCCGACCGGTCCCGCGCGTTCGAAACGGCCGACCGCGGCCGGCGTCGCGCCGAGCCGAGATGCGCCGCCTGAAGGGCGGCGCATTGCCCGCCGGCTCATTCCTGACGAATCGGATGCGAAATGCCGTCCGCCAACTGACAAATCCGCTACGGATCTAGACGAATCGCCACGTTCATTTCGTTTCGCGTCAGCAAGAATGCGTCGCTGAAGTCGCGCTCCGCCTCGTTTTGCGGCGCGGAGGCAATGACGGACGAATGGCGGTTCATGCGGGTGAGCAGGTGGATACATTGGACAGGGTAGACGGCAAGCCGGTTCTGGCGACGCCCGTGGCGTTGCCGCTTCGCGATGTGATCGACGGGGTCGTGCATCGCAGCGTCTCGGAATCGACGACGAAGGACGGATACATGCGCTGCGCCGACTACGCGATCGTCGGTGCCCGCGTGCTGACGCTGCTGACGCACGTCCCTTACCGGCCGTTCGCGGGCGGCGAGGTGATGGATTTCGGCGGCGGCGCGCTGTATGTGCTGTGCTCGACCCGCGAGCGGCGCCGCGACGCGAAACACCTGTCGCAGCTGTCCCGCTACCACTGCTGGATCGAAGCGAAGCACACGCTGGCGGACGGCGCCGCGAGGACCGAGATCGTCGACTTCACGATGCGGCACGACCCTGTCGTCGCGCGCGAGGTGGGCATGCCGTTCTCGCGCACGACGCAGGGTTTCCTGTGGGTGTGGGAGGACGAGGATACGGTGCCGCCCGAACTGCGGGATCATGCCGCCTTCATCAAGAAAGGGCCGCGCTGGCGATGGGCGGAGCGCGAATGCACCGCGTTGCTGCGCGCGTATGAGAAGGAGCGGTCGAACTACTTCGATCACCAGGTCGCGCGTGCGTTGACGCTGCTGGCCGATCAGGTCGAGAGCGCTACCTAGCTAGCCTCGCATTGCCGGGCGGCTTTCGCGAGCCGCCACCGGCATCATCCTGCCGGTCGCCGGCGCCCGCCGCATGCGGGCGCGTCGGTCGCGTTCACCGCATGACCGTTCCCGCGCTGTCGAGCGCGAAATCCGCGCAGAACACCACGATATCGCCGGCGATCCGGAGGGCCACCGCCGCCGTGTAGCAGTCGCGGCCGTCGGTCAGCGAAAAGTGCGGTCCCATCAGCGCGACGCGTCCCGGCGTCGCGAGCGCGCGCTGGAAATACGGCCGGCGCGACCAGTTGCTATGGGTTTCCGGAAACAGCGGCGCGAGCCGTCCCGTTGCCGCGTCGGCCGCGATCGCGGCCGACGTGACCGACGGTTCGTGCTGCTCGCCGCTCGCATCCGCGACGAACACGCGCCGTGCGCCCGGCGTCGCGAGCAGATGCCGCGCGGCGCCCGGCAGATCGCGATGGCGCGCATAGTCGGCCGCGGCCGCGAGCACCAGCTGCTCGATCGTGTCGAAACCCGGCTGCACGCTGTCGGCGCATTCGAGCCGGCGCGCGGCGAAGCGCTGCCAGGCGGCATCGAGGCGGGCGGGGGCGGCCGCGCAGCCGCGCGCGATCGACGCGTCGGGCCGGCCGAACAGAAAACCCTGCACGAAATCGATATCGGCTTCCATCAACACCTGCAGCGCGTCGTCGCTCTCGACGCCCTCGGCGAGCACCATCGTCCCGGACTGGTGCAGCATCGTGACGAGGTGATGAATGATCCGGTGCGAATCGTCCGGCTTCAGCGCGCGTTCGACGATCGAGCGGTCGAGCTTCACGATGTCGGGCTTCATCTGCCAGATGCGGTCGAAGTTCGAAAACCCGGTGCCGAAATCGTCGATCGCGACGAGGAAGTCGCGATGCTGGATCAGGTCGATCGTGCGCGCCAGTTCCGCCTCGTCGCGCGACGGCTGCTCGACGACCTCGAGCACGATCCGCGTCGGCGGCAGATTGAAGTGCGCGCACAGCGCCTCGATGAATTCGCGTTGCGCGGTGCCGGAGTCGAGCACCAGCGGCAGGATGTTCAGGAACAGCCAGCCCACCTCGATGTGCTGCGCGGCGAAATTGGCGGTGTGCATGCAGCGGGTCAGCCGGTCGAGGAGCAGCGCCTCGCCGTGCGCGTGGGCCCGCGCGAACAGCTCGCCCGGCGATACCGGCCGGCTTCCGGCGTCGGCCGCGCGGACCAGCGCCTCGTAGCCGACCACCCGCTTGTGCGTGATCGACAGCACCGGCTGGAACACGCTCGACAGCGTGGCGTCGCGATAGCGCGCGCACCAGCCGTCGGGGCCGCGCGCGAGCTGCGGCATCAGGCTGTCGAGCGAGAGGTGGCGGGGGGACGACATGGGGTCAGTATGAAGCGGCGCGGCGGCGGGGCGCACGCGCGGCGGAGGGAAGAACGGAGCGCGTCACGTTTGCCTCCGGCAGGTGGGATGCTGTCGAGTGTAGCGAAAGTCGGAGGCGACCGCGTATCAGGGTAACTCCAGACTCAAGTCTGACGAATCGGCGCCGGCTCGGGGCGAAATCGTTTGCGGCAATGTAAAACGGCCGGTCCGCCCGGCCGGCCGTTTTGCATAGATTGCTTAACCTAGCGCGCCGGGCGCGCCGGCGGTCAGCGAGACTGCTCGGGACGCGGCCCGATGCCCGGAAGACGCTTGATCACGCCGGTCGCGAGCGCCGTGCCGATCAGGATCACCGCGCAGCCTTCCAGCATCGCGATCGACACCTGTTCGTGCAGGAACAGCGCGCCCCACAGGATCCCGAAGATCGGAATCACGAACGTGACGGTGATCGCCCGCGCCGGTCCGACGTGCGCGATCAGGTAGAAGTAGATGAAGTACGCAACGCCGGTGCAGGCGACGCCGAGGCTCAGCACCGCGCCCCAGGACGTGATCGACACCGGCGCGGCGGGCCAGGTCGCCAGTGCGAACGGCGTCAGCAGAAGGGTCGAGCCGATCATGCTGCCGGTCGCGTTGATCAGTGGATCGACGCCGCTCAGCTTGCGCTTCGTGTAGTTCGCGGCGATCCCGTACAGCAGGGTCGCGCCGAGCGCCGCGGCGGCCGCGAGCGCGGTCGTGCCGGGCGACGCGGGATCCGCGCCGTGCGGCGAGAACACCTGGTTCCAGACGAGCATCAGCACGCCCGTGAAGCCGATCACGAGGCCGATCGTGCGCGCGACCGACAGCTTGTCCTTCAGCCACAGGTACGCGACGAGCGCGCCCCAGAGCGGCGTGGTGGCGTTGATGACCGACGTCACGCCGGCCGACAGCGTCAGTTCGGCGAAGGCGAACAGGCAGAACGGAATGCCGGAGTTGAGCGCGCCGACGACGAACAGCGCGCCCGCGCGGCCGCGCAGGTGCGCGCTCAGCTCGCGCGGCGTGAAGCGGGTCATCGCGAGCGCGATCAGGAACAGCGCGCCGATTCCGACGCGCAGCATCATCAGCGGCGCGACGCCGAACTCGGCGACGCCCACGCGGATGAACAGGAACGACGCGCCCCACAGCGCGGCGAGGACGATCAGCAGGACGGTGTTCTTGGGATTCATCGAAGCGGCGACGGTGCGGTCGAGAGAGGAGGCGAACGCATCTTACACCGCGCTATCGCGCAACGTTTCAGGTTGCGATGAAACAGCAAGAATCGGACTGGCCACCCGTCGGGCAGGCCGCGAGGCATGGGCCGGCGCGGTTCGCGTCAGCGATGACGCCAGTAGCCGCCGCGATAGCCTCCCCAGCCGCGATAGCCTCCCCAACCGCTGCGATAGCCGAAATTGAGCGAGACGGACGGTCCCCACCAGCCGCCCCACGCGGGCGCGTAGGCGGGCGCCGGGTAATAAGCGGGATAGGCCGGCGCGACGTAGGCGGGGGCGGGCGCGACGTAGGCGGGCGCCGCGGCGACATAAGGAGGCTGCTCGGTCTGGACGGGCGCGGCCGCGTAGTACCCCGCCGGGTAGTAGCCGTACGGGTAATAGCACCCGGCGAGAGCGAGGCTCGCGAAGGCGGCTGCGGCAAAGGTCTTGGTCATGATGGTTCCCCTTGCAAGGGGCGCGGGATAGCGTCGATGCTTCCCAGCTTAGGCGGGTCCCATATGAAACGCTGTGTGAAACAGTAACGGATCATTTCGGCCGCGCGGGCGGCGCCCGGAAGCCGACACGGCGCGTGCCGTTCGCGGGACGCGCCGTGCACGGGCAGGCGCCGAGGGCGGCGTCGCGCCGCGCGGGGCTTACTTGCCGACCTGGTTGCCGATCAGACCGCCGGCGGCGGCGCCGCCGATCGTCGACAGCGCGTTGCCGCCGATCGCGGCGCCGGCGACCCCGCCGATGCCCGCGCCGATCGCGGTGTTGCGCTGGCGGGTGGTCATGCTGTCACATGCCGACAGGCTGGCCATGGTAGCGACGATCACCGCGCATACCCCAATACGCCGAATCGAGTTCATGATGCTGTCCTTTATGGAAAGAGAGGCGGACGCGGCCAGTCGGCGCTGCGCCCATGCGTTGAAATCTACGTGGCCGGCTCCCGTTCTGCTGTAAGGACTTGTTAGTCTTTAGTCGGTATCGTAATCAATTGTTTCGCTTGGGGCCGCGCCCGATCCGACCCCTTCGCGGCGCGGCGGCATGGCGTGCCGCAGCCATGACAAAGCCCGCGCGAGGCGGGCTTTGTCGACAGCGGCGCAACCGGTCCGGCGTTACTGGCGGCGGTAGATTTCCGCGCCGCTCTTCACGAACTCCACCGCCTTCACTTCCATGCCTTTCTTCAGCGCGTCGGTTTCCGACATGCCCTGCTGCGCGGCGAACTCGCGGACGTCCTGCGTGATCTTCATCGAGCAGAAGTGCGGGCCGCACATCGAGCAGAAGTGCGCGACCTTCGCGGAATCCTTCGGCAGTGTTTCGTCGTGGAATTCGCGCGCCTTGTCCGGATCGAGGCCGATGTTGAACTGGTCTTCCCAGCGGAACTCGAAGCGCGCTTTCGACAGCGCGTTGTCGCGCACCTGCGCGCCCGGATGGCCCTTCGCCAGATCGGCGGCGTGCGCGGCGAGCTTGTACGTGATGATCCCTTCCTTCACGTCGTCCTTGTTCGGCAGCCCCAGGTGTTCCTTCGGCGTCACGTAGCACAGCATCGCGGTGCCGAACCAGCCGATCATCGCGGCGCCGATGCCCGACGTGATGTGGTCGTAGCCCGGCGCGATGTCGGTCGTGAGCGGCCCGAGCGTGTAGAACGGCGCCTCCTTGCACCAGTCGAGCTGCAGATCCATGTTTTCCTTGATCAACTGCATCGGCACGTGGCCGGGGCCTTCGATCATCACCTGCACGTCATGCTTCCACGCGATCTGGGTCAGTTCGCCGAGCGTCTTCAGCTCGCCGAGCTGCGCTTCGTCGTTCGCATCGTAGATCGAGCCGGGGCGCAGGCCGTCGCCGAGCGAGAAGCTCACGTCGTACGCCTTCATGATTTCGCAGATGTCTTCGAAGTGCTCGTACAGGAAGCTTTCCTTGTGATGCGCGAGGCACCACTTCGCCATGATCGAGCCGCCGCGCGACACGATGCCCGTCATCCGGTTCGCGGTCAGCGGGACGTACTGCAGGCGCACGCCCGCGTGGATCGTGAAGTAGTCGACGCCTTGCTCGGCCTGTTCGATCAGCGTGTCGCGGAAGATCTCCCAGGTCAGATCCTCGGCCTTGCCGTTGACCTTCTCGAGCGCCTGGTAGATCGGCACCGTGCCGATCGGCACCGGGCTGTTGCGGATGATCCATTCGCGCGTTTCGTGGATGTGCTTGCCGGTCGACAGGTCCATCACCGTGTCGCCGCCCCAGCGGATCGCCCACGTCATCTTGTCGACTTCCTCGCCGATCGACGACGTGACGGCCGAATTGCCGATGTTCGCGTTGATCTTCACGAGGAAGTTGCGGCCGATGATCATCGGCTCCGATTCCGGGTGGTTGATGTTCGCGGGAATGATCGCGCGGCCGCACGCGATTTCCGCGCGCACGAATTCCGGCGTGATCTCGTGCGGCGCGTCCGCGCCGAACGCGGTGGCGCCGAATGCCTGGCCCGGATGCTGGCGGCCCATCATCGCGGCGAGCTTCGCGCCGTTCGGACCGCTCGCCTTCAGGCTTTCCAGGTACTCGGCGCGGCGCTGGTTCTCGCGGATCGCGATGTACTCCATCTCGGGCGTGATGATGCCCTGGCGCGCGTAGTGCATCTGCGTGACGTTCTTGCCCGCCAGCGCGCGGCGCGGGTGGCGGTGCAGGCCCGGGAAGCGCAATTCCGCGGTGGCGGCATCCGCCGCGCGTTCGCGGCCGTATTGGCTCGTGAGGCCGCCGAGCGTCTCGGTGTCGCCGCGCGATTCGATCCAGCGCTGGCGCAGCGCGGGCAGGCCCGAGCGGATGTCGATCTGGGCGTCGGGGTCGGTGTAGGGGCCGGAGGTGTCGTAAACGTAGATCGGCGGGTTCTTTTCTCCGCCGAAGCCGGTCGGCGTGTCGGCCTGCGTGATTTCACGCATCGGCACGCGGATGTCCGGCTGCGAGCCCGTGACGTAGACCTTGCGCGAATTCGGCAGCGGGGCGATGGCGGCGGCGTCGACGCGGGCGTCGGCGGAAAGGAACTTCGGATTGGCGTTCATGCGATCTCCTGTTTCTCGGACCGGGCTGGCGCCGTGGCGCTGGCTCGGGGCCCATGCAAAGCGAATGTGGGGGCTAAGCAGGAGACTCGCGACGCGACGGGTTTCATCAGAAGAACGGCGGTGAAACCCGGACGCTTCCCTGCGCTGGCATTATCCAGATCAGGTTCAAAGGGTATTTCTCACCCGCGCACGCCGGTTGTTTGACCGAACGCATTGCAGGACCCCCGCGTTAGCAAGCGCACACGATACACCCGGACGGCGCCGGTTTCAACCGGGGACAGATCGAGTCGACCCCACGCCGGGAGAGTCGGGTACACCAGGAGGGCGGCCCGTCCGCCATGGTCCATGATGGTAGTCAGGGCGACGCGTGGCCGGCCGCGACGCCCGGCCCGCAAAAATTTTCGCGGGCGGCTGTCAGATCCGGTGTCGGCGGCCGACTATTCGGCTCCTCAACCAAAAACGATGGAGTTATCCCATGAAAAAATCCCTGATCGCCGCGTGCCTCGTCGGTTTCGCGTTTGCCGCGGGCGGCGCGTATGCGCAGAACGATGCGATGTCGAAGGATTCGATGTCGAAGGATGCGATGTCGAAGGACGCGATGTCGAAGGACGCGATGTCCAAGGACTCGATGGGCATGAAGAAGGACGGCATGAAGAAGGATCACATGTCGAAGGACGGCATGAAAAAGCCGATGAAGGACGACAAGATGAGCCCGATGTCGAATTGAGCGCGGTGCGGCAGACGCGGCGTCACGCGGTGTCCGGCCTGTCCGCCCGGCTTCGCCCGGGCGGGTTGTGTCGGCCGGAAGCCGCGCCGGTTGCCGCGTACCCGGACCCGCCCCGGACGACGAGGCTCGCATGTCACTGTTCAACCTGATCCGTTTCGGCATGGGCGCTGCCGCGCTGGCGGCGGCGTGCGTCGCGCAAGCGGGCGCAGCCTGTTCGGCCGCGAGTCCCGCCTACCGGCAGGCGCTCGTCGAGCTGTATACGAGCGAAGGCTGCAGCAGCTGCCGGCCCGCCGACGACTGGCTCGCGCGCCTGGGCGCAAGCCCGGCGGCACTGCGGATCGTGCCGCTCGCGCTGCATGTCGATGACTGGGACGGGCTCGGCTGGCGGGACCGGTTCGCGCAGTCCCGTTTCACGGCGCGCCAGAACGCGCTCGCGGCCCGTAGCGGCGGCGGTTTCATCTACACCCCGGAAGTGGCGGTCGCGGGCCGCGAACTGCGCAACTGGCGCGATCCGGATGCGTTCGAGCGGCGTCTGCGCGAGATCGGCGGCCAGCCGCCGACCGTCGACCTCGCGCTGACGGTCGCGCAACAGGGCGGCCGGCTCGCGGTCCGGCTCGCCGTGACGCCGCGCGCGGGTGCGCCCCGCCGGCTCGGTACCTATCTCGCGCTGTACGAGAACGGCGTCGTGTCGGACGTGCGGGCGGGCGAGAACCGTGGCGCGACGTTGCGCCACGAGCGGGTGGTGCGGCAGTGGCTCGGCCCCGTCGACGCGCCGCCGTCCGGCGCCGGGACGTTCGAGATCCGGCGCGAATGGCCGCTCGAGCACGTGACGGGCGGACGTTATGGCGTCGCGGCGTTCGTCGAGGACGGCGCAGGCGACGTGCTGCAGGCGGTCGATCTGCCGCTGTGCGGATAAGGCGTATAAATCCCGGAGCGCGCGGCGTGCCGCGCGCCGATTCAACTCAATCAAGGAGGTGCGGATCATGAGCGCTTCTCACGCGGGTACCGGGCCGGTCGTCACGCGGCCCGGCCGCAAGATACATCCGGCCTGGGTGCGGGTCAGCCATTGGCTCAACGCGCTCGCCGCGATCACGATGGCTTTGTCCGGCTGGCGCATCTACGACGCGTCGCCGATCTACCCGGGCTTCGAGATCCCGCGCGGCCTGACGCTCGGCGGGTGGCTGGGCGGCGCGCTGCAATGGCATTTCGCCGCGATGTGGCTGCTGTTCTTCAACGGCCTGTTCTATCTGACCATGAGCTTCGCGACCGGGCGCTTTCGCCGCAAGTTCCTGCCGCTCAGCCCGGCGGGCGTGCTGCGCGACGCGCTGAATGCGCTGAAGGGCAAGCTGGCGCACGACGACCTGAGCGTCTACAACGCGGTGCAGCGCGCCGCGTACGTGGCGGCGATCGCCGATCTCGTGCTGCTGGTGCTGTCGGGACTCGTGATCTGGAAGTCGGTGCAGTTCCCGCTGCTGCGCGAGCTGTTGGGCGGCTACGACCGCGCGCGCGTCGTGCACTTCTGGGCGATGGCGTTCCTCGTCGCGTTCTTCGTCGTGCATGTCGCGATGGCGCTGCTGGTGCCGCGTTCGCTGCTCGCGATGCTGCGCGGCCGGTAGGCGAAGGAGATCATCATGTCTAAAAACGACACGAAACCAACTGAAAACGACGGATACCGGCTCGATCGGCAGGCGCTGCTGATCGACGTACGCAAGGAACTGTCGATGCCGTCGCGCAGGCTGTTCGGCAAGCGCATCCTGACGCTCGGCGGCCTCACGATGCTGACGGGCTGCTCGCTGCAGGACGACGCATCGGTCAACGCATTCCTCGAACAGGTGTCGCGCGCGAACGATCGCGTGCAGGCCTGGCTGTTCGGCCCGCAGCGGCTCGCGCCGACCTATACGGAGGCGGACATCACGCGGCCGTTCCCGTTCAACGCGTTCTACGGGATCGACGACGTGCCCCGGGTGGCGGCCGACGATTACCGGCTGGCGGTATCCGGACGGGTGACCGGCCAGCGCAGCTGGACGCTGCCCGAGCTGTACGCGCTGCCGCACGAGGAGCAGATCACGCGCCATATCTGCGTCGAGGGCTGGAGCGCGATCGGCCGCTGGGGCGGTACGCCGTTCGGCGATTTCCTGCGGCGCGTCGGCGCGGACACACGCGCGAAATACGTCGGTTTCAAGTGCGCGGACGACTACTACGAAAGCATCGACATGCCGACGGCGCTGCATCCGCAGACGCTGCTGACCTTCGACTACGACGGCAAGCGGCTGCCGCCCGAGTACGGCTTCCCGATGAAGCTGCGGATGCCGACCAAGCTCGGCTACAAGAGTCCGAAGCACATCGTCGAGATCTTCGTGACCAACACGTTTCCGGGCGGCTACTGGGTCGACCAGGGCTACAACTGGTTCGGCGGATCCTGATCCGCCGCCGGGCGGGCCGTGCAACGCGGCCCGCCCGGCGGCGCCGCGCGT